>WFQC01000036.1 GCA_015487235.1 Alteromonadaceae bacterium
GTGCTGTATCGGGGTTTAGTTCCACAACCCAGCGACCATTTCTTTTTTCAACCGAGACATCGGGAATAATGTATTGATCATCACTTTTAATAACAGCATCACCTGGACGAGGGTTAAGTGATTGAATTAAACGCATTACTTCACGTAATTGGTCTTCTTTTAAACGTGTTTTACGCATTAATTGTCGATAATCGCGGTTACCTAGTAAATCAATGTAGTCGCCAATGATCATTTTTGCTTCTTTCAGCCAAGGTGTTTTTTCATCAAACTGGTTTAACTGAATTAATAAACATTCTGGAATAGAACGTGCCGCAACACCAATAGGATCAAACATATTAATTCGTTTAAGTACGGCTTCTACCTCATCAAGTTCAACTTCATCATCACCTAAGCTTTCTAAAATATCTTCACTGGTTACGGTTAAATAGCCAGCATCATCGACCGCTTCTATGATTGCAGTGGCAATGGTTTTGTCGGTTTCACTAAAAGGGGTTAACTCCATTTGCCAGCGTAAATGATCTTGAATTGATTCGGTGGTTTCACCTTGGTAAACCGTATCGTCACTTGGGGCAACGGCTCCAGTATTTGAAGTACCTGCGCTGTAAGATTCTTCCCAAGTGGTATCGACACTCAATTCTTCAGGTATATCATTTTTTTCGATAACTTCGGTTGTGCTTATTTCATCGCTCGTTGGTGTAGCGTCTTCGCTGCCATCGAGTTGAGTACTGTTATCTTCGGCATTTGCTGAAAAAGCTTTTTCAAGCTGATCCATTGTTGATTCGTTATCAGTATTTTGGTTTTCATCAAGCTCTAGTAGTGGATTACTCTCTAAGTTTTCTTGTATTTCTTGTTGAAGATCTAACGTAGAAAGCTGCAACAGTTTAATTGCCTGTTGTAGCTGAGGAGTCATTGTTAAACTTTGTCCAATTCGGAGCTGAAGAGTAGGGCGCATTTAGCTTATTATTTTTCCTGTTATTTATATGTTATGTATGGAGTCATTTTATTTATTTACAAGCGTGTTGACCAAAAAATAGGTCAGCTCACTTTTAGATTAACTATAACGTAAATTGTTCTCCTAGGTACACGTCTCTTACTTGTTTGTTGGCAAGAATTTGATCTGCATTGCCTTCGGCGATTAATTCACCATGACTCACAATATAAGCATGTTCACATACATCAAGCGTTTCTCTAACATTGTGATCAGTTATTAAAATACCAATCCCTCTTTGCTTTAAGTGTAGAATAATCTTTTTTATATCACCAACTGAAATCGGGTCAACACCGGCAAAGGGTTCGTCGAGTAAAATAAATTTTGGATCAGCAGCAAGGGCTCTGGCGATTTCTACTCGTCGGCGCTCACCACCCGACAGGCTCATGCCGAGATTACTTTTAATATGGCTAATATTAAATTCTTCAAGAAGTTGTTCTAGCTTTTCTTCGCGGTCAATTTCAGAAAGATTTTTTCGCGTTTGTAAAATAGCCATAATATTGTCGTAAACGCTTAATTTTCTAAAAATAGAAGCTTCTTGTGGTAAATAACCAATGCCTTTGCGGGCGCGTTCGTGCATAGGTTCAATCGTTAAGTTTTCACCATTGAGTATTATTTCACCATCGTCACTAGGAACAAGGCCTACTATCATGTAAAAAGAGGTGGTTTTACCCGCGCCATTAGGGCCAAGTAAACCAACAATTTGCCCAGCATTAACTTGTAAGCTAACATTTTTAACTACGCGTCGCCCTTTGTAAGATTTGGCAAGCCCTTGGGCAATTAATTTAACATCTGTCATGGTTAGTTATTTTCTTGCGGGTTATTTTTAAGTTTGTTCTGTGGCTGCAATATGGTGGTTACTGTATCATCAGTATTGCTTTCAGCGGTTAACTGCTCTGTTAGGGTGTTATAAATAATTTGATTGCCGCTTACTAAGCTGCCTTCTTGGCTAACCGAGGCGTTGCCTGAAATTGTAATAGTATGCGTGGCTGGTTCATATTTAATTTCATTTGCTTTCAGGTGAATAGGTTGCCCATCATCGAGCAACTGTCTGAATACGGCTGGTTTGCCACGTGCAATATAAATTTTATTATCGCTGTTAGCTTGGCTGATCACTTGTACTACGTCGGCATGAATTGATAATGAACCTTGTGTGATCACTACATCATCTAAATAGCTGGCTATTTTGTTTTTAAGATCGCTGGCTTGTCGCTTTGCTTTAATAACAATTTGCTGATCTAAATCGACAATAGCACTATAAGCCACATTCAAAGGTAGCAAAATAAGACTGCTTAATAATAAATTAACTCGGATTTTTTTTGTAAATTGTTTGTACATGTTCTGTTAAGGTCATCTGTGTAGTATTTAAATCAACAATTAGGCCTGAGCCATACATGGTAAAGTCTTTGCCTTGGATCAAAATAGTTTGATCAGAGCTTATGATATTGGTATTGAGGTCAAGTTCCAAATATTTACAATTTATCTCTTGGATCAAACTATCATCGTCTGCAGCAACTAAGCGAACGCGGCTTTCTAATATTACCCTGTTATTGCTATAAAGTGTTGCTTCATTTGCACTTAGTTTCCAAGGTTTACTGCTATTTTTAGGGTATAGCGTGTATTCTGGGTATTCAAAGTGTGTAAATTCAAGCGTTGAAAAGTGCTCCATGCGTTGTGCATCAATAATATGAGAGAGTTGCCCCTTTTCATTATAGATAGCACTTGATAAGGTTTCTGCAATAAAGTCAGGCTCGAGCTGGCGTTCAACCATATCAGTTTGCCCTTGTTGAGCACTGCGCCATTCTATTACGCTATAGGTAACAAAGCATAAAAAAAGTACAAATAAAGCTAAACTATAGAGTCGGTTCATATGCTAGCGCCTGATGCTTTATGAAGCGTATTTTGAACTTGCATAATTATATCGCATATTTCTCTTACTGCACCAAAACCCCCATTGATGGTGGTGATATAATCAGCCTGTTGGCAAATAATGGGGTGAGCATCTTGCACGGCAACCCCAACCCCAGCATAATTAATACAAGCAAGATCAGGGATATCATCACCAATATAAGCAATTTGTTGTGCTTGCAGTTGATATTGTTGCGCTAATGTTGTGAGCGCTGGTAGTTTGTCTTCTTGTCCTTGAATAATATCGGTAACATTCAAAGCTTGCATACGATTTTGCACAATAGAGGATTGCCTACCTGTGATCACCGCAACATTAACACCACTTGCAATCAGAGCTTTAACACCAAAGCCGTCTTTTGTGTGAAATGCTTTTAATTCTTCGCCATGATTCCCTAAGTAGATACGACCATCAGAAAAAACACCATCAATGTCGCAAACTAAGAGTTTTATTGCTTGTAATGCTTCGGCGAGCTTAGGGCTAATTTTTCCATATAATGTGGCTGTTGTTGTCATCTTATAAAACCCCAGATTTAAGTAAATCTTGCATATTCATTGCGCCAATAGGGGTATTATCATCATTAACAATAATTAAGCCATTGATTTTTTTATCTTCCATAATATTGAGTGCTTCAGCCGCGAGGGTGTCAGCATAGCAAGTTATAGGGTTTTGGGTCATGACAGAGGCAATGTTTTCTTGGTGAATATCAACTTTTGCTTCGAGTATGCGGCGTAAATCACCGTCAGTAAATAATCCTACTAATTTACCTTGTTCATTGGTGACCGCAGTCATACCTAAGCCTTTTTGCGACATTTCTACTAAGGCTTCTTTAATTAAGGCATTATTTTTCACTAAAGGTAATTGCTCACCACTGTGCATAATGTCTTTTAAACGCAATAATAAACGCTTACCTAAACTACCACCGGGATGCGACAAGGCAAAATCGTCTGCGGTGAAACCTCGGGCATTTAACAGAGCTACTGCAATGGCATCGCCCATAACCAGTGTTGCTGTAGTACTTGATGTGGGGGCTAAACCTAGCGGGCAAGCTTCTTGAGAAACTTGAATACAAATATGTGTATTACTGAGTTTGGCTAATGTCGATTGAGTATTGCTGGTCATTGACACTAATTTTGCCCCAATGCGTTTTATAACCGGAATAATTGCCACAACTTCAGCGGTTTCTCCTGAATTTGAAATCGCTAACACAACATCATCTGCGGTGATCATCCCCAAATCACCATGACTTGCTTCACCAGGATGCACGAAAAAGGCGGGCGTGCCCGTACTGGCTAAAGTAGCGGCAATTTTTCCACCAATATGGCCAGATTTTCCCATGCCAATAACAATAACGCGCCCTTTGCAGCTAAGCATAAGTTGGCAAGCTTGCGCAAAATTATCATCAATAAATTGTTGTAGTTCTGAAATAGCTTGCTGTTCAATAGAAATAACTTGCTTAGCGAGCTGTTTAAAATTTTTCATACTAAGTGCTAGCCTATGCAATAGTAGATTGATTAAAAAGTAATACTTGGTAGCCGACATAACAAAATAATAAAAGTAGCCCTTTTAATCTTGTTATTCGGAAAAATCCCCGTTTACGACTAAAACATAATAAAAATAATAGTAAAGTTATTGCGATCATTATAGGGGCATCACGAGATCCCGCATTAGGATCTATTACCCCCGGAGCAAGTAAGCCCGCAAAAGGTAATACGGCAAGAATATTAAAAATATTTGAGCCAATAATATTGCCTAAAGCCAGATCATCTTCTTTTTTGATGATACTCGCAACGCTGGCTGCAAGCTCGGGTAAGCTAGTACCAACTGCGATAACCGTTAACCCAATAACTAGATCACTGATACCGTAAGCTTGGGCAATAAATACGGCTGATTCAACCAAATAGTGTGCGCTACCAACCAGTAAAATAATACCAGAAACAAGCCAAAATATTGCTTTTAAATTATTTACTGGTTCTGGTACCTCTTGTTCTGCTTCAAGGATCATTGGGTCATCAATTATGGCATTTTGTTTTTTCTGCTTAATAGCGCGATATAATAAACTGGCAATAAAGGCAAAAAAGCCCAACATTAATAGCGCACCTTCTAAAAAGGTAAATTGATTATCTGCCAGTATCCAATAAGCCAAGGCAGTAAAAAGTAAAATTAATGGTAGTTCTTGTTTAATAGTTGATGAAGAAACAATCAATGGCTTAATAAGTACTGTTATTCCTAATACTAAGGCAATGTTAGTAATATTTGAACCAATGGCATTACCTATTGCGGTGTTGGGGTTTCCTTGTAAGGAAGCCGCTGCTGCTACCATCATTTCAGGTGCAGAAGAACCCATTGCAACAATCGTTAAACCGATAATCATAGGAGACACACCCATGTTACGAGCGATAGAAGATGCGCCCACAACAAATTTATCAGCACTCCAAACGAGTATAACTAAAGCAATTAAAAGAATAACAATATGAACTAACATTAAAAACTCCAAGTTTAAGTGCTGAATTGTCGCTGTTTAGACATGAAAATAAAAGGGATTTGCCCCAAAGTATTTAAAATAATATTAGGAAAACGATTAAATAACCCGTTTGGGTTTATAGATTGAGCTAAAAGCCCTATTTTAGTATATGCGGTTGAAAAAGTGAAAGCTGTTATTTTATGTAAAAGTTGAGGGTCTCAGTTTTTTTGACGAAATTATACATTTTCTTACGATTTTCTAATGAAGATTTATATTAGCTAAGGTAAAATTAGCCTGTTTTACTCTTTCTTATAAATACTTGTTTCATGATATTAAGTGCTAGCTTTGTACTCAGGTGATTGTTAACAAGTACATAAATTTATGTATATGAACCATATAAAGCGCATTTAAGGCAAATTACACTATATGTCAGATATTCTTGTTGATATCCAAAATATAACATTTAAACGTGATGAACGGGTGATTTATGATGATATTAGTTTGTCGATCCCTAAAGGTAAGGTTACTGCCATTATGGGGCCAAGTGGTATCGGTAAAACAACCTTACTTCGCTTAATTGGTGGTCAATTAAAACCCGAATCAGGAAAAATTCTTTTTGATAATCAAGACATTCCGCGTTTATCTCGTAATGCGCTTTATCAAATTCGTAAACGTATGAGCATGCTTTTTCAAAGTGGTGCTCTTTTTAGCGAAATGACGGTTTATGACAATATTGCTTTTCCTATTCGCGAACACAGCCGTTTAAGTGAAGACATTATTGAAAAAATGGTGTTAATGAAACTTGAAGTGGTTGGTTTACGTGGTGCTCGTCATTTATATCCTAGTGAATTATCTGGAGGTATGGCTCGTAGAGCTGCATTAGCTCGTGCAATTGCACTTGATCCAGAATTAATCTTGTATGATGAACCTTTTGCGGGGCAAGATCCTATTTCTATGGGGGTTATTGTACGCTTAATTAAGTCATTGAGTGAAACACTTGGACTTACCTCTGTTGTCGTTTCTCATGATGTACCTGAAGTTATGAGTATTGCTGATTATATTTATATTATTGCCGACAAAAAAATTATAGGGCAGGGTACACCGACTGAAATCTCACAACAAACTTCACCCTTGGTACAGCAATTTGTGCAAGGTGAAGCTGACGGGCCTGTGGCTTTTCATTATCCAGCTAAACCTTATCGTGATGAATTATTAGGTAAGGGGCAATGTTTATGATCTCTGCAACAGTAGATACTATTGCACAGTTAGGAAGAAACACCCTAGCACTTGTTGCGGGATTAGGACGAGCGAGCCTTTTACTCTTCTCTGCCTTATTCCATATTCCAAACCCAAAAAAGGGTTTTCCACTTTTTGTTAAGCAACTTTATGCCGTTGGGGTGTTGTCGTTAATTATTATTATTGTCTCAGGCTTGTTTATTGGCATGGTCTTAGCGCTACAAGGCTATACTATTTTAGTTAGTTATGGTGCCGAGGCGAGTCTTGGGCCTATGGTCGCTTTATCTTTATTACGAGAATTAGGCCCTGTTGTTGCCGCATTGCTTTTTGCTGGTCGTGCAGGTTCTGCCTTAACCGCTGAAATAGGTTTGATGAAAGCAACTGAGCAGCTTTCTAGTATGGAAATGATGGCTGTTGACCCGCTACGTCGAGTGATAGTGCCACGTTTTTGGGCTGGTATGGTGAGTATGCCATTACTAGCGGCTATTTTTTCAGCGGTGGGGATTTTAGGTGCTCACTTAGTTGGCGTTGATTGGTTAGGGCTTGATGCCGGAACATTTTGGTCTGTAATGCAAAACCAAGTTGATTTTCAAAAAGATATTGTAAATGGCGTTATTAAAAGCTTGGTGTTTGCTTTTGTGATCACCTGGATTTCAGTACATAAAGGTTACGATTGTGTACCAACATCTGAAGGAATCAGTCGAGCAACAACCGCTACAGTAGTACAATCGTCATTATTAGTTTTGGGGTTAGATTTCGTATTAACTGCACTAATGTTTACTAACTAGTTAAATTTTAAGGTTTATAGAGGCATGATGTCTAAAAAAATAGAATTAATGGTAGGTTTTTTTGTTGCATTGGGTATTGCAGCATTACTAATGCTATCTTATAAAGTCGCCAAAACAGGTATTTCAGGTGATGGTGAAACCTATGATCTATATGCTAAATTTTCAAATATTGGTGGTTTAAAAGTACGTTCACCTATTAAGGTGGGTGGGGTTGTTGTAGGGCGTATTTCAGCGATCACGCTAGATGAAAATGACTATACGCCAGTGGTTACGTTAACAATTAATAAAAAATACAATAATTTTTCAGATGCAACATCGGTTTCAATTTTAACTGCAGGCTTACTAGGTGAGCAATATGTTGGCTTACAACCTGGCTTTATGGATGAATCAGTTGATATTTTACAACCAGGTGACTTTATAGAAGATACTAAACCTGCGCTTGTGTTAGAAGAATTAATAGGACAATTTTTATTTAGCCAAGGAAATGATTAAAGAGTATTAATAATGAAAAATATTATGGTAAAAATATTTATTAGTTTAATTGTATTTAGTTCAGTTTTTGCTGCCAATGCTTCAAAAATAGATAAAGATAACCCCTATTTAATGATCAGGGAAGTGGCTGAGATCACTTTTAATCGATTTGCTCGTGAACAGGCGCAAATACAAAAAGATCCTAATATTTTAAAAACGATTGTGCGAGAAGAACTGCTACCTTATATAGATTATAAGTATGCAGCATTTAAAGTTATTGGCAGTAGTAACTTTAAACATACCACTAAAGCAGAAAGAGCGGCTTTTGTAAAAATATTTAGAAATTACTTAGTAACGCAGTATGCACAAGTGTTTACTCGTTATAAAAAACAAAAAGTGTTATTTGAAGAGCCTAAAGACTTCCGTAGTAAGAAAATACTCGCTATTAATACTACGATTATTGAGCCAGGACGAGACCCGATTAATATTGCGTTTAAAGTGCGTAAAAATAGAAAAACTAATCAATGGAAAGCGTTTGACATGGTTGTTGAAGGTATTAGCTTACTTGATAGTAAACAAGCTGAATTAAGCAGTATTATTCGTCAGAAAGGCTTAACCTATGTTGGTAAAATTTTACAAGAAAAAGCAGAACGCGATATTGTGCTAGATAACAACAACCAACAAAGTAGCAAGCAAGATAAAGAGCAAAAAAGCTAGTGGCAATTATTAACTTAATATTGAAAGAGCAACGTTGTTATATTGAAGGGGAATTAACCCGAAAATCAGTACCTTTAATATCAAAATCACAGCTTAAACAGATTTTTGCACTAGAGACCATAGAAATTGATTTTTCAGGGTTAAAACGCGTAGATACTGCGGGGTTGGCTTGGGTATGCAAAATATTTGAACAAGCAAACTGCCGCCAAAAAGCACTGCAATTTATTAATATGCCAGAGCAATTAATTAAGCTGGCGACATTAAGTGGTGTTAAAAGCTTTTTACCTATAAAATAGCGCTTTTAAAAATAAGGAGAAATTCTTGGAAGTTAGTGATATTGAAAAGTTAATCAATGACGCTTTAGAGCTTGATGAGCTGCATGTTACGTTTGATGGCTCACAATGCAAAGTGATTGCCGTTGCAGACATGTTTGCTGAGTTAAGTCGCGTAAAAAGGCAGCAAGTTGTTTATGCTCCTTTAGCGCAAGCAATCAGTGAAAATAAAATTCACGCAGTTACGATTAAAACGTTTACTAAAGAGCAATGGCAACGCGATAAATTATTTAATTTATAGAGCTCTTTTGGCATCGATAATATTAATTTACGTGGCAAATACAATAAAAAGCTGCACGAACAATTTATCCATGTAATACTCTTTAACCGCTTTTTTATTCAACGAGTAAGTAATCTATTTTGGACGCATTTAAAATTTCAGGTGGTAATCAACTTAAAGGTGACGTTATTATTTCAGGTGCAAAAAATGCAGCCTTACCTATATTAATGTCGGCACTTTTGTCTGAAACCCCAATTACTTTTCATAACGTACCTAAGCTAAATGATATTTTAACCACCGTTAAACTGTTAACGCAGCTAGGTGCTAAAATTCAATGGCTAAGTGAAGACAGTCTTACAATTGATGCAAGTACGATTGACAATTGTCGAGCGCCATACGATTTAGTTAAAACGATGCGAGCCTCAATTTTAGTGCTAGGGCCTTTATTAGCAAGAATGGGACACGCAGAGGTTTCATTACCTGGTGGCTGTGCTATAGGTGCTCGCCCTGTAAACTTGCATATTCATGGTTTGAAATTAATGGGTGCTGATATAGACGTTGAAAATGGCTATATTATTGCGCGTCACTCTGGGCGTTTGCAAGGCGCAAATATTTTTATGGATACCGTCAGTGTTACGGGCACTGAAAATTTAATGATGGCTGCTGCATTAGCTAATGGAGTAACTGTTATTGAAAATGCAGCGCGCGAACCTGAGATTGTTGATTTAGCTAATTGCTTAAATGGTATGGGCGCAAAAATAACAGGTGCAGGTAGTGATACATTAACCATTGAAGGTGTCGAGCGTTTAGCGGGTAGTAGCCATAAAGTTATGCCAGATCGTATTGAAACAGGTACTTTTTTAGTGGCAGCAGCGGTAACACAGGGTCATATTAAGTGCTTAAATACCGATCCTAGCGCGCTTGAATCTGTTTTAAGTAAATTACAAGAAGCGGGTGCCCAAATTACCACAGGTGATGATTGGATCGAGCTTGAAATGAAGTCTCGTCCTAAGGCCGTTAATATCAGAACAGCACCACACCCTGCTTTTCCAACCGATATGCAAGCCCAATTTGTCACCTTAAATGTTATTGCAGAAGGTATAGCTACCACAACGGAAACCATTTTTGAAAATCGATTTATGCATGTACCTGAATTACAACGCATGGGTGCTGATATTAGTCTTGAAGGCAATACTGCGATTGTTAAAGGGGTAGAACAGTTACATGGTGCGCAAGTTATGGCAACAGACTTACGAGCCTCTGCTAGTTTAGTTATTGCAGGTTTGGTTGCTAAAACTAGTACGCAAGTAGATCGCATTTATCACATTGATAGAGGTTATCTGCATATCGAAGATAAATTACAAGCATTAGGTGCAGATATAGAGCGTATAACAGAAGCCTAATATCAGCTTAGTTATGGTCAAAATAAAAAGTCATTAGCTCAATGGCTTTTTTTTGCTTTATTTTCAATCTGACAGGCGTCAAAATTAACTTGTGTTTTATACTAAAAGCCAGTAAATTTAATAAACTGGTTTGACCAATAGCAGAGAATGACAATGACAACAACACCCTATCCACATTTACTTTCGCCTTTAGATTTAGGTTTTACTACCTTAAGTAATCGAGTACTTATGGGCTCTATGCATACAGGGCTTGAAGAAGAAAAAGGGGGTTATGCGAAATTAGCCGCTTTTTATGAGGCAAGAGCAAAAGGAGGGGTTGGTCTTATTGTTACGGGCGGTGTTAGCCCTAATGCGCGTGGTCGTATTGCCCCCTTTGGTAGTGAATTAAGCAAATTTTGGCATGTTAAAAAACATAAACAAGTCACCGATGCAGTGCATAAATACCCCACTAAAATCTGTTTACAACTGCTTCATACTGGTCGTTATGCATATCATCCTTTTAGTGTTGCACCAAGTAAAATTAAGTCACCTATTACCCCTTTTACCCCAAAAGAGATGTCGGTTAGGCAAATTAAAAGCACCATTAATGACTATGCCAAAGCAACTAAATTAGCAGCACAAGCTGGTTATGATGGCGTTGAAATTATGGGCTCAGAAGGGTATTTAATTAACCAATTTAGCTGTGTTCGTACCAACCATCGTACCGATGAATGGGGTGGAAGCTTAGAAAATCGTATGCGTTTTGCTATTGAAACGATTAAAACAGTAAGAGCAAGAGTGGGTGAAAACTTTATTATTATTTTTCGCTTATCAATGCTTGATCTTGTTGAAGGTGGCAACACGTGGGAAGAAGTGGTTACCATGGCAAAAGCCGTAGAAAAAGCGGGCGCAACCATTATCAATACTGGTATTGGTTGGCATGAAGCGCGTGTTCCAACCATTGTAACTTCTGTACCGCGTGCGGCATTTACTTGGGTTACCGAGCGTATGAAAAAAGAGGTTAGTATTCCTCTGGTAACCACTAACCGCATTAATATGCCTGAGGTTGCTGAAAAAATACTTGCTTCAGGCCAAGCAGATATGGTTTCTATGGCACGACCTTTTTTAGCTGATCCTGATTTTGTAAAAAAGGCAGCGGCAGGCAAAGCTGATGAAATCAATACCTGTATAGGCTGTAATCAGGCTTGTCTTGATCATGTTTTTCAGCAAAAACGTGCCTCTTGTTTAGTTAACCCAACTGCGTGTTATGAAACTGAACTAACTTTCTCTCCTGTAACTAAAGCTAAACGTATCGCGGTTATTGGTGCTGGACCTGCTGGGTTAGCGTTTAGTGTTTATGCCGCCGATCGTGGTCATAATGTTGAAATATTTGATGCAGCAAGTGCAATTGGAGGGCAATTTAATTTTGCCAAGTTAATTCCTGGTAAAGAAGAGTTTTATGAAACTTTACGCTACTTCCAAAAGCAGCTTGAATTACACCAGATACCTGTGCATTTAAATTGTCAGCAAAGTGCAGAACAACTGATTGAAGGTGGTTTTGATGAAGTTGTACTGGCAACAGGTATCAAACCAAGAAAGCTTAATATAAAAGGCATTGAAAGCGATAAAGTATTGAGTTATCTAGAGGTGCTTCGAGATAAAAAGCCTGTAGGAAAACGTGTTGCTATTATTGGTGCAGGTGGAATAGGTTTTGATATTGCTACCTATTTAGCTGAAGAAAAATCATTAACTAAAGATCTTGATGCTTGGCTTGAAAATTGGGGTGTAGACAAAGCCTATCAACATGCAGGTGCATTACTTGAGCAACCTAAACGCCATATAACCGAGCGAGAAATTTACCTACTACAGCGTAAAACCACGAAAGTGGGTAAAGGGCTAGGCAAAACATCAGGTTGGGTACATCGTGCTAATATGGTTAATAATAACGTGCAAATGATCGCGGGCGTTAGCTATAAAGAAGTCAATGAACAAGGGCTGTTAATTGCAGTAAACGGCGAAGAAAAACAACTTAAGGTTGATAATATTATTATTTGTGCAGGGCAAGAACCAAACCGTGATTTAGAGCAAGCGCTTATTGCAGCCAACATGTCGGTTAATTTAATTGGTGGTGCTGCTGTTGCCGCAGAGCTTGATGCAAAGCGCGCTATTCGCCAAGCAGCAGAACTTGCTGCAAAAATTTAATTGTACTAGCTCACATTTAAGCTGACAGTCACCGATAGAAAAACGGGTAACTGTCAGATAAAGTCTGAACTAGTACAATTAATCATAAATTTGGTGGAGCGGGGGGGAGTCGAACCCCCGTCCGAAAAGCCTACACCTTCGGTACTACATGCTTAGTCGGTTTTTTGTTTAACCACTTAGACGCCAACCGACAGGCTTCTTTGTGGTGAGCTTGATACGATTTCGCGGTTCAGCCTCAAGCAAGCTTCCCTCGCTAGCCTATTTAGGGTGACCATCACTTCTCAAGCCAATAGGCGAGACTTCGAGAGGATGGCTAGCATTAAGCTGCTAGTGCGAACGTTTCGTCGTTTGCAACTATTGTTTTGCGGCTTTTTACCAGGCCAACCGCCCCTGGGCATGCACCTTGGGTTTCGTGAATCTCGTCGAATCCTGAATCCGCCCCAAGTTTGCTGTTTATCAGTTTACAGAACAATTTATCTTAACTAAAGCTTAAAGTACTGCAACTGTTTAACTAGACCATTTTACCTTGCTTTAGTTCAATTAACAACGCGAGTTAAAAGTGAACAATGTTTGCTGTTTTTATCGACAAAAATATTATTCACTTACTAGCGTGCATTGTGTTTTAACAAACGCTCTTTACTACGCTGCCAGTCTCTGTCTTTTATATCTGCACGTTTGTCATGTAATTTTTTGCCTTTACCGACACAAAATTCTAATTTTACCCAACATGCTTTCCAGTACATGGCTGTAGCAATTAATGAAACGCCAGTACGTTCAACTAAGCCTGTTAGTTTGTCTAACTGTTTCCTGTGCAATAATAGTTTACGATCTCTCACTGGATCACAAACTACATGCGATGATGCGGCGTTAAGTGGTTGTATTTCTGCACCGAGTAAGTAAGCTTCACCGTTTTTAATAAAAACATAACAGTCTGAAATATTAACTTTACCTGCTCGAATACTTTTGACTTCCCAGCCTTGTAAGCTTATACCTGCCTCAAATTTTTCGCCAAGCGTATATTCATGCCGTGCTTTTTTATTTAATGCGATAGTATTGCTATATGATTTTTTAGATTTTTTCTTTGCCATAATCACTACATTATACGGAGCATTGTCGTGTATTTGAATCACTTAACTAAAATATTTTTTCAGTGAGCTTTAAGTGAAATTTTGCTAGTATCAGCAGAATGTTTTACTCGTTGTTTAAGTCGTGGTGGTGAATGCCAACAATAAGCCGTAGTGCCTTAGTGATGCACAGTGTTGAAGAAATGTATGCATTAGTTAATGATGTGCTTTCATACCCTAAATTTTTACCTGATTGTTGTGATAGTAAAATAATTTCTTTTGACGACAATAAAATGGTTGCAGCGCTTTTGGTTGCTAAAGGAGGAATTCGAAAGTGGTTTACTACAGAGAATACCTTAGTACCGAATGAGAAAATTATGATGAAACTTGTTGATGGCCCTTTTAAAAAACTAGAAGGGTGCTGGACACTAGCTGCTTTATCTGAAGAAGCGTGCAAAATTAGCTTAGATCTTGATTACGAGTTTTCTAATAGAATGTTTTCACTGGCTTTTGGGCGAGTTTTTAATCATTTAGCCAATAATATGGTACAGGCATTTACACAAAGAGCAAAAGAGGTTTATGGCGAGCATGAGTGATTTATTACAAGTAGAAGTTGTTTACGGAACACCCACTAAACAGAAAATAATAACCATTGCTGTGAAGCCTGAAACGACTATTGAGCAAGCGATCCAAGAATCAGGGATTTTAAATATTTTTAAAGAAATTGACCTGTCAACCAATAAGGTAGGTATCTGGAATCGTGTTGCTAAACTGTCTGATACTGTTGAAGATGGAGATCGAATTGAAATTTATCGGCCGTTAATTGCAGATCCTAAAGAAGTGCGCAAACGTCGAGCAGAAAAAGCAAAATTAGAAGGAAGAGCAGATAAAGTTACTGGTGGCAGAGTAAATAAATTACGCAATACAACTAAAAAATCAGAAGCATAACCTATGCATAGCCCTCATCAAGAGTATGGCTATACATAAAGTTTGTATTTTAAAAAATCATTTGTCTGTGAACATTAATTTTCCATTGGTGTATTAAAGTTTTCTGATAACTCAAAATCACCTTCAGCTGAAACCACTTTGTTGTTTTCAAAGCGAATAATAAAGCGTTTTTCAGCATTAAATTTTTCATTACGGCCTGATTTAAAAATATAAACATAATGCCAAGTGTCTTTCTCAAAAGTATCTATTATTACAGGGCTACCTAAAATAAATTTCACTTGCTCTTTGGTCATGCCTATTTGTAATTTGTCGATGTCTTTTTGCTCAAGATAGTTACCTTGAGGTACATCGATACGATAAACCCAGCTTGAACAAGCTGAAAGACTTAATACCAAAGTAATGAGTAATACGCGATATAACATTAATTAACGATATCCAATATAAATGACTAACAACAATGGGCGACATAGTAACAGATTAAAAAAGGCTTTTACTACTGCTTATTTGTATTTATCTAACGAGAAGTTCTTTTGCATTAGCTAAACTCGAGTCGGTAATAGCATCGCCCGCCAGTAAACGAGCTATTTCTCTGACTCGCCCTTGATGATTTAGTTCCACGACTTTGGTTTCAGTATTCTCACCATCGGTTAGTTTAGTCACAAAAAGTTGTTGATCTCCTTTACTGGCTACTTGTGGTAAATGAGTAACACAAATAACTTGAGTATTTTTACCAAGCTGTTGAAGTTTTTTTCCTACCATTGCAGCTGTAGAACCACTAATTCCCACATCAACTTCATCAAAAATAAGGGTTGGTGTGATGATTTTTTCAGCGAGAATAACTTGTATTGCTAAGCCTATTCGCGATAATTCACCGCCTGATGCAACTTTGTTCATTGCTTCTAAAGGCTGTCCTGGGTTCATACTAATTAAAAAATTGATATCATCAAAGCCATACAGGCTTGGTTGTTGGTTTTCATTTTGTGTTACTTGTATTTTAAATTGGCCATGAGGCATATTTAGTTCGTGAATATTGTCACTGATTTGCTTGCTTAATACTTGTGCCGCTTGTTGGCGAGCATTTGATAGTTTTTGTGCGGCCAATAAGTATTGTTGTTTAGCTTGTGCTATTTCATTAATGATATTGTTGAGTCGACTTTCATCAGAGCTAATAAGGGTTAGCTCTTGTGTGAGCTTTTGATGAAATGTAGGCAAATCTTCAGGCCTTATTTGATGCTTTTTAGCCAGCTGTACGGCTTGAGAGTAGCGTTGTTCTAGGGCTAAAAAAGCTTCAGGATCAAGCTCTAGCTGTTCATGATAGTGTTTTAAGTCTTGCGTGGCTTCTTCAAGCGGTATTAGGGCATCATTGAGTAATGTTGCAACATTTTCTAATTGCTGGTCAACCTGACTTAAGGTACTGATAGTTTCAGCCGCTTTTTGTAAACTATTTATAATATTAAATTGCTCATTTTCACTTAACAAATAAATAGTTTGTAAACTTTCATTAAGTAAATGTTGAGCATGACTATGGCGTTTATAGTCTGTTTCAATAGCCTCAAACTCATCTGGCTGTAAATTGAATTCGTCTAATTCTTGCACCTGATACTGTAATAGTTGTATTTGGGCTTCTCGCTGTTGCTTATTTTGCTGTAGTTGTTCTAATTCGTTAGTCAGTTGTTGCCATTGGTTGAAGTAATAGCTCACTTCATCACGTAGTACGGTATTATTGGCGTAATCATCGAGCATACGACGTTGCTCTTGTGGTTTTAAAATAAGTTGATGATCATGCTGTCCATGAATAAGCAGCAGCAAGCCACCTAATTCTCTTAATTGTGTTAGTGGTACTTGGCTACCATTAATATAAGCTTTTGATCGGCCTTCACTTGAGACAACACGTCTTAAAATACAGTCATTTTGTTGTTCGTTGTCTGTTAGGGTTAATTCATATTTGGCTAGCCAAGCTTTAGCCGCACTGTTATGACTAATATCAAAAGTTGCAGTTAACTCTGCTTTTTTACACTGTGGTCTTACTACGTTTGTTAGTGCTCGTTCACCTAAACATAAATTTAATGCATCAATCGCAATCGACTTTCCAGCGCCCGTTTCACCCGTAATTGTTGTCATGCCACTTTGCCAGTCAATATCAAGGTGTCTAACAATGGCGAAATTTTTAATGGTAAGATTTAACAACATAATAAAATTTAACTTAACACTTAAATGTACTGTTAATTTATCCAGTTGTTGTTTTTTTTGCAAGCTTTTATGAATGAAATATATACAAAAAAATTTAACTTATTGAATTAATAAAGCTTATTACCCCAATTTAGTTTGCTTCTCAGTACATTAAAATAGTTGTGATCCAGCGGATGGATTAAACGTAGTGTATATTTGCTTTTTCGAATAATGACTTCATCACCAGGCATAACCGCTAATATAACATGACCATCGCAACTAACTTGTAGATTTTCATAGTTTTCATTCGCTAGCACCAGTTTTATTTCACTGTCGCCATCAACGACGATTGGACGGCTAGTAAGCGTATGAGGAAACATAGGAACCAGTGATAACGCATTTAAATTAGGCGTTAAAATAGGCCCGCCTGCCGACATAGAATAAGCGGTAGAGCCTGTAGGCGTTGAAATAATTAAGCCGTCTGAACGTTGACTAAACATAAATGCATTATCAATATATACTTCAAACTCGATCATATTAGCCACTTTACCCGCATGTAAAACAGCCTCATTCATCGCACTGTTTGAACTTTTTAATTTGCCATGACGATAAACTTCAGCTTCAATTAAAAATCGCTGTTCAGCATAAGAATTTCCTGCCAGTATTTCGGCTAAAGGGGTCAGTAAGTCTTGTGGTGATAAGTCAGTTAAAAAACCTAAATTACCTCGGTTAACACCAATAACGCCAATGTCATAACATGAAAGCACTCTTGCTGCGCCTAGCATATAACCATCACCACCTACTACAATAGCAAGCTCTGCTAGTTCACCTATTTCTGTTAATGAATGCGCTTGAGCCTGTTCAAGTGCAATTGCTTTGGCAACAGAATGCTCTATCAGCAATTGATAATTTTGTGCTAGCAAATAATCAGCTAGTATTTTTAACGTTGTACTCGCGCCTTGGTGGTTGGGCTTACCAATAAGGCCAATGGTGTTATATAAATGCGCCATAAATTAAAACAGTGAAAGTTTATCATTAATAATTGCAGTTTCGCTGTAATCTCTCATAATGTAAAGATCACTTTTTTCTAAGTTAAGCTTGAATCATAAAATCAAGCCCCCATAATTAGCAGCAAAGATTATTTATTAGCATTTATTACGGAGTTTTCTATGACAACTGAGTCAAATGAAAAGCATAATGCCCAGCAAACATCACCCGAAGATATTATTGCTGAAGCAGAACAACAAGTTGAAGAACAGCACCAACATGAGCACGAATTTATGAGCGAAGAACAAGAGAAAATTAATGAACTAGAGTTAGCGCTTGCAGCAGCTCAAGCCACGGTAGCTGATCAAAAAGACGCCGTGATCAGAGCGAAAGCTGAAGTGGATAATATTCGCCGTCGTTCAGCACAAGATGTTGAAAAAGCGCGTAAGTTCGCATTAGAAAAGTTTTCTGCTGAATTATTGCCTGTTGTAGATAACCTTGAGCGTGCTATTGAATGCATATGTAAAGATGATGAAAACCAAAGAGCATTAGCTGAGGGTGTTGAATTAACATTACAAAGTATGCGTTCAGTACTTGAAAAATACGGTATTAAAGAGGTTGAATCGCATGGTAAACCTTTTAATCCAGAGCTGCATCAGGCAATGTCTATGCATGAGTCTGACGAAGTAGAGCCGAATACGGTGACAGCGGTTATGCAAAAAGGCTATGAACTTAATGGTCGCTTAATTCGTCCAGCAATGGTGATGGTTTCAAAAGCACCCACAGTAGATACTGAAGCTTAACGATTTATATCTCATAAAAAAGCGAGGCAATAATAAGCTGTCTCGCTTTTTTATTTTCACAATTTTTTACAAAAAATAAATTTTTTTAAATTTTTCTATTGAAAAGCTGATGGCTGACCCCATTAACAGTGCATAGATAAAATTTGATCCTTATTTGACAACGGAGATCCTAAAGATGGGCAAAATTATTGGTATTGACCTAGGGACAACAAATTCATGTGTTGCTGTTTTAGACGGCGACAACGTCCGCGTTATTGAAAATGCTGAAGGTGATCGTACAACGCCTTCAATTATCGCTTACACAGATGACGGCGAAATTTTAGTAGGCCAACCTGCTAAGCGTCAATCTGTTACTAACCCGAAAAACACCTTATTTGCGATTAAACGTTTAATTGGTCGTCGTTATGAAGACGAAGAAGTTCAACGCGATATTAAAATTATGCCATACAACATCGTTAAAGCTGACAATGGTGATGCATGGGTTGAAGCTCGCGGTGAAAAAATGGCACCACCACAAGTTTCTGCTGAAGTTTTAAAGAAAATGAAAAAAACAGCGGAAGACTTTTTAGGTGAAGAAGTTACCGAAGCAGTTATTACAGTGCCAGCTTATTTTAACGACTCACAACGCCAAGCAACTAAAGATGCTGGTCGTATTGCGGGCTTAGACGTAAAACGTATTATTAACGAACCTACTGCGGCGGCGCTTGCTTATGGTATGGACAAGCAAAAAGGCGATCGTGTTATTGCCGTTTACGACTTAGGTGGTGGTACTTTTGATATTTCGTTAATTGAAATTGATGAAGTTGAAGGTGAACACACCTTTGAAGTATTAGCGACTAACGGTGATACGCATTTAGGTGGTGAAGACTTTGACAACCGCTTAATTAACTACCTGGTTGATGAATTTAAGAAAGACCAAGGTATGGACTTAACTCAAGATCCATTAGCGATGCAGCGCTTAAAAGAAGCGGCAGAAAAAGCAAAATGTGAGTTATCTTCAGCACAACAAACTGATGTTAACTTACCGTACATTACGGCTGATGCAACAGGGCCTAAGCACATGAATATTAAAGTAACACGTGCTAAATTAGAGTCACTTGTTGAAGATATGGTTAAGGCTACTTTAGAGCCATTAAAACAAGCACTTAAAGATGCTGATATATCAGTAAGTGATGTTAACGATGTTATTTTAGTGGGCGGTCAAACGCGTATGCCACTAGTACAACAAGTTGTTACTGACTTTTTTGGAAAAGAGCCACGTAAAGACGTTAACCCTGATGAAGCGGTAGCTTCTGGTGCTGCGGTACAAGCAGGCGTACTTTCTGGTGATGTAACTGACGTATTATTACTTGACGTTACGCCATTATCATTAGGTATTGAAACCATGGGTGGTGTGATGACACCTGTTATTGAGAAAAATACGACTATTCCAACAAAACAGTCGCAAACTTTCTCAACCGCTGAAGATAATCAATCAGCTGTAACCGTGCATGTACTACAAGGTGAGCGTAAAATGGCTTCAGCGAATAAATCGCTTGGTCAATTTAACTTAGAAGGTATTGCACCTGCTCCGCGTGGTATGCCGCAAATTGAAGTAACTTTTGATATCGATGCTGATGGTATCTTGCATGTGTCAGCGAAAGATAAAAATACCGGTAAAGAGCAAAAAATTACCATTAAAGCTTCAAGTGGTTTATCGGAAGAAGAAGTAGAGCAAATGGTACGTGATGCTGAAGCGAATGCTGATGCAGATGCAAAATTTGCAGAACTTGTGCAAGCACGTAACCAAGCTGATGGCTTAGTACATGCAACACGTAAACAAGTTGAAGAAGCCGGTGATGATTTACCGAGTGAAGATAAAGAAAAGATTGAAGCTGCCATAAAAGAGCTTGAAGAAGCCATTAAAGGTGACGACAAAGATGCCATGGATGCTAAGTCACAAGCGGTAATCGAAGCTTCACAAAAACTGATGGAAATCGCACAAGCAAAAGCGCAAGCGCAAGGTAGTGCAGCTCCTGAAGCTGATAACAGCGCAGCTAAAGATGCTGGCGATGATGTCGTTGACGCTGAGTTTGAAGAAGTGAAAGACGATAAATAAGCCTTATCACTTGCAAACCCTGTAAAAATAACAAAGCGTCGGTTACTCCGGCGCTTTGTTGATTAAGCAAGCTCAGTTAATAAGCAATATTCTAAAAGAAGTAAATTATGTCAAAACGCTGTTATTACGAAGTATTAATGGTGAGCAAAGATGCCACCAGTCGTGAAATCAAAAAATCTTATAAACGCTTAGCGATGAAATATCACCCAGATCGCACCAAAGGTGATAAAGACAAAGAAGAGCAGTTTAAAGAAATTAAAGAAGCCTATGAAGTGTTAAGCGACGAACAAAAGCGCGCCGCTTATGATCAATATGGGCATGCAGCCTTTTCGCAAGGTGGTCATGGTGCTGGCGGCGGAGCTGGTTTTGGCGGAGCTGATTTTGGTGATATTTTTGGTGACGTATTTGGCGATATTTTTGGTGGCGGTCGCCGTCAATCACGCGCACGTCGAGGCTCTGATTTACGCTACAACATGGAACTAACGCTTGAAGAAGCGGTAAAAGGTAAATCGGTAGAAATTAAAGTACCTACCTATGTAAGCTGTGAACCTTGTGGCGGTAGTGGAGCGAAAAAAGGCTCGAGTGCCAAAACGTGTACAACCTGTCATGGTCATGGGCAAGTACAAATGCGTCAAGGGCTTTTTGCTGTGCAGCAAACTTGTCCTACATGTGGAGGTAAAGGTAAGGTTATAACAGACCCTTGTAATAAGTGTCACGGTCAAGGGCGTGTAGAGAAAACCAAAACCTTGTCGGTTAAAATTCCACCGGGCGTTGATACTGGCGATAGAATTCGTTTAGCCAATGAAGGTGAAGCGGGTGAGCATGGTGCACCAGCAGGTGATTTATACGTACAAGTGAATGTAAAAGATCATCCTATTTTTGTACGTGATGAAAATAACCTGTACTGTGAAGTGCCTATTAGCTTTACAACCGCAGCATTAGGTGGTGAAATTGATGTACCAACACTTGAGGGGAAAGTAAAACTTAAAATCCCGAAAGAAACACAAACGGGTAAAATGTTCCGTTTACGTGGTAAAGGTGTTAAGTCAGTTCGTAGCTCAATTACCGGCGATTTAATGTGTAAAGTCGTTATTGAAACACCGGTTAACTTATCAAAAGAGCAAGAAGAATTACTGCGTCAGTTTGAAGAAACTATGGGTAAAAAGCGTTCACACCATAACCCTAAAGAAACAGGCTTTTTTAAAGGCGTAAAACAATTTTTTGATGATTTAAAAGGCTAGCTTTTAAATTCATAACCTACGGGTTATCAAGAATAATAAAAAAAGCGCCATCGGCGCTTTTTTTGTCACAAGAATCAAGCTATAAGCATACCGTCACCCTGACGGAGATTAGGATCTCGTTCAGGAGTTTTCATATGCCACTACATTCTTTCCATCGTTTCAATACCTAGCAGTTCAAGCCCTTGTTTTAACGTATTTGAAATAAATAAACATAAGGCTAAGCGAGAGTGTTTTATTTCATCACTAATGCCGTCTTTGAGTATTGGGCAAGCTTCATAAAAGCTCATATATAAACTAGCGAGCTCGTATAAGTAATTACACAATAAATTAGGCGTACATTCACTGATCACTGCATCAATGACTTCTTCAAGCTGTAATAGTTTTAATGCGAGGGCTTTTTCTTGTGGTTCAATAATGGCAAACTGATTAGGTAAATTATCAGCGCTAACGCCTGCTTTGTTAAAAATACTTTGAATTCGCGCATAAGCATATTGTAAATAAGGTGCTGTTGCGCCTTCAAAGCTAAGCATAGTTTTCCAGTTGAAAATATAATCACTGGTGCGATTTTTTGATAAATCGGCAAACTTAACCGCACCTATACCTACTTTGGTGGCAATTTCGTTAAGTTGTTCATCGCTATAGTCAGGATTTTTGCTTTTAATTAAATCAGCAGCGCGACTAATAGCTTCATCAAGTAATTCGGCAAGCTTGATTGTACCACCACTGCGTGTTTTAAAAGGCTTACCGTCATCACCCATCATCATGCCAAACGGGCAATGATCATAAGCAACATGCTCAGGTAAAAACTCAGCTTTACGGGCTACAATTTCTACTTGTTTAAAATGTAATGATTGGCGGGCATCAGTAAAAATGATAATACGATCAGCCGCTAATTGGTTACTACGGTAACGACAGGCGGCTAAATCAGTGGTGGCATATAAATAACCGCCACCCGATTTTTGCACAATTAATACTGAGGGTTCGCCATCTTTATTTGCCATTTCGTTAATAAAAACAACTACCGCACCTTGATCTTTTACCGCGATGCCTTTTTCAAGTAATTCGCTTACTACTTTAGGTAAATCATCGTTATAAGCACTTTCGCCCATAATGTCATCGCGAGTTAAAGTAACATTGAGCTTTTTATAGATTTCTTCGCTGTGGGCAATAGAAATATCAATAAATTGCTGCCACAATTTGGCGCATTCAGCGTCACCACTTTGTAGTTTAACGACATATTCTCTGGCTCTGTCAGCAAAACCTTCTTCATTGTCAAAACGCACTTTTGCTTCACGATAAAAGTTTTCTAAATCAGCAAGGGCCGTTTCAGCCACTTCATTGGCGGCGAGTTTATCTTTTAAATGCGCCAATAACATGCCAAATTGTGTGCCCCAATCACCCATGTGGTTTTGGCGAATAACCTTGTCACCGCGAAACGCTAAAGTACGTACTACGGCATCGCCAATAATGGTTGAACGTAAGTGGCCAACATGCATTTCTTTGGCTAGATTTGGTGCCGAGTAGTCAACGACTACAGTTTGCGCTTTATCATTTGCTGTTGTACCGCGTTGGCTTACGCCAAGCTTTTCATCTTGGCTGGCTTTGGCTAATTGCGTGGCCAACCATTGTGGATCTAAATGAATATTAATAAACCCTGGGCCTGCTAATTCAACTTTATTGGCAATACCGGTTAAATCTAATTGTTCAACGACTTTTGTGGCCAATTCTCGAGGATTAGTTTTAAGTTTTTTAGCGGCACCCATTACGCCATTGGCTTGATAATCACCAAATTGTGGGCGATTTGAAATACTAATGGCAGGGTTGGTATCGCTAGGTAAACCTGCAGCGACCATTGCCGCTTTGACTTTTTCATTGAGTATTTGTTTAATATTCATAATGTTTATTCTTTTCTAATAGCTTAGGTTAAGTAGATCGCTCTTTTAGCAAAGCGATACAATGCCGATAAAAAACTATATTCAAGGGCAATTAGTGTTCTCGGGTCGCATGAAACACAATATCAGGATTTCGCTCTTGTGCTAGCGATAAATTAACCATAGTTGGGGCAATGTAAGTTAAATTATCACCGCCATCTAAGGCCAAATTATCAAAGGCCTTTTTCTTAAATTGCTCTAGCTTACGCTCATCGTCACAGGTGCACCAGCGAGCGGTGGCAATATTGATAGGTTCATAAATAGCTTCAACCTTATATTCACTTTTTAAACGTTGCACAACCACTTCAAATTGTAATACACCAACAGCACCAACAATCATTTCATTGGAGTTTAAAGGGCGAAATACTTGTACGGCACCTTCTTCAGATAATTGAATAAGGCCTTTTTGTAGCTGTTTAGCTTTAAGTGGATCGCGCAAGCGAATACGGCGAAACATTTCAGGCGCAAAGTTTGGTATACCTAAAAATTTTATTTTTTCGCCCGCGGTAAATGAGTCACCAATTTGAATGCCACCATGATTATGTAAACCAATAATGTCACCAGCATAGGCTTGTTCAACATTACTGCGATCACCCGCCATAAAAGTAACAGCATCGGCAATTTTAATATCTTTACCTGTACGCACATGCTTCATTTTCATGCCTTTTTCATATTTACCTGAGCAAATACGCATAAAAGCAATACGATCACGATGTTTAGGGTCCATATTAGCTTGAATTTTAAAAATAAAGCCTGAAAATTTTTCTTCTTCGGCATGCACTATACGCACATCGGTTTTACGTGGTAAAGGTTTTGGCGCCCATTTTGTTAACCCGTCAAGCATATGATCCACACCAAAATTACCTAATGCGGTACCAAAATAAACGGGTGTTAATTCACCTTTTAAAAATTCATCTAAGTTAAATTCATGCGAAGCGCCTATTACTAGCTCTAGTTCTTCGCGTAAATCATCAGCATAGCTGCCAATGGCTTGATCTAATTCAGGATTATCTAAGCCTTTAATTATACGCTTTTCTTGAATGGTATGGCCTTGTCCTGATTGATATAAAATTGTTTCATCGTTCATGATGTTGTACACGCCTTTAAATTCTTTACCCATACCAATGGGCCAAGTAATAGGTGCACACTTTATTTTTAGAATATCTTCTACTTCGTCCATTACTTCCATGGGGTCGCGTACATCGCGATCCATTTTGTTCATAAAGGTAATGATAGGGGTGTCGCGCAGACGAGTAACTTCCATTAACTTAATAGTACGTTGTTCTACACCTTTAGCGGTATCAATTACCATCAAACATGAATCTACTGCGGTTAAGGTACGATAAGTGTCTTCTGAAAAGTCTTCATGACCTGGAGTGTCAAGTAAGTTAACCAAACAATTGTTATAAGGAAACTGCATAACTGAGGTGGTAATAGAAATTCCGCGATCTTTTTCCATTTCCATCCAGTCAGATTTTGCATGTTGGCCTGATTTTTTACCTTTTACGGTACCTGCTTTTTGAATCGCTTGGCCAAATAACAGTACTTTTTCAGTAATAGTGGTTTTACCCGCATCAGGATGCGAGATGATAGCGAAAGTGCGACGAATATCGACTTCTTGCTGTTGTAACGACATGCAAATTACCCATTCAAAAAACGTAAGATGAAAATAAAATTTTAAAGCGCGACATTATAGCGAAAACTTGACGCTAGAGCAGCAATTAATCAGTGCTGATTAAATAAAAAGTCATTGTTATTTGTGATTACACGACTTAAACAGAAAAGCCTGGCGCAATAGGATGAGTAAATGATCATTGTGCTAACCTTTATCTTATAATGTTAAACTCATCACAATGGCATCTTCATAACCAAAGCCTTTGGCACTAGGGTAATAACCTGTGCGGCGGCCTGTTTCAATAAATCCATGGTTCATATATAGCATTTGTGCAGCAATATTTTTAGCGCGTACCTCTAAGAAGACTTTTACTGCATTATGCTGTTTAGCTTGTTGTAAAAAGTGCTGTAATAATACTTTGCCGTAACCTTTACCTTGCTGCATTGGGGTAACACAAATATCCATTAACGTTGCCTCACCGGCAACGTGATCGCCAATATAAAAACCAACAATAGTATCATTTTCTTGTGCATAGTAGCCAAAATAACGACCACCTATGCAGCTTTTAAAGGTTTTTTCACTCCATGGGTGTGAGTGGCAAGCATTCTCTATCGCGAGTAATTGTTCAACATTATTATTGCTAATGGTATGAAAGGTTAACATGGCCGTAGTTCCTGCAATATTTGCCATAATTGACGCTTTAACATACTTGATTGGGTAATATCACTAAGCGGTGGTGTTATAAGGGTATTATCTTGAAAACTCATTGTTTGTTCTGCCGTAAACAACCACTTATAAGAGCCTATTTTTAAACCTTTTTCAGCTAAGGTTATTTGTTCGGTACTTAGCGCAATACTTTGAGCTATATCATGTAAAATAGGCTGTTTTTTTAGTGCTATTAATTCAATATTATCAGCTGGTGATGTTAGATTTTTTGATGTTGTTGTGGTTGATTTTTCTTCTTGCTTATCAAGCGAAGCTACTGGGGTAAAATTTACAGATTTGCGCTGCCATAAGCTAATACCCATTTCGGTTAATAAAGCAAATTGTCGCTGGCTAATCGTCATAGGGTAAAATAATGATAAATAGAATTAGGGCGTAATCATAAAATAATGTGCCATTGAAAGCTATGATAAAAAGGCAATAACCAAACAGAAAAAATGATAAAAGAAGTGGCAGGGGTAGAGAGATTCGAACTCCCAACACCCGGATTTGGAATCCGGTGCTCTACCAATTGGAGCTATACCCCTGCAATGGGTGAGCATTATACCCAAGCCAAAATGAAGGTAAAGGCAAAATTTAGCTCAATGGTTTGTTTGCTGTTTTATTGAACAGCTTTTAATGTTTAAACCGCATATGATCAGGATAGGGAAATACATTTTCATAAATACCGTTTGCTACATTTTGTTGACATTGTTGCCAATAGCTTGCTTCAAGTAAATCGGCATGGTGTTTTTCAAAGGCTTTGCGATATTTGGGATTCGCTAAAGCAAAGGTGGCTAATTCTTCAGGAAACATATCGCCAGGATCTACGGTATACCAAGGCTCTGAAGCATAAATTTGCTCTTCTGTTACGGGTACTGGCTTTACACGAAAATTAACCTCATTCATGTAAGTAATCTCATCGTAATCATAAAAAATTACTCGACCGTGGCGAGTAACGCCAAAGTTTTTCAATAACATATCACCTGGGAAAATATTCGCGGCAATTAATTGTTTTATGGCTTGGCCATAACCGTACATGGCATCTTCTATTTGTTCATCGTTGGCATTGGCAAGGTAAATATTAAGTGGGGTCATACGACGTTCAATGTATAAATGTTCTATGATGATCAAATCATCTTCAAAACGTATAATAGACGGTGCCACTTTTTGCAGTTCAGCTAATAACTCATCACTAAAACGGTTTTTAGGAAAAGCCACTTCTGAATATTCCATAGTGTCTGCCATACGGCCAACGCGATCGTGTAATTTCACTAATCGGTACTTATCTTTCACATCTTGTTTAGTAACAGTTTTAGTTGGAGAAAACTTATCTTTAATGATTTTAAACACATAAGGGTAAGAGGGCAGCGTAAACACCGACATTACCATGCCTTTAATACCCGCAGCTAATTCAAATTGATCATCACTTTTGGCTAAATGGTTTAAAAAATCACGATAAAATTGCGTTTTACCTTGTTTATGAAAACCAATAGAAGCGTATAGATCTGCACGGGTTTTATGGGGAATAAGCCCTTTTAAAAAGTTTACTAATACGTAAGGATGTTGGCAATCAACGAAAAAATAGGCACGAGCAAAACCAAAAACAACAGCCATATGTTCTTCGTCAGTAAGTAGGGTGTCTATATACAAGTGCCCTTGTTCATCATTTAAAATCGCGACAATAAAAGGTGTTTCTCCTGCGGGAGAAACTACTCGTCCAATAATATAAGCGCCTTTATTGCGATAAAAAACGTGATCTAAAATATCAAACTGCAATTGCTCTAATTCAAAATGAGTTTTCTCTGCTTGTTGACGAAAAGCGCGTATTAGCTGATTAATATCGTGCTTTAAATTTTTATAAGGAATATTAAAGTTAGGGCGCGTTAATATCTCTTCAATGGTGTTATACAAGCCCTTTTTTTCAGGATAAAAACTGGTATAAATATTCGCTTTGGGGGCAAATTTTTCACCTACAGAACTTTCAACAAAAATAAAACCATTATGGTAATATTTACGCTCAAATAAGTGACAAAAAACTGAATTATAAAACGTTTCGGCTAGCTCAGGTTGTGGATGTGTAGAAAGTAATTCGATGTAAACTTGTTTTACCGACTGCCATAATGCTTGATCAAGGGTTTGAATGGCAAAGTCATGTTTTAATGTAGTTAAGGTTTCTTTTACACGTAATTCGTAAAAATCGGTACGTTCTCGAGCGGCTTTTTGTATTTCGCGCCATTGGCACTGTTCAAAGCGCTGTTGTGCGCTGCGCGTTATTTCAGTAAACAAAAATATGTGACGTTCAAAGCCATTGAGTAATGTTTTAGCGATAGCGTAAGCAATGTTTTTCATCAGGTTAACCACGTAAATATAACTTATTTCAGCATACAATAAATTTTGTAGTGGAGCTGTTGTTTTTTACAAAATGCTCACTATAAATTTGCTGAATTTAGCACTGTTTTTGGTTTCATCAAGCTAAAGCTTGTTTTTTTGCACAGCGATAAAGTTAATTTTTGTAATCACGATAATTTTATATTTATTCTTCGAAATTAAGTTGTTATGTTGTAGGGGTTATTTGTGTAAAATAATGACTAATCAGCAATGTTATTATTCGTAAGGGATATTATGAAACTAAATTCTTTTTTAATCTTGATATTACTCTTCTGTAGCTTTTTTAGCGGGCAACTGAGCGCTCAGAATACAGCTTTAGCGCAAAAAAAAGTTATCTTAGTCAGTAAATTCATCAAATATACCCAATGGCCTGAAGAGGCAATTAAATCTGATTTTACTGTTGGTGTTTATAATAATATTGAATTATATAGCTTTTTTAGCAAGCACTTCGCTAATAAAGCTATCGGTGGCAAAGATATTGAGGTGATTTTAGTTGATACTATAAATCAAGCTAAAAAAGTTAATTTACTTTATATTCCTGCGGATAAAGAGCGTGAGGTAGAAAAACTGGCTAGAAAAACACGTGGTTTACATGTGTTGCTAATAACTGAAAATAGTAAAAATGTTCAAGAATCAATGGTTAATTTGTTATTTAGCCAAGATGAAAGCAAAATATCGATTAAGATCAATTACGCCAATATTAATCAAGAAGGATTAACTGTACCTGAGGTGAGCTATTTCTTAGATGATAAAAATGATGAAAATATTCTTTCGTTAAGCCAAAAAGCCATTAAAGAAAATAGACTTAACAATGAATTAACTCAGCTTAAAAACTATGTTTTAACACAACAAAATCAATTAGCTGACTTAAAAGAGCAGTTGAAAGCAAACGAAGAAAAATTAACTAAATATAGTTTGGCGTTAAAACAGCAAACGAACAAATTAAAAAATGCACAGCAGCAGAATGAGCAACAACAAAAAGCCTTAAATAAAGCCACACAAAAAGTAGCACAATTAACAAAGAATCTTGCTGAAAAAGATCAACAACTACAAATGACAAAAGAAGAGTGGCTTGGTGCTGAGGCTGATAAAGCCAAAGAGCAAGCTGAAACAATTGCTCAATTAACAGCACAAGTTACTAAACAAGAAAAACGTGTAAAAGCACAACAAGCACAACTAGCCAAAGCAAAAAAAGAAAATGAACAATTAAGCAGTTATAGTCGTTTGTTCTATCTTGTTTTATTTTTAGCTATTGTGGCCATTGTTATTGTCGTAGTGTTTTGGCAACGCAATAAAAAACTAGCGGCACGCAACAATCAAGCAGAGCAAACAGTGCAAGCAATACAAGCTCAGTTAGCAACAAGAGAGCAACAATTAAGTAAATCTGAAAGCTTGGCAACCATGGGCTTTATTGCTTCAGATATCACCTTTGCTGCGGGCACGGCTGTTGATAAAGCTTTAGCGCATAGTGTTGCGATTAAAGATCAAGAAAGCATTAAGGTACTAAAACCTGCGGTTACCTTACTAGAAAACTTCAATCAGATAGCGGCTGATCAAGATGAAGATGAGAAGCAATCCTTTGATTTAGCTGAATATGTAAACAAAATTATGACGCTTTTCAGTGTTGAATTTCAAGCAAGTAATATTCAATATATTTATGCGGGTGAGCAAAAATTAGCGGTAAACTCGGTACCGGGTTATATTGCGCTTGTGCTATTAAATTTAGTGAATAACTCAGTAAGACACGGGTTTAATAATGAAGGTAATGGCAAAATTTCCATCTTAATTGAAAAAACATCGCAGGGTAATACTCAACTCATTTACCAAGATAATGGTGTAGGAATGGACAAAAAGACGCTACAGCAAGTATTTAAGCCCTTTTTTACCACCAAACCTGAGCGCGATTATTTAGGCTTAGGCATGAGTATAGTTTATGATTTAGTTAAGAATAAACTGCATGCTGACATAAAATTACAAAGCCAAACAGGTAAAGGTACAACGGTTACTATAACGCTCTAATCAATTATTGATAAGCACGGTTGTATTTCAATCATGTTTATTTTAACTACTGCACCTATTTATTATTTTTGTAGCCAATAAAGATATAATAAATAGGTGCTAAAGTCGCCCTCCTTTTTTTTATAAATCTAGTAGATTAGTCTCCAGGGCTAGCGCATTTTAATCCCAGATTCTAGCAAGGTTGAGCGATAATCATCATCTAGCCCTGCCATTTTCTTTTTTACGAGCCATGCTAGCAGACTTGGTTGTATCTTGTTTAAATAATGCCATAGCTATTTTTCTCATCACGTTAAATACAAGTGGACCCTGTTGTTTTCGTATCCTTGATTCGTCTTATCTAAACGTCATATCAAGCATCCAATGCATGCTTTCAACTTGCCAATGACTGCGAACAGCATTGAGTGATTGCTCCGCATCTAAGTTTAAGGAGCTGATATACCACCTTGTTTCTTCGGTATCTTTTCCTGTCGATTTATCATGAACTTGCGCCGTTACTTTAATAATACTGTTAAAACCTGACCACTGATACGCTTTATCTAACCACTTTTTGTCAATCAGCAGTTGTTCACAAATTCTGGTTTCTATACGCCCATGGCCTGTATTTA
>WFQC01000037.1 GCA_015487235.1 Alteromonadaceae bacterium
GTTGTGGCGTTGTATCTCCTCCAAGATCAGTTTGGCTTTGAATTTCACTTTGGGTAAATGAGTAACTGGCATTAATACCTAAACCCGACCAAAGCTCAGGTAAAAATGAAAAGACTTGGGTGTACGCTAACTCAATACCGCGAATATACCCCCCGTCAGCATTATTAACCGCAGTGGTATATACACCAACAGGGTCAACAGCAACAGGAACACCACTAACAGGGTCAGTAATCGTGTCGGGTACAAAAAAACCATTTTCTTTAAAGTTAAAATCTTCTATGGCAAAAGTATCAATAAAGGAATCAATACTTTTATAAAATACCGCAGCAACAAACGCACCATCGGTTTCAGTAAAGTAACGTTCATAAGAAATATCATACTGATCAGCATAAAAAGGTCTTAAAAATGGGTTGTTGGTACTTGAACCAGTAATTTTACCGTCATTATCAATATTAGAGCTAACATCAGCAGCTAAGCGGTTAATCGGTGGCCTTGCCATTACTTTTGCTGCCGCAAAACGAATTTGCTCATTATCTGTAATATGAAAGTTCAAATTCAGTGAAGGTAAATAATCTGTATATTTTACCCCTAACACTTGTGGTGCATAACGACTATTAACTACACCCGCTTCATCAACAATATATTGAGCCCCTAATTGAGGATCTCCGCCAACATTAATTAATGCGGTAGCCGATTGATCTGTTTGTACTACCCTTAAACCGATATTACCGGTTACTGGAATACCCGCAATTTCCATATCAAGGTTGGCCATAATATAAGCAGAAAGTACTTTTTCAAATACATCACCACTTTGTAATACAGACCATGAGGTATTTTCATCTAATACACCATTCGCATCTACACCCCATGTTTGCACAGGCTGTGGCGTACCATTTGGAAACCAAGCTGCCAACGCTTGGTCAAGATCTATCGCCAAATAACTGGGGAAGTTAGCAAACTCACCTTGCCAATCAACCACTGAAACCATATCAGGCGTTAATTGTAATGGCGGCTGGGTACTTGAAAATGCGCCATCATCGCCATACTGATAAACAGAGCGATCATTATTGTATTCTCTATCAGAATAACGCACACCAAAATCAATAGAAGTAATAAAGTCGTTATCTTCTATTTGATAATTAAGATCTAAGCGATATGCCATTAATTCATCTTTATTCACATAAGGATAAATGCCATATTTACTGACCATCACTTTATCAATATCGCTAAAGTAATCAGCTTGATTAAAACCTACATCAGGCAAATTCAAACCATTTAGTTGATAAGAGATAGAGACATTAGGATCAAATACTGGCGTATCAGCATTGGCATCTTGTGCCACTAAAGCCCATAACAAACCATTGCGGAAATTAGACTTTGCTGATGAATAAGAAACATCCATATTAGCGGTTAACAATGGTGTTACTTGCCATTCTAAATTTAAACCGTAGTTTTTAATTTCATTAAAATCTTGATTATCATCATTAACAATTTCAACACGGGTATAGCTTCGTGATGTTCGGCCAAAAGTACCGCCAATCACCGAATTACCATCTAATACAGGGTTACCTACCGCGGCACCGCTACCCCCAAATTTAACACGTAAACCACGCGCAAAAGATTTTTTATCAAACTTTGAAATAAACGCATCCGCTTTAAGCTTAAATACATCACTTGGCTGCCATTCAATAGCACCGACATAACCATCACGTATTTCTTCACCACCTAAATGCTGTAATTCAAAACCTTCACTGATATATTCATTTTCAGGTCTTAATTCTGGGCCATCATTATCATTAGGTAAAAAATCTACATCTTTATCAGCATTATAAGCAAAGCCAATAAACTGTGTTGCTACACTTGGCTGGTATAAACGAGCATAACCTAAAGAAATACCTAAAGTATCTTCAGCAAATTTTCCTTGATAAGAAAAACTTAAACGGTTACCAAACTCTTTCGCATCATAAACTTCGTTAGCACGGTCATTAAACATACCACGAACATTCACATTAAAACTGTGTTGCTTCTCATTCGCTAATGGACTCGCTGTTTTTAATTCAACCGTACCCGCAACACCACCTTCAATAAGTGACGCTTTAGGCGATTTATACACCGCTGCTTGTGAAATTAATTCTGATGGATATTGATCAAATTCAATACTTCGGCTGCCACTAGTAGAAACTTGCTCTCGACCATTTAAAGTAGAAAAGACAAAACCACCGTCCATACCTCGAATATTAATTTCAGCGGCCTGCCCTCCCGTTCTTACTGCAGAAATACCCGGCAAGCGCGTTAAAGCATCGGCCATTGAAACATCAGGTAATGCCCCTAAATCATCTGCAGATAACTGCTCGGTAACTGTATCTGAAAAGCGTTTTTGGTTAAGTGATTGAATTAAAGAACGATGAAAACCAGTTACTTCAATAACTTCTATTTCATCTTTTTTTTCTAGTTGTTTTAATTCTTCGGGTGAAATAGCTTCGGTATTATCTTCAACTTGTTGAGCATAAACGCTCGTTGTTAACGTGATAAAACCACATGACAGCAAAGCGAGTGCGACTTTGCTCGGTTTAAATTTCAACATATTATTTCCCTCATGCTCATCCTTGAACTTTTGTTTTCATCATTGTTAAGAGTATTATTACGATCTTAACCAATATATAAGGTTGCTTAGAAAACAAACACTGTTTGCATACGTATTCAGTGTTTAGTATTTAGTCAGGTATTTTAATACCAAGTTGATTAAGTTCTTTCCCACTCAGCGAGAATTAAAAGGCTTAGAGGCAAGGCATTGATGCTTGTGTGGGTAGTTTTGTAAAATGCAATTCCCTCTGCATTTATTTTTTGTGGTTATATCTATACGAAGTGCAAGTAATCGTTACACAAACTTTGGCTTAGATAGTTGTGTAAGAAACTCGTTATGGCTCGGCATTTTTTCGACGGTTTTATCAATGATAGTTTTGAGATTATTCATTAAATCATCAAGTTGTTGTTGAGATAAAGAGTCAACTAAAGGATGATAGTCTTTAGGTATAAGTCCTTGGCCAATCATAACTTGTTGCCATGCGATTTCAGTAAAAAGTTCATCTTGTTCACGAAATACTTTACCTGTTTGTGCAAATAATGCCATTTTACGCATAAGTGATTCAGGTACTTCCATGCGCTGACATTCTCGCCAAAAATTACTGTCATCACGTTGAGTCAGTTTATAATGCAAAATAATAAAATCTCGCATTTGTTCTGATTCGATTTTTGCTTGACGATTAAATTCATTGACATCTTCCTCTTTAATGCCTTGGTGAGGAAAACACTTTAATAATCGCGTTGCTGCACTTTGTATTAAATGAATATTGGTTGACTCAAGCGGTTCAAAAAAGCCACTAGATAACCCAATGGCTACTACATTTCTATGCCACTGTTTGCGGCGACGTCCTGTTTTGAAAGCGATAATACGGGGTTCTTCCAAAGGTGTTGCGTCTAAATTTTTCAGTAACAAGCTTTTCGCTTTTTCATCGCTTAAATGTTTACTTGAATAAACCAAACCATTGCCAGTTCTGTGTTGTAAGGGTATTCGCCATTGCCAACCATGAGCATGAGCAATCGCTTTAGTATAAGGTATAATGGGATCTATTCGTTCACTCGGTACTGCCATTGCTCGATCACAAGGCAACCAGTGTGAGTAATCTTCAAATCCTACACTGAATGTTTTTTCAATGAGTAAGGCAGATAACCCAGTACAGTCAATAAATAAGTCTCCCGTAATAATCTGTTCATTTTCTAATTGAACACTATGAATAAAACCAGTACTTTCGGCTTGGTGAACTTTATTTATGGTACCTTCTATGCGTTTCACTCCCATTTTTTCACTAAAAGTTCTTAAATGTTTTGCATAAAGCCCTGCATCAAAATGATATGCATAAGTAATACCGGGTAAATTGGTATTAGGCAGCTGATTTAGTTTGGCAAATTTATTGTGTTTTGCTGCTTGGTAATTTAGCGAATACTGCCAAAAATCTGCCTTAATATTATGTTGTTTTACTTTTAAATAAAAATGATGAAAATCACAAAAAGGAAAGTTTTTACCAATGCCACCAAAGGCATGCATATAACTATCACCTTGCTTTCCCCAATGATCAAATTCAATACCTAACTTAATCGTGCCTTTTGTCGCTTTTAAAAACTCTTGTTCATCAAGGCCTATTGCTGCATTAAAATGTAGAATTGGTGGGATCGTTGCTTCTCCAACACCAATAGTGCCAATTTTATCAGACTCTACCAAAGTAATATCAAGTACTTTACCCAGCACTTTTGCTAATAGTGATGCAGTTATCCAGCCAGCAGTACCACCACCAACAATAACCACTTTTTTTATTTTTTGTTCAGTCATTATATTTCTCGATATAAAATAAAACCCTTGTAATACTATTTACAAGGGTTTTAATCGTACACTAATAATGTTTCACCAGTTTAGACTACAGCTTATAAATAACACCCAGTAAGTAAGTACTACCATAATCTTGGTAATCGCGAACTTGTAGAGGGTTATCTCCACTAAGCGAGGTAAAAGGTTCTTCTGTTAAGTTTTGTGCTTGCAAATAAATAGATAGCCCTTTTAAGCTTTCAATACCTGCTTCACCAAAATCATAACCTATTTGTGCATCCCAAATAGTTTCACCTAAAATCGCAACTTGGTTAGTTGAGAACCCTAAACCGTAAACGTCACCACTAAAGTCACTACGCTTGCGCATACTTGCGCGTACTTGGAAGCCATTTTTCTCATAATAGGCTGTAAAGTTTTGAATAGTGTCAGATAACCCTGGCAGTTGATATTCATTATCATTTTGATCTTTAATATCAGTATTAACACTTGTGTGGCTAGCAATAAGACCAAAACCATCTAAACGTTCATCAAACATTTTAAACGGAATTGTTAAAGACAACTCATAGCCCCAAAGCTTTCCGCCTCCACCATTAACTTTACCGCTACCTGACGCAGTTGATGTGGGTGGTACTTCTCCAGTTAATGGATCTTTAACGCCTGCTAAATTAACTTCATAGTTACCATCAAAAATCCATTGATTTAAGTCTTTATAGAATACCGCTACTGAGAAATAGCCTTCATCACTAAAATAGTTTTCATAAGTTAAATCAACGCCAGTAGCTTCTTTAGGCTCTAAGAGTGGATTACCACCTCCAATACTCCAGTTATTACCATTTGTATCGGGTGTTTGATTATATGAAACCGTTACTGATGAATTCATTTCATCCATACGAGCTCGAGAAATTGTTTTAGCAACCCCAAAACGAATTGCCTGCTCATCATCTATTTTTAATGAAAGATTTAAACTTGGTAATACATTTGAATATGAATGACCAATATCTGTTGGAGAGGTAACTACCAAACCATTTAAGGTACTAATAGCAGAACCCTGTGATGATTGATTAGTGTAAACATAACGTACACCTACATTACCGGTTAATGGCATATTCGCTATTTCTGTTGCTATTTCAGCTTGAATGAAGGCCGAAGTAACCTTTTCGTTAACAACCCACGATTTAGTAGCATGATTAGGATTAGTTAAGCTTTCTTGCGTAAGATCATAATAGCCATCGCGAATTAAGGCCATTGGATCATAAGCTATCATATCGCCCATACCAATAAAGTCTAAAGATGCACTACCTAAACGATACTGTTCAGGAACAGCTAAAGTATTTGGAAAGGCATTAAGTGTCATGTAATAGCCTTCAGATTTTTTGGTTTTCTCGCGCTCTCTATAAGCAATACCGTAAGTAATATCGGTAATAATTTCTGAATCTATTTCTTGTGTTGCGGCAAATTTTAATGCAGCCAATTCATCATCAACATTTGGCGCATTAATAAAACCATCTTGTGCTGTATTTTCTAAAGGTGTACCAACAATGCCAAATTTGTTATTTAACGCACCACTCCACCCCCAAGTTAATGGGCCACCTAATTGGATCAAGTTATAATCACTATAATCTAAATTATGTGTAAAAGTTGCGCCTGCATTACCTGAATTAAAGGTATAGCCAATCGTATCAGCAATGCCATTATCGTTACCTCGACCTGTACCTGAATAGCTTTCTAGGCTCCATATCTCACGTTCAACTTTAGAGTAACTAACATCAAAATCAAACATCCAAGTATCATTAAGTGTCCACTTAGTGTTAAAACCTAAAGAGGTTAATTGAGCATCACGTTTTTCAAAGTCATTACGAACAACGACTCGCTGCCCTTCGGTTACTGCACTGGTAATAAAGCCTGTGTCGGCATCAACATTAGCTGGGTCAGTAGAAATAGAGCCTTGTCCCCAAGCAAACGGTACTTCGATACCTCGTAATCTTTTCTCATCTAAAAAATCAACGTAAAGCGCATCAAAAGTCATTTTGAGATCTTCATTAGGTACCGCTTCAACAACTAACATGGCAGAGTCTCTATTTAGTGTAGAAGATCGTACAAAGGGTTTTGCCCCACCTAAAATAGAATAGTTTTGACCATCAACAGAAAATTCAGGATACCCCCAAGCATTCCAACGTTTTTCTTGGTTAGGTGAAGTCATAGTTGTGTAAGCAAAAGCAACACCTATAGTATCATCAGCAAATTGATCTAAATAAGAAAATGTGCCACGAAAACCTTGATTATCCCCATCTGGGTTTAATTTATCGAAGCTTGTTTTTTCAAATTGTCCATTAAATTGAATAACCCGACCATCTTGCATTAACGGTTTGATCGTTTGCATATCAATCACACCCGCAATACCTTCCCCTTCAAGGCTTGCATTCGGAGTTTTATAAACCGTTACTCCACTCATAATTTCTGAAGGATAAAGATCGAATTCAACTCCCCTATTATCTCCAATCGAAACTTGCTCTCGACCATTAAATGTTGTGCCACTTTCATTTTCTCCAAAGCCACGAATACTCACTCGACTCGCTCTACCATCTAAGCGTTGAGAGGTTAATCCAGGTAAACGAGCAATCGACTCAGCGATTGATGAATCAGGCAATTTACCTATGTCTTCAGCTGAAATAGCTTCTACAACATTTGATGAATAACGTTTAGTATTAATAGACTCAACAACACTACGACGAAAGCCTACAACTTCGATTACTTCTACTTCTTTTTCTTGCGCTTTTTTATCTTTTTCAATATCGGTAACAGTTTCTGCGGAAAATGATGATGTGCTTATCGCCATTAAGCCTGTTGAAAGCAAAGCAAGTGTCATTTTGCTTGGTGTAAATTTTAACATGGTTATTTCTCTCCCAAGTCATCCCTGATGTAATATTTTGAGTGTTTTTATAGATGTCAGCTGTCCAACTGAACTTCATTTGTTATAGATTTTCTCTGCTCCTATTTTAATAAACAAAACTAGGAGCTATTGAACTTTCATGATTTAAGTTTGCTTGAAATAAAAGAATTTTACCTATAGTGCTAGACACAACCCCTCTTTGTATAAATCTCCAACAAACTGCGGTAAAAACAACCGAGAAAGTTCAACAGACCTTAATATATGACGCAAAACAAGTCAGGAATATATTCTGCATACGTATTCAAAACGTGCAATAACTATGAATACGTATTCAAAGCCGACAAAATGACTCATTGTTATAAATTATTTATGCCTTTGACGCTTGTTTTTTACCTAAAAACCCTTATATCAGCTAGCAGTATTTAAGAATGAATAGTTATCATTAACCTAAACAAAGAATTACTATGGCAATTTCAAAGTTTTCATCATTAAAAGAATATCTATCAGCACAAATTATTGGTCAGCCAGCGTTGGTTGAAAATCTGCTAATAGCCCTATTAGCCGACGGTCACCTTATTGTTGAGGGGCCTCCAGGGTTAGCTAAAACACGTGCAGTAAATGCACTAGCTCAAGGGTTAGAAGCTGATTTTCATCGTGTGCAATTTACGCCTGACTTACTACCTGCTGATTTAACGGGTACTGATATTTATCGTCCTGAAGATGGTAGTTTCGTATTTCAATCAGGGCCTTTATTTCGTAACCTAGTCTTAGCCGATGAAATAAACCGAGCACCAGCTAAAGTACAGTCGGCATTGCTTGAAGCCATGGCTGAAAGACAAATAACCGTTGGGCGTAAAACTTATCCATTACCGGAGTTGTTTTTGGTGATGGCAACGCAAAACCCTATAGAGCAAGAAGGTACTTACCCGTTACCTGAAGCACAATTAGATCGCTTTTTAATGCATTTAGAAATTGATTACCCTGATGCCGAAAGTGAACTAGAAATATTGCGTTTAAATCGTGGTGAAGCTCTCAATAAAGCCAGTAAAACTATTGAGCCTATCAGCCAAGAAATTATTTTTAAAGCACGCAAAGAGATATTAGAAATTCATCTTGCACCTGCTTTAGAAAAATACCTCGTTGATTTGATCATGGCGACACGTCATCCTGAAAAATATGATGATAAGTTAAAGCAATGGTTAGCTTACGGCGCTAGCCCTAGAGCCACTATAGCCTTAGACCGCTGCGCTAGAGCAAGAGCTTGGTTACACGGACGCGATTTTGTTAGCCCTGAAGATATACAGGCTGTTTTTCATAATGTATTGCGTCATCGTATTTTACTAACCTACCAAGCAGAAGCTGAAGGTTTAACCGCTAATCAGTTACTTGATCATATTTTGACTTTGGTTGCCGTAGCCTAAACTGAGACAACTATATATGTGGTTTAATCAATCAAATGTCGACAACCTGCAACTCAATGTTGCTGAGCTTTTAGCGAGTTTGAAAAGCAATGGTGTCGCTTTATCTATTGAAGAGTTAATTCAATATCAAGAAAAAGCATCACTGATTGATCTCGCTGCAAGTAAAAATTTACATGGACACCTGTCGGGTAATTATTTGGCGCGTACCAAAGGCAGAGGCATGGAATTTGACGAGGTTCGGCATTATCAAATAGGTGATGACATTCGCGCTATTGACTGGCGTGTTACTGCGCGCACAGGTAAAACGCACACCAAACTTTTTCGCGAAGAAGTTGAACGTCCAGTACTCATTGCTACCGATCTTAGCGGTTCAATGCAGTTTGGTTCACAATTATTATTTAAAAGTGTACAAGCAGCTCATATTGCTGCGTTATTGGCTTGGCATGCCAAAAAACGAGGCGATCGTGTTGGGGGTATTGTCTTTAATCAGCAAATACACACTGAATTAAAACCCCGCAGCCGCAAAGCGGGCGTGTTACATTATTTGCATGCATTAATTGAGTTGCAACAACACGCACTCACCCTGAGCAATGATACTGATTCTCAAGTTTTTGCACAAAATTGTGCCCGTTTACGCCATTTAGCACGTCCCGGCAGCTTAGTGTATTTGCTTACAGATGCGCGACAACTAAGTGAAGATGCTATACGTCATTTATCACAAATTAGTCGCCACTGTGAATTAGTGATCGGCTTAATTAGTGATCCACTCGAGCTTGAACTGCCTTCTACACCACAAAAAACCAAAGTATTAATGACTGATGGTAAACACAAGCAAACCTTATTATTAGGCGACGAACAAACCGCACTCGCTTATCAACAAGCTGCCTTAACCTTAATTGATTCATTAAATAACCAATTAATTAAAACCGGTGCCAGAGTGATACATTACAGCGCCAGTGAAGCAATAGAAAACCAGTTAAAACAAGGAGCAAACACTTGGATCCGTTAGCACAACTAAGTGATATTCATTTACCAGAACAGATCCCCAATTATCCAATCGCTATAGGTTGGTGGTTACTTGCTGCCTTTATTATTATTTTGTTGAGTGTCATTATTATCAAAATAAAACACTACCAAGCAAAACGACAAGTAAAAACGATTGCCCTACAACAACTTAAGCAACAGCCTAACATGCCTATTCATGACATACTGATGTTATTAAAATGGGCAGCAATGCAGTATTTTCCTCGTCATCACTGCGCTAATTTGTATGGCAAGTCATTACAAGATTTTTTAGTCATGAGTCTGCCCGAAAAATACCAAACAGCATTTTCAGCGTTACTCAGTAAGGCAAAACCAGCCTTTGAACAAGCCTATCAAGCTGATGGAGAAAAAGTCTCTGATAGCAACCTTTATCAAATGGCTATTTTTTGGCTAACACATGCCTTACCGCCTAAAAAAGATCATAACTTAACGGGCAGTGAGGTAAAACTATGATCAGTTTCTATTGGCCTTATTTATTACTCGCTCTGCCATTGCCTTTGTTGATTTATTGGCTACCTGCGAAGAAAAAATCAACCATAGCCGCATTAAAAATGCCGACTATGGTGCAAGTAAACACGATAAAGAGCCAGTACAAAGAAAACAAAAAAACTTCGCTTATTGTCTTAAGCCTTGTATGGGGGCTAACAGTATTAGCAGCAAGTAGACCACAATGGCTTGGTGAACCCGTAAATATACCAACGCAAGGTCGAGAAATGATGGTTGCTGTTGACTTATCGGGTTCAATGCAAATAGAAGACATGAGTTTACATGGTCAAACCGTAGATCGTTTAACCATGTTAAAAGCCTTACTTGGCGATTTTATTGAAAGACGCAATGGCGATCGCTTGGGGCTTATTTTATTTGCGGATGACGCCTATATGCAAACCCCAATGACCTACGATAGAAAAACGGTCAAACAAATGTTAGATGAAGCTGTTTTAGGCTTAGTGGGTCAAAAAACAGCGATTGGTGATGCTATTGCACTGGCAGTAAAACGTTTTACCGCCAAAAAACACTCCAATAAAGTATTGTTACTATTGACCGATGGACAAAATACCGCAGGAAAAATCACACCAGATGAAGCGGTAGAACTAGCAGCAGCTAACGGTGTAAAAATTTACACTGTTGGTATTGGTGCTGATGAAATGCTCCAGCGCTCTTTGTTTGGTATGCGCCGAGTTAATCCCTCAAGCGAGTTAGACGAAAAAATGCTTACCAATATTGCAGAAAAAACCCAAGGTAGATATTTTCGTGCTCGCAATAGTCAAGAAATGGAAGAAATATATCAAATACTTGATGCACTTGAACCCGTAGAACAAGAGCAACAACAAATGCGCCCACTTACCGCACTATTTTATTGGCCATTGGCATTAGCCTTTATTATTAGCTTACTTTATTTGCTTTGGTTAACAGTTGCACCGATGATCTTCACAAAAGACTTAAAGGCTGTAAGTACTAAGGAGCATAATTAATGACTGATTTTCATTTTATTCGCCCCTATTGGTTATTCGCCATTTTTATTTTATTGGCTGCGCTGTATTTACTGAAAAAACTGCAAATTCGCCAATCAGGTTGGGATAATATTTTACCAGCACATTTGGCAAAATTCGTACTTAGCCATAATACTCAGCAAGCTGGCATAAGCAAAAATTCTCAACACTTTTCGCTCATAAAGCCATTTATTATTGGCATGCTTACCATTCTTGCTTTAGCTGGGCCTACATGGCAAAAATTACCACAACCTGTCTTTCAAGTGGCTAAAGGCTCTGTGTTGATCATGGATATGTCTTATTCTATGTATGCAACCGATTTATTACCTAATCGTTTAACTCGCGCTCGCTACAAAGCCATTGACTTGCTTAATAGTTTAAAAGAAGGTGATGTAGGTTTAATTGCCTATGCAGGTGATGCGTTTATTATTAGCCCGTTAACTGAAGATGTTAATAATATCAAATTGTTATTACCTTCATTAAGCCCTGATATTATGCCTGAACTCGGTAGTAACCCACTACCCGCATTAACGATGGCTGATCAAATGTTACGTAATGCAGGCCATGCGCAGGGCGATATTTATTGGTTAACCGATGGTATTGATAATGAAGATATTAGTGACATTAATCAATGGTCTAAAAATAATCCTCATCGCTTAAATATTTTAGGCATAGGCACAAGCAATGGCGCACCAATAAAATTACCGAATGGGGAACTATTAAAAGATAATAGCGGCGCTATTGTGATCCCTAAATTACCGCAAGGTGCACTGCTAGGCTTAGCCCAACATGGACGAGGAGTTTATCAAACTATACGTAATGATAATAAAGATATTGAAACATTAGTTGCACATACGTTTATGAACGATAAAGAAAAGAAAAAACAACAAAAGGCAAATACTCAATTTGGCGATCAATGGCAAGAGGCTGGGCCTTATTTATTGTTAATTGTTTTACCTCTGTTATTGGGGTATTTTCGTCGTGGTATTTTATTAGCCGCTTTACCTTTCTCTTTAATGATATTGCCTGCGCCACAAGCTCAAGCAGATGTTTGGCAAGATTTGTGGAAAACAAAAGACCAACAAGCACAAGAAAAATTTAATCAACAGCAATACGAACAAGCTGCACAGCAGTTTAGCGATCCACTATGGCAAGGTAGCGCTTATTATAAAGCTGGCGATTATGAAAAAGCATTACAAGCCTTTCAGCGCGCTGAAAAAAATAATGCGCAAGCCTTATATAACCAAGGAAATGCACTAGCAAAATTAAATAAATTAGAAGAAGCCATTAAAGCTTATCAACAAGCCTTAGCCGAAAATCCTGATCTTGCTGATGCTCAAAAAAATAAAAAATTGCTCGAGGATCTGCTCAAACAACAGCAACAACAAGAAAATCAACAAAAAAACCAGCAAAAAAATTCGCAAGATAAACCGCAACAAGGCGAGAATAAAAAACCACAAGATCAAAAGAATCAACAGCAAGGTAAGCAACAGCAGTCACAACAAGAACAACAAGAACAACAAGAACAACAAGAACAACAAAACTCTGCACAAAAAGAACAAGGCAAACAACAGCAAAAACCACAAGCAGGTCAACAAAATAAAGACCCACAACAGAAAAACTCGTCTGATGAAAAACAACAATCAGCAGAGCAAAAACAGCAAAGAAGAGAGCAAAAGCAGCAACAGCAAAGCAAAGCGCAACAAGCTCAGCAAAAAAAAGACTCACATAAAAATAAAGAAAATGCCGCACAAGCTCAGCAAGCCCAAGCAAAAATGACAGAAAAAGAGAAAGAAATGCAGCAAAAACACCAACAATTACTCAATAAGGTAACCGATGATCCTTACCTGTTATTACGCAATAAAATGCAATTAGAGTATCAAAAACGTCGTCATAATAATAACCGCACAGGAGTAGAAAAGTCATGGTAAAACAACTTATAACATCACTTGTATTATTACTGCTCTTTTCTGCTCAACTACAAGCAAAAGTTACAGCAACTGTTGATAAAAACCCAGTCATAGAGGGTGAATCTTTTATACTCGAGGTTGTTGCTGATGAAGACATGGACACCAATGCCTTTGATAGTAGCCCACTATTACAAGACTTTATTGTCGGCAGAACCTCTGTCAGCTCACAAACTAGCATGATAAATTTTAAAACCAGTTACACCACGCGCTGGCAAACCGTATTAATTGCCCGTAGCGCGGGTGTTTATATTATCCCCTCTTTCAATTTAAAGGGTCAAAAAACAGATCCCATAAAATTAACAGTCGTTAAAGCCAATGACAAAAGTGCTCAATCATCAAAAGATATATTTATTGAAACCCAAGTATCTGCACAAGATGTTTATGTGCAACAACAAGTAACACTGCAAGTTAAGCTTTATATTGGTGCAGAACTGCGACGTGCGAGCTTAAGCGAGCCCACACTCGACAATGCCAATATCATACAAATAGGTAAAGACGTAGAAACTGTAGAGATAGTAAATGGTCGACGTTTTCGTGTTATTGAACGTGTTTATGCAATTAATCCACAACAAAGCGGTGATTTTGTGATCAAGTCGCCAATGTTTTCAGGTGAAGTACTTAAAACCACCACAAGACGACCAAACTTTTTTGGCTTTGATGAAACCAAGCCGGTTAGCGTACTCGGTAAAGAAATCCCCCTAAAAGTACGCCCTATTCCTGAGACTTTTAAAGGTCAGTGGTTACCCAGTGAGTTATTAGCTTTACATGAAGAATGGCAACCAAACACTAAAAAGTTTAAAGTGGGTGAGCCTATTACTCGCACCATAACACTAACAGCAGCAGGGCTTTCAGAAGAACAATTACCGAAAATAGCAATTGAGGTGCCTGAGGGTTTGAAAGTTTATCCTGATCAAGCCGAGTTACATACCAGTGTTAGAAATAATAAACTGATCAGCCAAAAAGTAAAAAACTTTGCCATAGTCGCCAGCCGAGCAGGACGTTTTACTTTGCCTAAAGTAGTTATTCCATGGTGGAATACCGTAACAGATCGCTATGAAGAAGCTATATTACCAGAGCAAACAATTATCGTAGAAGAGAATAAAGACTTCGTTAGCAGCCCTGCAATACCAGAAAATACAGCTCCCGAGCAAAAGAACAGCTGTGAAAACACCACAGTAACACAGGTTGTAACACAAACATCATGGCTACAATGGTTATTTTTAGGTTTATGGTTGGCAACGGCTTCAGCTTGGTTGCTCTCAACACTTATTAAAACAAGAAAGAAAGCACCTACAATAACTCACAATAACACCACAAATCAGAATGATTATATGAATTTAGTGCATGCTTGCCAAAAAAATAATGGTCAGCAAGTGCTAAAAGCCATTGTGCCTTGGGTAAATAGTTTATCACTAAGCAGTAAAAACATAACAACGCTTGATGAAGCAATAGATCTCTTGAATGATAAGGACTTCACGCAAGAAATTGAAAAACTACAACAATGTTATTACGCTAAAGAGCATCAAGCATGGGAAAGCGATAAGCTGCTTAATATTATCAAAAAGCTTAACCAGCAAAAAAACTCGACAAATAATGAATTTGAGCTCAAGCTTAACCCTTAATAAACCCTAAAAGGAGGTATTCAAACCTCCTTTTTATTTTGTGATCTTACAGTGATGATAAAAAAAATAATTGGAAATAAATCTAAAGCTGAACAGGTCTCTACTAGCATGGCAAGTAAACAAATTAGATACGAAGCACTGGTTAGAGCATTACATGGCGATCTTTATCGCTATGCATACTGGCTATGTCACGATAAACATATAGCAGAAGATTTAGTTCAAGAAACATTTCTTAGAGCGTGGCGTGCTTTAGATTCATTAAAAGATGAAAAAGCGGCAAAGTCGTGGTTAATCACCATATTGAGGCGAGAAAATGCTCGCCGTTTTGAACGCAAACGATTTGATATGTCTGAGTATGATGAGGTGACTATTGTTGATACCCAATCTTTAGATCATGAACAAGATATGGAAAATCAGCTGCTAAGAGAAAAAATAGCTAAATTACCAGAGGAATATCGAGAACCTTTAGTATTACAAGTACTTGGTGGTTTTAGTGGAGAAGAAATCGCAACACTTTTAGATTTAAATAAAAATACGGTAATGACACGCTTATTTAGAGCAAGAAACCAGCTTAAAGAAGCACTTGATGATGAACCGTTATTTAGAGGCCAATACAATGGATGATTTGCAATTTAGACGTAGTATATACGCAGATCCCAATAGTGCAGATAAAGACATTATTGCCGCACAAAATGCAGATCCTGCTAAAAAGCAATTTGCCCAAGAGATCGCCCAGCTAGATCAACAGATCAAAAAAGCAATGGATGTTGATATACCTGAAGATTTATATAATAAATTAATGCTTAAACAGGTACTTGTTAGCCATCAGCAACAAAAACGTAAAAGCCGTATTCATTTAGCACTCGCAGCCTCGATTGCTTTTGTTTTAGGGATCAGTTTTACCTTCTGGCAGTCTTCTACGCCCTATAATGACATTGGAGCGCTTAGCTTAGCTCATGTAGCGCACGAAACCATGCACTTCGCTGATGAAGACCATAGCCAAGCACAAGTTTCTCTGACTTCACTGAATGAAAAAATGGCTGATTTTAATGCACAATTTAGTCAGTCTTTTGGTAAGTTAATTTCTGCTGGCTACTGTAATTTTGGCGGTATCAAAAGCTTACATTTAATTTATCAAGGTGAATTAGGCCCCGTAACCGTTTTTGTTATGCCCAATGAAGAAGGTTTAGCTTTTACCGCCAATTTCGCCAATGAAAAACTAAAAGGTCAGGCTCTACATTTCGATCATGCTAATATTGTCGTGGTAGGAGATAAAAACGAGCCCTTAAATCAATGGCGAGAAAATATAGAAAAAAACCTAACTTGGTCAATATAATAAATTCAAGAAAAAGGTGGGGTTTTCCCCACCTTTAAGTTTTAAAACAACCAAAAACTACTGTAAAATCAATCTCTAAAGTTAAATAACATCTAAGAACCTTTAGAGATCAAATTGACAGTTTTGCTTTATTATCTAACAAGACTTTTTTGCCAATACCTTTTACTTTCAATAACTCTTCAACCGACTGATAAGCACCATTATTCTCTCGATAATTTACTATAGCCTGTGCTTTTTTAAGCCCTATTCCTTTCAGTGTCGCTAAATCTTTCGCCGAAGCAGTATTAATACTTAACAGAGTTATCGCCTGTTCCGTCGTTTTTGCCTCGATATTGTTAGCTAAACTTTTTGTTTGAAAAGAAAATAGTAGCGCTGTAAAAATAATTAGAAAAGTTGTTTTCATTAGCATGTTCCTTCATATCATTAATGTCCATGTAACCAAGTAAATCAGCATTACTTAGCATTTTACCCTGTATGGGCAGTAGAGCCTACGACGCGTAACGCAAGTAAATAGGCTCTACTAACTAATAGTAGGCTTTTAGCGCTATGTCAAAAAACTGCTATTACAAATTTGTAATAGTGCTATTAATATCTTGCAAAACCGCATGAGGATCTGCAGCCTTGGTAATAGGGCGACCTATCACTAAATAATCAACACCTACTCGTAAAGCTTGCTCTGGCGTCATAATACGTTTTTGATCATCAGCACTTGCGCCTGCAGGTCGAATTCCAGGAGTAATCAGTTTAAAATTGTGACCAAAAACTTGTTTTAATTTTTCTGCTTCCCAAGCAGAGCAAACAACACCATCTAAGCCTGATTGCTGGGCTAACCTTGCTAAGTGCATCACTTGTTCCGCAGGTGATACTTCAATACCTAGACCACGCAAATCGTCTTCGCCCATACTGGTTAAAACCGTCACAGCAATAAGCAAAGGTTTATCATTGCCAAACGATTGTAATGCTTTATTTGCCTTAACCATCATTTGACTGCCGCCACTCGCATGAACATTCACCATCCATACCCCTAAATCAGCCGCGGCTGTTACCGCTTTAGCCACCGTATTTGGAATATCATGAAATTTTAGATCTAAAAAAACATCAAACCCTTTCTTAACAAACTGTTTAACCAATTCAGGGCCAAAATAGGTAAACATTTCTTTGCCAACTTTTAAACGACAATCGTTAGGTGAAACTTTATCAACAAAAGATAATGCATCAGCTTTGTTATCAAAATCTAATGCGACAACAACTTTAGGATCGTTCATGAGAGTTCCTTTTGAAAATTTAAATTGTTTGGTTGTGCTGGTTAATTTGTCGAGCGTCGCTATGCTTGTGTCGACCTACAGCTAAAATTAATCTTTTCTTTCAATAGCACGCAATTTTTTATTTAATCTTTAATAATGACTAAGCTCACAGTCTGATTGTTCTAGAGCAAAGAGAAAATACAAAATTGATACCAATCAATGACTATTTTCGATGCAGCTATTGGGCAATCAGGCAATGAGATAAATTATTATTCGCCTTCGAGGCCACGAACAGGTTTAATCTGCTCCCAATCATGACATGATGGACAAGCCCAATAATGCGTGCTGGTATTAAAACCACAAGTTCTACAACTATAACGTGGTTTCACTTGTAAATAGGCTGAAATTAGTTCGGTGATCACTGCAAGGTTTTCATGGGGAGCATCTTGCTCAACTTCATTAATTTGCATTTTGACAAAGTGCTTAAAACCACGAATTGTTGGTCGTTTTTTTAATGCCATTAGCATATATTCTTTGGCTTTAATACTACCTTTAGTGTCTTCAATAAAGCTTACATATTTTATTAAGGCACTGGTACTGCCGGTTTCTTCATAAACTTTTTTAATAAAAGCAAAAAATTCATCTTCAGCTGATAATTGTTGATAACAAAAGTGCATTTTATCAATAACATCCTGAAAAAAATCTCGATCTTGTTTATAAATATCTCGATAACACGTTGCTGCTTCATTAAATTGTTGATGATTCTCATAAATTTTTGCCATGAGCCAATTAGCTCGACAAGAATTTTTATCATAATTTAGTGCGCTTTCAAGTAATTCTAATACTTGAATAAAATCGTCTTTTTCTAGTGCTTGTGTTGCTAATTCACAATAAAAATTTGCTAAAGAGTGTAATAATTTTTTGTCTTTACTTTTTACGATAGCCTTTTTTAAAGCAATGCCTTGTTGCCAGTCTTTGGTTGACTGATATATTTGCATTAAATAAGTAAGCGCCTTACATTCATAGCCTTTAGACTTTAATGATTTGATAAACATTTTTTCAGCACGATCATAAAGCCCTGCAGAAAGAAAATCTTTTGCTAATTCAAAAACCGCTTGTTGTTTTTCTTTATTGGGTAAATTGGCGTGGCGTACAAGGTGTTCATGCACTTTTAAAGCGCGATCAAGCTCACCTCTACGGCGAAATAGGTTAGCTAAGGCAAAATGAGCCTCAACCGTGTCATTTTCAACTTTAAGTGCTTCAATTAAATGATCTATCGCTTTATCTTGTTGATTCGAAAGTAAATAGTTTAAGCCTGTCGAGTATTTAATGGAAAGATCTTGTTTTTCACTTTGATCTTTTTGTTTCACACTATTACGCCCCATAAACCAACCATAGCCGGCTGCAACGGGAAGTAATAAAAAAAGTAGCTCGAGCATAATTAGTGACTTAATGGTTCAGTTGAATTTTTTTTCTTTTTTAGTACTCGTGAAACTTTCCACATAAATGCCGCTAATAAGCCTAAAATAAAGCCCAGCGCGGTAAATAAACTAACCGCCATTGCTACTGACATTTCTGTACGGGCAATTAAATAATTTAACGTAATCGTTTGTTCATTTTGGCTACCAAAGATAAAAGCGATAGCTAATATGCATAAAAAGACAATTAATGACAAATAAAAGCGCAAAACCAAGTCTCCTTGTGACGTAATTGTCAACATTCTACCATTGTTTTATTAAAAAATGCCCTGCAACACTAAAAATCAGACAAAAAAAATGGCGTACTCTAGAGCACACCATTTATTTAAAGAAATTCGTTTATGCAATTAAGCCATCGCTTCATTTACACGTTCGCGTAATTCTTTACCTGGCTTAAAGTGAGGTACATATTTACCAGCTAATTCAACAGATTCGCCAGTTTTTGGGTTTCTACCGATGCGCGGAGCACGATAATGTAACGAAAAACTACCAAAACCTCTAATCTCGATACGATCACCTTTCGATAAGGTTTGCGCCATCATTTCAAGGATTTCTTTAACTGCAATTTCTACATCTTTGGCAGACAAGTGACTTAATTTATCTGCTAATATCTCAATGAGTTCTGACTTGGTCATTTGACCCTCCAGTGTTCATCCAGCTACGCGCTAAAGCGAATTTGCGCCAATGGAATAAAAACCCAAAGGGAACAAAAAGATTTACACCTTATTATTCCCTTCACCTCAAACGCAAGCGGCTTTACTTAGCTTTTTGCGTTTTTGAATGCTTCAGCCATTGCACTTAATGTTGCGCTTTCTTCAGCTTGATTTAAGCTATCAATCGCTTGACGCTCTTCAGCTTGATCTTTCGCTTTAATAGACAAGCTAATAACGCGGTTCTTACGATCAACACCAACAAACTTCGCTTCAACAGTATCACCAACTGATAATACAGTAGAAGCATCTTCAACGCGATCTGCTGAGATATCAGCAACGCGAATATAACCTTCAACTTCTGGGGCTAATTCAACTTTCGCGCCTTTAGCATCAACTTCAATGACCTTACCAGTAACAATAGCACCTTTTTTGTTATCTGTCAGATACATATTGAACGGATCATCTTCAGTTTGTTTAACACCTAAAGAAATACGCTCACGTTCTGGGTCAACTTGTAGCACAACCGCTGAGATTTCGTCACCTTTTTTGAAGTCACGAACCGCTTCTTCACCACCTTTCCAAGAAATATCAGATAAGTGTACTAAGCCATCAATACCGCCTTCAAGACCAATAAAGATACCAAAGTCAGTGATTGATTTGATCTTACCTGTAACCTTGTCACCCTTGTTGTAGTTTTTCGCAAACTCTTCCCATGGATTCGGGATACACTGTTTAAGACCTAATGAAATACGACGACGTTCTTCATCAATTTCTAACACTTTAACTTCAACGCTATCACCTAAGCTAACCACTTTAGATGGGTGAATGTTTTTGTTCGTCCAATCCATTTCAGAAACGTGTACTAAACCTTCTACGCCTTCTTGAATTTCAACAAAACAACCGTAGTCAGTTAAGTTTGTAACACGACCTGTAAGTTTTGAACCTTCAGGGAAGCGGTTAGCAATAGCTACCCATGGATCTTCACCTAATTGCTTCATACCTAGCGATACACGAGTACGCTCACGGTCAAACTTCAATACTTTAACAGGAATTTCATCACCTACATTAACAATTTCACTTGGGTGTTTAACACGTTTCCAAGCCATATCGGTAATGTGAAGTAAACCATCAATACCACCTAAATCAACAAATGCACCGTAATCAGTTAAATTTTTAACGATACCTTTAACTTCTTGACCTTCAGCTAATGATGCTAATAATTCATCACGTTCTACACTGTTTTCAGATTCGATAACAGCACGACGAGAAACAACAACGTTATTACGCTTTTGATCAAGCTTAATAACTTTGAATTCTAATTCTTTGCCTTCAAGATGCGTTGTGTCACGTACAGGACGTACATCAACTAATGAACCCGGTAAGAAAGCACGAATATTACTTACTTCAACCGTGAAACCACCCTTAACTTTACCGTTAATTACACCCGTAACAGTTGCTTTTTCTTCGTATGCTTTTTCAAGCACTTGCCATGCTTCATGACGTTTTGCTTTTTCACGAGAAAGAATTGTTTCACCGAAACCATCATCAGCAGCATCAAGCGCAACGTCAATTACGTCTCCAACTTCAACTTCTAATTCACCGGCAGCATTTTTAAATTGCTCAACAGGAATAACACTTTCAGATTTTAAGCCAGCATCGACTAAAACATTATCTTTAGTGATTGCTACAACGGTTCCTTTAACGATTGAACCAGGGCGAGTTTCGGTTTCTTTTAAACTTTCTTCAAAAAGTTCTGCAAAATTTTCAGTCATAACTTGTTTATAGACTCAGTTATTAATCCAATCAACATCATTGTTTCATGGGGTTGTTTAAAAAGTTGAGTGCATCCTTACAGTCAACCAAAATTAATTATGTTACACTTTTAGCCATTTTTTCATGGATAAAAGTTGTTATTTTATCGACGACACTTTCAATAGAAAGTTCTGTAGAATCAATAATTAACGCTCCTTCGGCGGGTACTAACGGCGCAACTTTTCGGTTACGATCTCGCTCGTCTCTTTGACGTATGTCATCCAAAAGGCGCCCGATTTTAACATCAAAGCCCTTTGCTTTCAACTGTTGATATCGACGCTGTGCTCTCTCTTCTGCGCTTGCCGTTAAAAATATTTTAACGGGGGCATCAGTAAAAACTACAGTTCCCATATCACGGCCGTCAGCAACTAAGCCAGGTGCTAACCGAAAAGCACGCTGGCGACGCAATAAAGCTTCTCTAACACGCGGAAAAGCAGCCACTTTTGAAGCGAGCTCCCCTATTTCTTCAGTGCGTATCGAATGGGTTACATCCTCACCTTCTAAAATGACTTTCGTTTCACTATTATTTGAAACATCAAACTGCACATCAAGATGAGCCGCGATAGGTATTAAAGCTTCTTCATCTTCAATACCCAGCTTATGGTGTTCAATAGCAACCGCTAAAACTCGGTAAATGGCACCACTGTCTAATAAGTGCCAACCTTGTTGCTTTGCAATAATAGAGGCAACGGTTCCTTTACCTGCGCCACTTGGCCCGTCAATGGTTACTACGGGAATTTGCTCATTCATAATACTCTTCCTGAATTCATTACTACTTGCTGCGATCGTTTTACGACGATCTCGTTAAGCTTTTGCAATAATTGACAAGCCGACTTGATTTGCCAAACTCACAAAGCTTGGAAACGAAGTCGCTACATTATCACAGTCTAAAATTATCACTTCACCTTGTGCACGCAATGCGCTAATAGCAAATGACATTGCAATGCGGTGATCATCAAAACTATTTACTGTACCTGAGGTTAACTGCCCACCAATAATATCAATACCATCATCGTAAACCGTGCAGTTAATACCTAAGGTTGTTAATCCATCAGCCATCGCTTGTATGCGATCACTCTCTTTTACTCTAAGCTCTTCAGCTTCACGTAATCGTGTTATACCAGTAGCACAAGCTGCCGCAATAAATATGGCAGGAAATTCATCAATAGCCAGTGGTACATCTTGTGCTTTTATATCAATACCTTGCAAAGCGCTGGATTTTACCACAATATCAGCAACAGGTTCACCCCCTGCCATTCTTTCGTTGATTATGGTCAAATTCCCTTGCATTTGTTGCAATATATTAATGGCACCAATACGCGTTGGGTTCATACCAACATTACGAATGATTAACTCGCCTTCTTTGGCAATGAGTCCTGCTACCATAAAAAAAGTGGCGGATGAAATATCTCCAGGTACTTGAATATCGCATGCAGTTAACGGATGACCACCTTCAATCGAAATACGTGTTTTTTCAACACAATCATCGATATTTTTTTCAACCGTAATGGGGTAGCCAAACGCTTGTAACATACGTTCAGTATGATCTCGCGTGATACCTGGTTCGGTAACTTTCGTGATCCCTTTTGCATACATACCTGCAAGTAATATGCATGATTTCACCTGAGCACTTGCCATAGGTAGATGATAATCAATTGCTTTTAGTGTTTGATTGTCAGCTAATCCCTCACAAACAATGGGCGGAGTACCAGCATCACTTGCCTGAATATTGGCATTCATTTGTTTGAGCGGATCAACAACTCTGCGCATAGGGCGTTTATTTAATGATGAATCACCAAGCATGGTAGATGAAAATTTTTGTCCCGCTAAAATACCTGAAAGCAAGCGAATAGAGGTGCCAGAATTACCCACATTAAGCGTTTCTTTCGGAGCCGTTAGTCCATATAGCCCTTTACCATGTACTGTTACATTATTATGGCTATCAGGGCCTTCTATCTCAATACCCATGGTTTTAAAGGCATTCATAGTTGCAAGGCAATCTTGTCCAGGTAAAAACCCACTAATATGTGTTGTACCCTGAGCTAAAGCACCAAACATAATAGAACGATGAGAAACTGATTTATCGCCGGGAACAATAATATCTCCAACCGCACGGCTGCTAGGTTGGGCGACAAAGTGTAGGTTTTGAGCAGAATGAGACATGATTTTTCCAAAAATTAAGGTATTAGGTTTAATGTGTTTAGTATATTTTCAATAAAATTTAGGAACATAAGATTGGTTCAATTACATAAAAAGCACTTAACTATTTTGCTGAGCAAAGGTTTGCATAAAGTGAACAAGGGCTTTAACTCCCGATAGCGGCATCGCATTATAAATACTTGCACGCATACCACCAACACTACGATGCCCTTTCAGCGCCACTAAACCCGCACTTTGCGCTTGCGCTAAAAATTCAGCATTAAGGCTTTCATCTGTTAGCCAAAAAGGTACATTCATTAAGCTACGATAATGATTGTCAATATGATTGACATAAAAATGGCTCTCATCAATCGCTTTATATAATAGTTGCGCTTTTTGTTGGTTAATTTGACTAATAGCACTGACTCCGCCCTGATCTTTCAACCACTCAAAAACAAGCCCAGCCAAATACCACGCATAAGTAGGTGGCGTATTATACATAGAGCCATTTTTAGCGATAAGCGTATAATTCATAATAGAAGGGGTTTGTTGACAAGCTTGATTAAGCATATCTTCTCGTATAATAACAATGGTTAACCCTGACGGACCAATATTTTTTTGTGCGCCTGCATAAATTAAGGCAAATTTATTCACATCAATTGCACGCGATAAAATAGTTGAAGACATATCAGCGACCAAAGGAACACCATGAGTTTCTGGTATTGAAAAAATTTCTAAGCCATCAACCGTTTCATTGGGGCAATAATGCACATAAGCCGCATCAGCCGTTAGCGGCCATTGCGAGGAAGGCTTTAAAGACGTTTGCCCATTTTCTTGCTTGGTAATATCAATAACATTGATCTCACCAAAGTTTTTCGCTTCGTGTGCTGCCGCCTTTGACCATGCGCCAGAAACAATATAGTCGGCAGTTTTTCCTTGCGGTAATAAGTTTAAAGGTACTGCTGAAAACTGCCCTCGACCACCTCCATGACAAAAGAGTACTTTATAATTTTCAGGAATATGCATTAGTTCACGTAAGTCTGCTTCTGCTTTTTCAGCAACACCAATAAATTCTTTACTACGGTGGCTCAACTCCATTACTGAACAACCCGTATTTTGCCAATGCACAAACTCTTTTTGAGCCTTTGCCATAACCGCTTTAGGTAACATAGCAGGGCCCGCACAAAAATTATAAACTTCAGTCATGAATATATTCCTAAAATATCGTATCGGGTAGGGTTAAACTTTTAGATTGATGCATTTAATACCTTATTAACATCACAAGGTAACGCACTTTATTTGACATTAAAGTCAGCCCTATTACCCTTATAATCACATAAAAAAAGGCGGTTAAACCGCCTTTCCTTCATATAACGGCTAGCGCATGTTGATTTTTTTAAAACACATTTTATTGGAAATAAATAAAATGTGAACTCAACCACTCAACACGTGCTAGGATTAATTGCCATCATCAGGCGATTCATCCGTGACAGTTGCAGAGTCAACAGCAGTGTCTGTATTTTCTACACTGTCTGTACTAGCACTTACCTGCCCTTCTTCAGCAACTAATGTTTCATCAACTTCATCAATACGCTGTAAAGCAACAACATGCTCATCTTCAGCAGTACGAATAATGCGTACGCCTTGCGTGTTACGTCCAATAATGCTGACTTCATTAACGCGAGTACGTACTAAAGTACCACTGTCAGTGATCAGCATAATTTCGTCTTGCTCTTCAACTTGTACTGCGCCGACAACTGGGCCATTTCGTTCACTTACTTTAATAGAAACAACCCCTTTAGTAGCACGACTTTTTGCTGGATATTCAGCAAGTTCAGTACGCTTACCATAACCATTTTCGGTAATGGTTAATATTGCACCATCTGATTTAGGCACAATCAGCGAAACTACTTTTTGTTCGCCTTCTAGCTTAATACCTCGAACACCAGTCGCCGTACGTCCCATTGGACGAAGAGCATAAAGTTCTTCTCCCGTTTCAGGATCTCGTTTTATCTCTCCAGTTTCACTGTCGCGTACTTTTTCATTAAAGCGAACAACTTTACCCGCATCTGAAAATAACATAATGTCATTTTCACCGTTGGTAATATCAACACCAATTAAGGTGTCATCATCACGTAAATTCAAGGCAATAATACCGTTAGCACGTTGATTCGAATAAGCCGTTAATGGTGTTTTCTTCACTGTACCTGAAGCCGTTGCCATAATGATAAACTTATCTTCTTCGTATTCACGTACAGGTAAAATCGCCGTAATACGTTCATCACTTTCTAGTGGTAATAAGTTAACAATAGGACGCCCTCGAGCTGTTCTGCTGGCGAGCGGTAATTGATATACTTTTAACCAGTAAAGCTTACCACGGTTAGAAAAACACAAAATAGTATCATGGGTATTAGCGACCAATAGACGTTCAATAAAATCTTCATCTTTCATTTTGGTTGCCGCTTTACCTTTACCACCGCGACGTTGCGCTTGATAATCAGAAAGCACTTGATATTTTACATAGCCTTCATGCGATAAAGTTACCACAACATCTTCTTCGGTGATCAAATCTTCCATCGAAAGATCATGCGACGCAGAAGTTATTTCTGTACGGCGCTCGTCACCAAATTCATCGCGAATTTCTTCTAATTCTTCACGAATAACTTCCATTAAACGTTCAGGACTAGCAAGAATATGCATTAATTCAGCAATAATATCTAATAACGCTTTGTACTCACTTAGAATTTTTTCATGTTCTAAGCCTGTTAGCTTGTGTAAGCGTAACTCTAAAATAGCCTGTGCTTGTTGGGGCGATAAATAATATAAGCCGTCTCGAATACCAAACTCTGGTTCTAACCATTCTGGACGCGCAGCATCATCACCCGCACGATCAAGCATGTCTCTAACGGTACCTAATGCCCAACCTCGAGCAAGTAACCCTTCTTTAGCTTCAGCAGGGGTTGGCGAGGTTTTGATCAACTCAATAATAGGGTCAATATTGGCCAGTGCTATTGATAAACCTTCAAGTAAGTGCGCGCGCTCACGTGCTTTTCGTAATTCAAAAACCGTACGGCGAGTAACCACTTCTCGGCGATGCAAAATAAAGGCATCAAGCATTTCTTTTAGATTAAATAATTTAGGTTGGCCATTCGTTAACGCCACCATATTTAAACCAAAAGACACTTGCATTTGTGTCAATTTGAAAAGATTATTTAAAACAACCTCACCAACTTCACCTCGTTTGACTTCAATAACCATGCGCATACCGTCTTTATCAGACTCATCACGCAAAGCTGAAATCCCTTCAAGGCGTTTTTCTTTTACCAATTCAGCCATTTTTTCAATTAATTTGGCTTTATTGACTTGGTAAGGCAACTCGTGCACTACAATCGTTTCTTTACCGGTTTTTTCATCAACTTCGATATCAGCACGGGCACGAATTTTTATTTTGCCTCGTCCCGTACGGTAAGCTTCTTGAATACCGGCTCGACCACTGATAATACCTGCGGTGGGAAAATCAGGACCAGGAATAATTTCCAATAATTCCTCGAAAGTAATTTCACTGTTGTTAATAATCGCTAAGCAACCGTTGATCACTTCCGTAAGGTTATGTGGCGGAATATTGGTTGCCATACCCACCGCAATACCTGAGGTGCCATTAACTAATAAGTTAGGCACTCGGGTTGGCATAACCGCTGGAATTTGTTCGGTACCATCATAGTTAGGTACATAATCAACCGTTTCTTTGTCAAGATCAGCCAAAATTGAATGGGCTATTTTAGCCATACGAATTTCGGTATAACGCATTGCGGCAGCCGAGTCACCATCAACAGAACCAAAGTTCCCTTGACCATCAACTAGCATATAACGTAAAGAAAAAGGTTGCGCCATACGAACAATAGTGTCGTAAACCGCAGTATCACCATGAGGGTGATATTTACCAATTACGTCACCAACAACACGGGCTGATTTTTTATAAGGCTTATTCCACGCGTTACCGAGTACATCCATCGCGAAAAGAACACGACGATGCACGGGTTTTAGACCATCGCGTACATCAGGTAAAGCACGTCCTACAATAACGCTCATCGCGTAATCTAGGTATGAATTTTTGAGCTCGTCTTCAATATTGACTGGAACAATTTGTTTGGCAAGATCTGTCATAAAACAGCGGTTTCCCTAAAATTAGAAAGTCTTCAAATTATTATTTTTACTAAGCATGAAATACTAACATAAATCGCCTAGATTTAGGCACCAATTCTGCCTAATTTTTGTTTTTATCACAACTAGATTATTTTCATTTACGCAAAGCCCCATAATAATAGGGCTTTGCTAGGGCGTGCCCTATTATTATGAGTTTAAAATAGCACCCTATTTATGAAACCAATTCACCTTTACTGTTGAAAATATCAACATTAACTTCAATACCATGACGAACACTTTGAGTCACTACACAAAAATCTTCAAATTGACTGATGATACGATCAAAGTGAGCAATATTTTCAGCCTCATTACCTAAAGTAAGCGCTACTGAGATATGAGTAACTCGCCAGCGCTTCTCAACGCGTTCAATAGTACCTGTTACTTTAGCGCTCATTTCTCCAGCCTGTTGATGATATTTTTGAATAGAAAAAAGTAAGCTAGCACATAAACAGTTAGCCACCGAGGCAATTAATAAACGAGCAGGGTTAGGCCCTTGCCCTTCACCTAAAGGAGCTGGTTCATCGGTAAGTAGCTGCCCAAATTCACCAAAGTCGATCATAAATTGGTAGCCTTGGGTATTACGTAAGCTGATTGAAAATTCTTGTTGCTCTGCCATTAGTGTCATCCTTATGTAGGTAGTAAGTAAAGGTATATGAAATAACCAAGTAATAATAAAGTAATACCGTTATTACATCGTTACTTTTATTTATAACACAAGCCGTTTTAAGCAAATTATTGCGTCATATCAGAAAACAACCTTGAATAACTAGGCTTGCATAAAACTTTAGTTTAGAATCTCGCCATTATTTGTAAATACGATAACTCATTATGTCTGACATAAATACACACGAACTTAATGTTAACCCAGATGAAATTGCTAAGTTTGAGCAAGTAGCAGCTCAGTGGTGGGATGAAACTGGAGACTTCAAGCCTTTGCATCAAATAAACCCATTACGACGCCAATTTATTTGCCAACATGTAGGCGATTTATTTGCCAAAAAAATACTTGATGTCGGTTGTGGTGGCGGAATTTTATCTGAAAGCTTAGCTAAATTAGGCGCCGAAGTTACAGGTATTGATATGGGTACAGAGCCACTCAATATAGCTAAATTGCATGCCTTAGAAACGGCAACAAAAGTACGCTATGAAAAAATAACGGCAGAAGAAAAAGCAGAGCAAATGCCTGAAAGTTTTGATGTTGTTACTTGTATGGAAATGCTAGAGCATGTGCCCGACCCACAATCAATCGTTAAAGCTTGTAGTGCCTTAGTTAAACCGCAAGGCTATGTGTTTTTTTCAACTTTAAATAAAACCTTAAAATCTTACCTACTTGCCATTATTGCGGCTGAAAAGCTTTTTAAAATAGTGCCCGATGGTACACATGATCATGATAAATTTATTCGCCCATCACAACTTATTGCTTGGGCTGAGCAACATAATTTAAAGTGTATTGATGCCACCGGCATTCATTATAACCCAGTTACAGAAAATCATAAATTAATCGATAAGTTAGATGTTAATTACCTCATTGTTTGTCAAAAAATTTAAACTGCCATTGTCTCTTGTGCTCTTTGATTATAAATTACTCAGTCTTTCTCAAGCGAGCGCCATCAAATAGCAACTCAAATAAGGTGAGTAAAATAAACGCATGTTTTTCACTCACCTTGATTACAAATCAAACAAAAAGATAACCTATTGATTTATTTTACAATTGTATTCTTTATTACAAAACAGCATAATGCAACATTAATAATGATAAAAATAATTCTAAAAAAAAAATTTAGTAAATTAATCACAAAAAACGGTTGCCTTTTGTAAATATCACCTTAAAACGAGCACTTAAAGTTAGTTATTACTAACACAATTTTTACCCACCTTCTTATTGGTTAATTAATAAGCTTTTGTCTACTTGCATTAGTCGTGAAAACTCATTATCTTGTGTCTAAATTATTTCTTACCCCTAGATATTGTGTGTTGACGTTTTTTTGACTGATGCGATATTTAGTATAATTACCCCTTTATTTTTAGGGTTAAATTAACTCAAAAATTATAATAACAATTGGATGACAAGCCGTTCATGAATAACAATCTTTTTGTAACTAAACGCAATGGCAAAAAAGAAGTCATTGATCTTGAAAAAATTCACCGTGTTATCGCTTGGGCTGCCGAAGGTCTTGATGATGTATCGGTTTCACAAGTTGAATTAAAATCGCATATTCAGTTTTACGATGGTATAAAAACTGAAGATATCCATGAAACCATTATTAAATCAGCTGCTGATTTAATTTCAGAAGAAACGCCAGATTACCAATATTTAGCGGCTCGTTTAGCTATTTTTCATTTACGTAAAAAAGCTTATGGTCAATTTGAGCCCCCAAAACTTTATCAACATGTAGTAAAAATGGTAGAAGCGGGTAAATATGATCAGCACTTACTCGAAGATTATAGCCAAGAAGAATTTGATCAGCTTGACGCGATTTTAGATCACCAACGAGATTTAAGCTTTAGTTATGCCGCAGTAAAACAGCTTGAAGGTAAGTATTTAGTACAAAACCGTGTTACCGGTGAAATTTATGAAAGCGCGCAATTTTTATATATTTTAGTGGCAGCTTGTTTGTTTGCTAAATACCCAAAAGATACGCGTTTGCAGTATGTAAAAGACTTTTATAATGCTATTTCAACCTTTAAAATATCTTTACCCACCCCTATTATGGCGGGTGTGCGCACGCCAACCAGACAATTTTCATCCTGCGTATTGATTGAATGTGATGACAGTTTAGATTCAATTAATGCCACTTCAAGTGCTATTGTAAAATATGTTTCTCAGCGTGCAGGTATTGGTATTAATGCGGGTAGAATCCGTGCTTTAGGTAGCCCTATTCGCAACGGCGAAGCCTTTCATACTGGCTGTATTCCTTTTTATAAACACTTTCAAACAGCCGTTAAAAGCTGTTCTCAAGGCGGTGTTCGAGGTGGTGCTGCCACATTATTTTACCCGGTTTGGCATTTAGAAGTTGAAAGCTTACTTGTACTAAAAAATAACCGTGGCGTTGAAGAAAACCGCGTACGTCATTTAGATTACGGTGTTCAGTTTAATAAACTCATGTATCAACGCCTGATAAAAGGCGATTACATCACCTTGTTCAGCCCAAGTGATGTACCAGGTTTATATGATGCTTTCTTTGAAGACCAAGAAAAATTTGATGCACTGTATTTACAGTATGAAAATGATGACAACATTCGTAAAAAGCGCATAAAAGCCATTGACTTATTTACCGCTTTTGCACAAGAACGCGCCAGTACAGGGCGTATTTATTTACAAAATGTTGATCATTGTAATACACACAGCCCGTTTAATCCGAAAGTAGCCCCTATTCGTCAAAGTAACCTATGTTTAGAAATTGCCTTACCAACCAAACCACTTAATCATATTTATGATGAGACGGGTGAAATAGCACTATGTACGCTTTCTGCGTTTAACTTAGGCGCTATAGAGTCGTTAGATGAATTAGAAAATTTAGCCAATTTAACAGTACGCGCATTAGACAGTTTATTAGATTATCAAGACTATCCTGTACCCGCAGCGCATACCGCTACGATGGGACGCCGTACCTTAGGTATTGGAGTGATTAATTTTGCTTATTATCTGGCTAAAAATGGCGTATTTTATTCAAATGGTAGTGCTAATAATTTAACGCATCGCACCTTTGAAGCTATTCAATATTATTTATTAAAAGCTTCAAATGAGTTAGCGAAAGAACAAGGCGCTTGTCCTAAATTCAACGAAACACGTTTAGCTGACGGTGTTTTACCTATTGATACTTATAAAAAAGAAATTGATAACATAACAGCTGAACCACTGCATTTAGATTGGGAAGCCTTACGCGAAAGCATTAAAAAGTATGGTGTGCGCAACTCAACTGTATCAGCATTAATGCCTTCAGAAACGTCATCGCAAATTTCAAATGCCACTAATGGCATTGAACCTCCACGCGGTTTAATCAGTATAAAAGCCAGTAAAGATGGGGTTTTAAAACAGGTTGTTCCTGAATATAAACGTTTAAAACACAACTACGAATTATTGTGGAATATTCCTGATAATCAAGGCTATTTAGAGCTAGTTGGTATTATGCAAAAGTTTGTCGATCAAACTATTTCGGCAAATACTAACTATGATCCCTCTCGTTTCGACAGTGGCAAAGTGCCAATTAAGCAAATTTTAAAAGATTTACTTTCTGCTTATAAATTAGGCATAAAAACACTTTATTACCATAATACCCGTGACGGCGCTAATGATAGTCAAGATAGCGTTGATGATGGTTGTGAAGGCGGCGCTTGTAAAATATAAATAATAATGGCCTAGTACTTATCATAAAGGCTAGGTACTTTTGAATAACACTAAAAAATAACTACGCATAAGGGATCTATAAATGACTTACACTACGTTTAATCAAACGCCTAACGACGCTTTAAAAGAACCGATGTTTTTTGGACAAAGTGTCAATGTTAGCCGTTATGATCAGCAAAAGTTTGTCAATTTAGAACGCTTGATTGAAAAACAACTATCGTTTTTCTGGCGACCTGAAGAAGTTGATGTATCTAAAGACAGAGCCGATTGGCAAGGGTTAACTGACTCTGAAAAACATATTTTTATCTCAAATTTAAAGTATCAAACCTTACTCGACAGTATGGCGGCTCGTTCAGTGAATGCGGTATTTTTACCGTTAGTTTCTCTACCAGAATTAGAAACATGGATAGAAACATGGGCCTTTAGTGAAACAATTCACTCTCGTTCATATACCCATATTTTACGTAATTTATTTACTGAACCGGGTGAAGTTTTTGATGATATTGTCGTTAACCCTGCAATTTTAAAGCGTGCAACAAGTATCGCGAAATATTTTGATGATGTCATTGTACTAACCCAGCTTTACCAAGCTCAGGGTGAAGGTCATTATGAAGTCAATGGTAAAAATATTGAAGTAAGCTTACGTAAGTTAAAAGAAGCGGTTTATTTAGCTATTTGTTCTGTTAATGCACTCGAAGCAATTCGTTTTTATGTCAGCTTTGCTTGTTCATTTGCCTTTGCAGAACGAGAGTTACTTGAAGGTAATGCCAAGATTATTAAATTAATCGCCCGTGATGAGTCTTTACATCTCACTGGTACGCAAACCATTTTAAACCTTTGGGCAAGTGGACAAGATGATCCTGAAATGGAAGAAATTTGCCGAGAACTTAAAGAGCAAGGCCGTCAGGTTTTTCTTGATGTCGTTGAGCAAGAAAAAGAATGGGCTGACTACCTCTTTAAAGACGGCTCAATGATTGGTTTAAATGCAGAAATTTTAAAACAATATATTGAATATATTTCAAATCAACGTATGACAGCCATTGGTTTAGATGCTCCTTTTGCAATAAAAACCAATCCATTACCTTGGATAAATGCTTATTTATCAAGTGATAATGTACAAGTTGCTCCTCAAGAAAGTGAAATTTCATCCTACTTAGTTGGTCAAGTTGATACCAGCGTATCTTCCGACGATTTTGATGATTTTGATCTCTAAATGCTATTTGTTTGTCTTTGTTCATGAAAGTAAAAATAACCGTTAATGGCAAAATTGCTACGTTTGATCAAAGCAAACACAACTCATTACTCGAAGCCTTAGAGCAGCAAGGCTTCGAGCCTCATTTTCATTGTCGTGACGGTTTTTGCGGCGCATGTCGCTGTAAACTTGTTTCAGGCAGCATTGATTATACTTTAGAGCCTATCGCTTTTATTCATCAAGGTGAAGTACTTACCTGTTGTGCAGTACCTAATAGTGAAATCGAAATTGATCTTGATCATTAACTCGATAATTTATCTTCGCCCTTTATTTGTTTTTTCTTTGAATAGCACCCATCTTTAAAGCACAAAATATGATCAAGAGGTGAGTGTATAATGACAACAACAAGACATGGTTTATTTATTGGTATTGAACGGGTTAATAATCAGTTTTTTCTTTCGCTAAAAGCGATAGGAAAGCTTACTCATGAAGATTACTTGAAAATAACACCAATGATAGATTCAGCTTTAGCTGAAGTAAAAGATCCTCAAGTTAACGTTTTTATTGATGGTACCGAGTTAGAAGGCTGGGAATTACGTGCTGCGTGGGATGATTTTAAACTAGGCTTAAAACACGGCAGTGAATTTAACAAAATAGCTATTTATGGTAATAAAACTTGGCAAGAGTATACCGCCAAAATAGCGGCTTGGTTTGTTTCAGGACAGGTGCGTTACTTTACCGATGCTAAAGCAGCATTTGCGTGGTTGCAAGGTGATGAAACGGTATAAAACCAAATGAAATAAAGTAAACAACTCAAGACTCAAAAGCAAATATTGTAACTAATAGTGCTTTTGAGTTAACTATAAACGAATACACAAAGTAATTAAGTTGCAGGACAGTAGTTTTCATAGAGTACTTGTAATAATACTCTAATGCGCTCATCTTCAACGCGATAGTAAATAGTTTGCGACTCTCGACGCGTTACGACCAATTTAGCTTCTCTTAATTTTCCTAAATGTTGTGATAATGCAGATTGAGACAAAGGAACGCGCTCGTTTAACTCACCCACAGACAATTCTTTTTCAGCCAAGGTACATAAAATAATCAAACGATACTTATTAGAAAGCTGCTTCAACACATCAGCAACTTCTTGCGCCTGATCTATCAGTGAATTTTGCTCTATAGTCATAAAAATATGCCTTAATACGCTAAACTTAATTAGTATTTTTGAATATAATAAAGCCTTAATTAACCGCTGGCAATATTATAATTATTTTATTGTACCCATTTGCTAAAATGATTAAATAAATATAGATCAAATAAACTGATATTTACCTCTGTTTACTTTATCACTATAACTAGGAGCAAAATATGCTACTTACTATCCCTGAATTACTCGCACAACTACAAGATAAAATAACCAAAGTAACGGCTGAAGAAGCCAAATTATTATTACAACAAGAAAATAGCATTTTAGTGGATGTACGTGAACCTGCTGAATATGCTGAAAAGTCAGCTAAAGGCGCAATCAATATTCCTCGTGGCGTTTTAGAAATGAAAATGCTAACTTTACACCCAGACGAAAATAAATTAATTATAATTCATTGTGCAACTAGCGCACGCGCTTCACTCGCTGCTGAACAGTTACAACGTGTGGGTTATAAAAATGTACGTGTTATTGGCTGTAAACTTGATACTATTTGTGAATGTTATAATGATTAATAACATTGGCATTTATGCTAATAACTTAATAAGGACTTAATAGATTTATGTATTTCTATGCGGCAAGACAGCCTATTCTTGATATTGATAAAAATTTATATGCTTACGAATTATTGTTTCGGGATAGCTTAGATAACGTTTTTCCTGAAATAGATGCTGATGAAGCAACCAGTAAAATGATCGAGGCAAGCCAATTTAACTTAGGTATAAGTGAATTTACCGCCAATAAACCTGCCTTTATTAATTTTACCTTAGAAACTATCAGCCAAGGCTACCCACAAATGCTTTCAACTGATGAAGTCGTTGTGGAAATACTGGAAACAGTAAAACCAGGAAAGCGCTTACTTGCCGCATGTAAAGATTTGCATCAAAAAGGTTATACCTTAGCCTTAGACGATTATAAGCACCAAAACGTGTGGGCGCACTTTTACCCTTATATATCAATAATTAAAGTAGATGTATTAGCGACATCAGCTGAAGAAATTGCCGAAATAAAAGCGGCAATAAAAACCTTTCCCAAAATCAAACTGTTAGCAGAAAAAGTGGAAACTCATCAACAATACCAACAAGCGCTAGCACAAGGGTTTGAATTGTTTCAGGGTTACTTTTTTGCTAAACCCGAAATGGTTAAAAGTAAAAATTTATCACCATCACAAATGGCAATGGCTGAACTTTTATACGAAAGCTCAAAACCAGAATTAGATCTGGCGAGTATTACCAGTGTATTTGAACGTGATGTAACACTGTCTTATAAGTTATTACGTTATGTTAATTCAGCTGTATTTATGCGCCAAACTGAAATTTCATCGATTAAACAAGCATTAGTTACACTCGGCTCTGTTGAGTTAAAACGCTTTATTGGGCTAATGTTTGCTAGTAGCGTAAATCCTGACAAACCAAGCCAGTTAATTAATTTATCAATGGCTCGCGCTAAATTCTGCGAATTAGTAACCCCTGAAATCAAAGCCCCGATAAATACATCAATTGCCTTTTTAATAGGTTTATTGTCGATGATAGACGCTATTTTAGATGAAAAGCTTGAAGATGTATTAGCAAAACTGCCTTTAGCTGATGACATTAAAAAACCATTGCTCACAGGTAAAGGCGTTATGGCTGCAGTAATTAAGCTGGTCGAATTAATCGAAAAGGCTCAGTGGGATAAAACTACCCTAGTGATGGAAAAACTGGGTCTAGATAAAGAACAGGTGATTAAGCATTATAATGAGGCTTTAGCTTGGGCTGATGAACAAACTAAAGCTTCGCTAAGCTAAGAGTTAAAACCTACAAAAGTAAAAAGCACGAATAATTTTCGTGATTTTTATGCTTTGCACAGAATCAATTCAGTGCAATAAAGATTTAACGTGGAAATCCGTTAAGCGATCTTAATAACCCTTCGGATTTTGTGATTGCCAACGCCATGTATCTGCGATCATAGTGTGTAAATCACGTTGGGCTTGCCAATTAAGTAAGCTTTTTGCCAAATCAGCTTTTGCATAAACACTCGCGAGATCACCTGCTCGTCGAGACACAATGGTATAAGCAATATGTTTACCACTTATTTCCTCAAACTTTTCAACAATTTCTAATACCGACGTACCATTACCTGTGCCTAAATTTATCGCATGGCATCCTGTTAATTGTGGTAATTTTGCTAAAGCTTGCACATGCCCTAAAGCGAGATCTACGACATGAATATAATCACGAACACCTGTACCATCATGGGTATCATAGTCATCGCCAAAGACTTGTAGTTGCTCAAGCCGCCCAATAGCAACCTGCGCGACATAAGGCAATAAATTATTGGGAATACCATGAGGATTTTCACCAATTAATCCCGATTCATGTGCGCCAATAGGGTTGAAGTAACGTAAACACACAATTGACCATTGTGGATCACTTTTAGCAAGATCAAATAAAATATTTTCGATCATGAGCTTGGTCATACCATAAGGATTGGTTGCAGAAGTTGGCATGCTTTCATCAAGCGGTGATTGATTATCTTCGCCATAAACGGTTGCCGATGAACTAAACACTAAGCTTTTAACGTGATGCTTAGCCATTATTTGCAATAGCGTTATCGTGCCAGAGACATTATTATGGTAATAAGTTAACGGTATTTCGTTTGACTCTCCTACCGCTTTTAATCCCGCAAAGTGAACAACAGCACTGATTTTGTGTTCATTAAAAATAGCATCCATTGCCTTAGCATCACAAATATCAGCTTTAATAAAAGTGACTGTTTTTCCGGTGATCGTTTGAATACGATCCAGCACTTTAATACTTGAATTGACTAAATTATCAACAATAATAACTGATTGATTTTGCTTTAATAACTCAACAACAGTGTGACTGCCAATATAACCAGTACCGCCAGTAATAAGTAAACTCATTAAATTTCCCTAACCATGATATTTTACACGCTAATTAGTGTAGTATTCTGACATGGTTTTGATAAAGGCGGCAAGATCCTTTTGTGGTAATTGATTGATACCTGCAGCAGCAGCACGCCCACCACCCGAAGGAAACTTTGAGCATAGCTCATCTGCACCTTGCTTATTATTTAATGGCGCACGAACACTTACCGTATAGCTTCCCTCATTATTAAGGGTTAAAATAGCATGCGCTTTATCAGGTGCTTGGTTAGCTAAATAATTACCAAAAACGCCACTAACTCGCCTTGCCCAAGCATGATCACTTAACTTAATTATTTGACAGTGGCTATTTTCGTAAACAATATCAGCTGATTTAGCTTTGGTCATATCTTGCTGGTAGGCTGTTTTTAACTGCGTAAACAATGAGTTTTTCTCACGAATTAAATCAAAAGGGTTCTCATAATTAAGTAATAATTCAAACAAGCGAGCCGGATGAAAATGTAAATCATCAACTGTGCGACCATAGCCATTGTAATTAATATAGGTACCTAATTCACGCAACTGCGCTGTTTGTGCCGCACTTAGTCCCTGCTGTTTAGCAAAAGCTTGTGCGCGCGCAATAAGGTTATCCCCAAAAGCAGCCGCTATTGCCCAAAAAGGGTATTTTCCACCCAGATAGTCATTCACCAGTAAGCTTGTGCATACATTAGCATCGGTATTAATGAGTGTATTTAATTTAGGGTGGGTGCTGATATTACCGCTGCGGTGGTGATCGACGTAAAATACGGCAATATCTTTTGCCAATAATGTTTGTAAAGCTTGCTGGTTTTTCTCATAAGAAATATCTAAGACGGTAACTTGTGAAATCGTTGCTAAATCAACCGTATCAAGCACACGAGCCAACAAATTAATATCACGTTTAACACCAGTGATGCGTATCGATTCTTTCGGGTCTGCTAAACGTAATTGTAATAACGCGATAATACCGTCAGCATCACCATTAAACACATCAAGCTGCATTACCCTTCCTCTTTTGAACAAATAAACTGGTGTTTATGTAAATAATCAATCACTTGCTTAGCGCATTGTGTTATCGATAAATTCGCCGTATTAAGGTGTATTTCAGGGCTTTGGGGAACCTCATAGCTTGAATCTATACCTGTGAAATGTTTAATTTCTCCTGCCCGTGCTTTTTTATATAAACCTTTAGGATCTCTTTGTTCACACAACGCTAATGGTGTATCTATATAAATTTCAATAAACTCCCCTGGCTCAAGCTTTGCTCTTGCTATTGCTCTATCTTGGCTAAAAGGAGAAATAAAGGCAGTGGCGACAATCAAACCGGCATCAACAAAAAGTTTACTGACTTCACTTAAACGACGGATATTTTCAATACGATCTTCATCACTAAACCCTAAATCGCCATTTAAGCCATGACGAACATTATCGCCATCGAGCAAGTAACTATGGTAGCCTTGCGCGTAAAGCATAGCATCAACCGCATTAGCAATAGTCGATTTTCCTGAGCCACTTAACCCAGTATACCAAAGCAAACAAGGTTTTTGCTGCTTTAACTGCGCACGTTGCCTTTTAGTAATGTGTTGCTTATGCCACACGGTATTGTCTGTTTTCATTTCAATCCAACGAGTAATTACAAAATTAAAAAGGAAAAATATAAGGCAGCATGAATAATACGGTAACACTATAAACTAGCGAAACAGGCACGCCAAACTTAATGAAATCAATTAAACGATAATGACCTGCATTATAAACCATCACATTGGTTTGATAGCCATAAGGGCTGATAAAGCTACCACTTGCAGCAAACGCAACTGCCATAACAAAAGTGAGTGGGTTAACCTCAAGCGCCAAAGCTAAATTATACGCAATGGGAAAAACCAAAGCAGCGGCTGCATTATTAGTAATGAGTTCAGTAATTAAAAGTGTTAATAGAAAAACCACGATCAGTGCAACATAAGCACTTTGCCCTTGTATTGCCCATTGCATGTTTTCCGCAATAAGCTGGGCTACCCCCGTATTTTCTAGTGCGTTAGCCAAGGTTAAAGCGCTTAAAACAATAAGCCAAATTTCTAAAGGAAAACGGCGCTTAATTTCATTAATGGTTAAACATTGTGTAAAAATAAGGAGTGCCAGATAAAAAATTAAACAATTCAATAGAGGTAAAGGGGTTATCACTGATGCGCCAATAGCAGCCAAAAAGCCTAAAATAGTGATCTTATCTCGCCAGCCATGCAGCATATTATCAGGCTGGTGACCTGACAGAATATAAAAGTTTTTAGATAAATTAGTACGCGCACTAAAATCATTACCCACAGCAAGTACTAAAAAATCACCCGCTTGAATTTGTATATCTCCAAGCTTTCCAGAAAGCTTTTCTCCCTCACGGCGAATAGCTACTACAGCGGCATCAAAACGAGCACGAAAACCAGCTTGTTTTAAGGTTTTCCCTACAATAGCTGCATCAGGTTTTACTAGAACTTCAGTTAAGTTTTCGCGCAATAACCCATTTTGCTCTGCAAATAAAGTTAAACCATCAAACTGTTGAAAAGTAAAAACTTTGGTAATATCACCTGAAAATATTAACGTGTCATGAGGCAAAATAACTTCTGCAGGTGTTACTGGCGTTATTAAGCGATTAGCACGTACTATTTCAACTAAAAATAATGAATCAAGGTTACGTAAACCATTTTCTTCCACACTTTTACCAATTAAAGACGATTTAGCCAACACTTTAGCTTCAACAAGGTAATGTTCAACTGAGCTATTTTCTTGGCGACTCGCCGGTAGTGTATTAAAGCGTAATAAAATAACAAGTAAACAGGTTACTAATGCCGCAAGCCCCACAAGGGTAAAATCAAAAAAGGCCAGTGCTTTATGTCCTTGCTCGATCAGCATACTGTTAACAATAAGGTTAGTTGACGTGCCTATAAGCGTTAAAGTACCCCCTAAAATAGCGACAAAAGAAACAGGTAAGAGTAATTTATTAGGGTTAATTAACCGATTATTTTTAATGGTAGTAATTAACGTTGCTACTACCGCAGTATTACTCATTAAGGCTGAAAAAAAAGCCGTACTGGCAAACAGGCGTAGCGCTGATTTATATGTTGAGCCATTAAAAAGTAATGCGGAAATTTTACGTAAAATGCTGGTGCGTTCTAAGGCAAAAGAACATAATACCAATAAGAGTAATGTCACTAATCCTGCATTAGTAGCATTATCAAGTAAGTCATCACTATCAACAAACGACAAAGCTAAACAAGCTAAGGTAGCCAAAGCAAAAACCCGCTCAGGCTTATTTTGATATTTTAGCAAGCCAATAAAGGTTGCTAAAAAAATCAACATCATCATAGCTTGCGAAATCGTCATAAGGTTGGTGCTAATTACTTATTCAAAAAAAGACTGATATCACGAGCACCCCAGTGAGGAAAATGCTTACGTACTAAGGCATTAAATTCTCGCTCAAATTCAGAATATTGATGAGATGATTTCTCTTCAATAACTTGATTGATCATACCTGCACCAACCGTTAGATTCGAGAGTCTATCAATAATAATAAAAGCCCCTGTTTCACGATTATCTTGATAGGCATCAAAATGTAATACTTCGCTCACAGTAAAATCTGCAATACCAATTTCATTGAGCTTTAATAAAGCCGTTTGGCTTTTTTCTAAGCTGTTAACATCTATTTTGCAGTTAATTTCACTAACATAGCCCGTTGTGGTTTTAGTGCCTTGTTTAATGTAATACTCGCGTCCTGCTTCTAAAGCATCTTCATGCATCCACACAAGGGTGGCATTAAATTCTTTAGCACTATGAGGCAAGTGCTCTTTTTTAACAATAATTTCGCCACGGCTAATATCTATTTCATCAGCTAACGTGAGTGTAACCGCCATGCCCTTTTCTGCGCGATCTAACTCACCATCGAAGGTTACAATACTTTTTACGCGACTTTCTTTGCCCGAAGGTAAAGCGATAATCGCATCGCCTTGGCGAACAAAACCTGCCGCAACTGTTCCTGCAAACCCTCTAAAATCAAGGTGTGGCCGATTAACATATTGCACAGGAAAACGAAAAGCAGTGAAGGTATCAGCACTGTCAACTTTGATAGTATTTAATAACTTCATCAATGTTGCGCCAGGATACCAAGGCATATTTTGACTTTCTTCAACAACATTGTCGCCTTTAAGCGCTGAGATAGGCACAAAGCGCACATCATCAAAATTAAGATTTTTGATAAAAGCTCGATAATCTTTTTTAATTTGCTGATAAGTTTCTTGGCTATAGTTAATCAAATCCATTTTATTAACCGCCACCAAAACATGCTTAATACCCAGTAAAGAGCAAATAAATGAATGACGACGAGTTTGTACTTGCACGCCTCTGCGGGCATCAATTAAAATAATCGCTAAATCACACGTTGATGCGCCCGTTGCCATATTTCGGGTATATTGTTCATGACCGGGCGTATCTGCAATAATAAACTTGCGCGTATCGGTTGAAAAATAACGGTAGGCAACATCAATAGTAATACCTTGTTCACGCTCAGACTGTAAGCCATCAACAAGCAATGCAAGATCAACCTCATCACCTGTTGTGCCTGATTTTTTACTGTCTTGGGTAATTGCTGCAAGTTGATCTTCAAAGATCATTTTTGAATCATGCAATAAGCGACCAATTAGGGTACTTTTACCATCGTCAACACTGCCACAGGTAAAAAAGCGGATCAGCTCTTTATTTTCATGTTGTTTTAAATAAGCTTCAATATCACTAGCAATTAAGTCAGATTGATGACTCATAACTATTCCTTACATTTAAAAATTTTTTAATATTCACAGTTAAGCTGCGGTGGCTCAGAAGTGGTTCTAGTCAGTAAAAACTTAAAAGTAGCCTTCCATTTTTTTCTTTTCCATTGACCCTGAAGAATCATGATCGATAACACGACCTTGGCGCTCTGACGTTTTAGTCAGTAGCATTTCTTGAATAATTTCAGGTAACGTAGTTGCTGTCGATTCAACCGCTCCCGTTAAAGGGTAACAACCTAAAGTACGAAAACGCACCATTTTCATTTGAATTTCTTCATCATTGGCTATTGGCATACGATCATCATCAACCATGATCAAGGTACCATCACGTTCCACAACAGGACGATTTTGCGCTAAATAAAGTGGCACAATATCGATATTTTCAAGGTAAATATATTGCCAAATATCAAGCTCAGTCCAATTTGATAAAGGAAAAACGCGAATACTTTCACCTTTATTCACTTTACCATTGTAGATATTCCATAACTCTGGACGCTGGCTTTTAGGATCCCAGCGGTGATTTTTATCGCGAAAAGAGTAAACCCGCTCTTTAGCACGCGATTTTTCTTCATCACGACGTGCACCACCAAAAGCGGCATCAAATCCATACTTATCAAGCGCTTGTTTTAACGCTTGCGTTTTCATAATATCAGTGTGTTTCGCACTACCATGGGTAAAAGGGCCAACGCCCATTTTTAGCCCTTCAAGATTTTGGTGAACCAGTAATTCAAAATCATATTTGGTCGCCATTTGATCACGAAAAGCGATCATCTCTTTAAACTTCCACCCAGTATCAACATGCAGCAGTGGAAAAGGAATTTTTCCGGGGGCAAAAGCTTTGCGTGCTAAGTGCAGCAGTACTGCAGAATCTTTACCAACCGAGTAAAGCATTACTGGGTTATCAAATTCTGCAGCCACTTCACGCATAATGTAGATAGATTCAGCTTCTAATTTTTGTAAATGAGTTTGTTTCATAACGGGCTTTTTAAACAATCGCTTTTTAATTGCTAAAAATAATGCCACATAGAAGCAAACTTATCCATATATTAAAACGATTTTTAATAACAAAAAGGAATATAGAATATATTGTTAAGGCAAGTTAGTTATTGTGATAAGTTTTTCTTTACTCGATTATAAAGTGCGATCAGTTTTTGGGTAGATGCAGACAGTTTTTCATTAAAAGGTGTCGTATCAGATAACTCGTCCATAGCTTGAAGAATATCTTTGCCTAGCGCTTTACCAAGCTCAACGCCCCATTGATCAAAAGGATTAATTTGCCACAAAGCACCTTGTACAAAAATTTTATGCTCATAAAGAGCAAGTAAAGCCCCTAAAGCTTGCGGCGTTAACTTATCCATCAGCAGAGTATTGCTTGGCGTATTACCTTTCATGGTTTTATGCGGCGCTAATTTTGCAATATCTTTAGCGGATAATGCTAGGGCTTCAAGCTCTTTAGTCACTTCAGCTAATGATTTACCTTTCATTAAGGCTTCAGCTTGTGCAAAACAATTAGCCATTAATATTTGGTGATGTTCGGGGTAATTCTCATCGCCCGATAAAGCGACAATAAAGTCTGTTGGAATAATTTCATCACTTTGATGCATTAATTGCATAAAAGCATGTTGTGCATTAGTACCTTCTTGCCCAAAAACAATCGGCGCTGTAACGTAGTTAAGTGCCTCACCTTGATGGTTTACTGATTTACCATTACTCTCCATATCAGTTTGCTGTAAGTAACCAGGCAAAGCACGTAGTGCGTGATCATAAGGCAAAATAGCCAGTGCAGAATAATCTAAAAAATTACGATTCCAAATACCCAATAATGCTAATATTACTGGCATATTAGTTTCAAAAGGTGCAGATAAAAAGTGTTGATCGAGCTGATAAGCGCCTTGTTTAAAAGCCAAGAAGTTTTCCATGCCTATCGCTAATGCTAGGGGTAAACCAACCGCTGACCAAATAGAAAAACGCCCGCCAACCCAATCCCACATAGGCAAAACATTTTCAGCACTTATGCCAAACTGTTGTGCCAGCGTGATATTACTACTTACCGCCAACCAATGCTGTTCAATGATCTGCTCATTGTTATAAGTAGCTAGCATCCAATCTTTAACCGCCTGCGCATTGAGTAATGTTTCTTGCGTGGTAAAGGTTTTTGAAATAACAACCACTAACGTTGTTTCAATAGGCAATAAAGCCAATTTTTCAACAAGTGCTTTACCATCAACATTAGCTAAAACATGCACTTTTAAGCCTGTTTTTTGATATGCATTTAATGCGCTTAACCCTACTTTAATACCATAAAAAGAGCCGCCAATACCAATAGCTAATACATCAGTAAATTTTTGCCCAGTGATAGTTTTCTTTTTACCTGTTGTAATATCGTTTACAAGGCTTGCCATGTTATTTTCTGCTGCAAGCACTTCAGCGGCAAGATCAGCGGGTAATATTTTTTGCTTTACTTCATCTGGTGCTCTTAGCAGTGTATGCAAAACGGCTCTATTTTCAGTATGGTTAATTTTTTCACCTGAAAACATGGCTTGCCTATGTTCGGCTAAACCTGAGGCTTGCGCCCACTGCAGTAATTGTATTAGTTCTTCTTCATTAATATTTTGCTTGCTGTAATCAAGGTATAAACCCGCAGCAGAGAGTGAAAACTGTTCAGCACGTTTTTTCGCATCTACGCCAACAGCAAAAAAATCTGCAATATCACGTGTTTTAGCCTGTTTAGCTAAATTAATGGATAATTTATTTAAGGTAGGCAACAAGACAAATCCTTTTTATATCACATGTATTAACATCATATTGACAAGCTAGTCAGGTTAGTTAACAAGTTGGTTTAAATAAGCTCTAAACTCATCCCCTAAATCAGGGTGGCGCAAACCATATTCAACATTTGCTTTCATGTAGCCTAATTTAGAGCCACAATCATGCGATTTACCCGTCATATGAAAGGCTTCAACAGGTTCAACTTTCATTAAACTGGCAATAGCATCGGTCAGTTGAATTTCATCACCCGCACCAGGTGGTGTGTATTCAAGTAAATCCCATATAGGTGCCGATAAAATATAGCGACCAACCACAGCTAAATTAGAAGGTGCCTCTTCTTGCGGTGGTTTTTCAACAATAGCCGTCATTAGTTTCGACTCTCCCGCCACCAATTGTTGTTCACCGCAGTCTGCAACACCATAATTACTGACTAATTCCATGGGTACTGGTTCAACCATAACTTGACTATGCCCTGTTTCGTTAAAGCGCTTTAACATCGCTGCCATATTTTCTGTTTTTAAATTAGCACTCGCATCATCTAAAATAACATCAGGTAAAATAACCGCAAAAGGTTCATCACCGACAATCGGACGCGCTTTAAGCACCGCATGACCTAAGCCTTTTGCCTCGCCCTGGCGAACATGCATAATAGTGACATGTTTAGGACATATTGCTTGAATTTCGTCAAGTAACTGTCGTTTAACCCGCTTTTCTAAAGTTGTTTCTAATTCAAATGATTTATCAAAATGGTTTTCAATGGCATTTTTCGATGAATGTGTCACTAAAACAACTTCATGAATACCGGCATCAATACACTCATTTACGATATATTGAATAAGGGGTTTATCAACAATCGGTAGCATTTCTTTCGGTATAGCTTTGGTTGCAGGTAACATTCTTGTCCCTAATCCTGCAACGGGGATCACTGCTTTAGTTATTTTAGTTGTCATCATTAATCCTTCTACTCTTAATCTAAGTACTTACTATTTTCGTTTTACTTGCCAATTTAGGGCTCAGCATATTGCTGAACACTATCACCACGACCAATAGCATAATAGCTAAAACCACGTTGTTTTAATGCTACAGGATCAAACAAATTACGACCATCAACAATAACCTTATTTGATAGGGTATTGGCAATAAAATCAAAATCAGGTGCTCTAAATTGGCTCCATTCAGTACAAATAACCAAAGCATCTGCATTCGTTAAAGCGGCTTCTTTCGTGCCCATTAGCGTTAAATCATCTCTTGCACCATAAATACGTTGGCATTCTTCCATTGCTTCAGGATCATAAGCTTGCACTTTAGCGCCCACATTCCATAAAGCTTCCATTAAAACACGAGAAGAAGCTTCACGCATATCATCCGTTTGTGGTTTAAATGACAAGCCCCAAATAGCAATAGTTTTACCCGCTAACTGGCCATTAAAGTGTTGTTGCAAGTGCTTAAATAATTTTTGTTTTTGTGCATGATTAACCGATTCAACCGCTTCAAGTAATGCGGGTTTATAGTCAACATCATGCGCGGTTCGCACTAATGCTTGAACATCTTTAGGAAAACACGAACCACCATAACCACAACCTGGATAGATAAATTGATAACCAATACGTGAGTCAGAACCAATACCATGACGAACAGCTTCGATGTCAGCACCAAGTAACTCGGCTAAATTAGACATTTCATTCATAAAACTAATTTTTGTTGCCAACATGCAATTAGCAGCATATTTGGTTAACTCAGCAGAGCGTATATCCATAAAAATCATGCGATCATGATTGCGATTAAAGGGCGCATAAAGTTCACGCATCACTTGATGTACGGCGGGGTTATCAGTACCAATAATAATGCGATCAGGCTTCATACAATCATTAACTGCAGCACCTTCTTTGAGAAACTCCGGATTAGAGACTACATCATAAGATAGGGTTATTTCACGCTGGGCTAAAACTTCCGCTATTTTAGTCTTTACCTTATCGGCGGTGCCAACAGGTACTGTTGATTTATTAATGATGATTTTGGGTTCATTCATGTAAGTTGCAATAGTTTTTGCGACACTTAAGACATATTTTAAATCAGCTGAGCCATCTTCATCAGGCGGTGTTCCCACGGCAATAAATTGTACTTGTCCGTGATTAATGCCTTCTTGAGCATTGGTAGTAAATTTAAGTTGACCATTTTTATATGTTTCTTGAACAAGTGGTGTTAATCCCGGTTCATAAATAGGAATAATGCCCTTTTTAAGGAGCTCAACCTTGGTTTTATCAACATCAACACAAATAACATCATGGCCTACCGAAGCTAATACCGCAGCTTGCACCAAACCAACATAACCGACACCAAACACGGTAATTTTCATCATTTAACCTTAAAAAGAAGCAGTAAAAAGCCAAGCAAGCTTGCCACAACTTAAATAGCTTACTTGGCAAAATTTTATATTCTACTTATTGCTGCAACTGCAACAGCGCTGTTATAAATAATTTGAGTGGCCGTTGACCAAAGCGTTAGGCTTTCCATATAGCCTGAGTCAAGCGGTACCACAATGGTATCACCGGGGTGAATTGGCTCTTTATTATTAGCAAACCAATTGCTCGCGGCAATCAAGCGAATACTGCCATTAGCCGAAATAATGTAAGCACGATCAATATCAGCACGTTTTTTTACACCGCCACTACGGGCAATATAATCTTCAGCAGTTAAATTAGCTTCATAAACATGTGAAGTGTTAACTTGTACTTGCCCTATAACATTAACAGAATTATTTTTACTAGGTACTGACAACACATCACCATCTTCTAACTGCACATCATAATTATTCGCTTGTAAGACTTTCTCCAACTCAATCACTAAACGCCCTACCGGTTTTACGCCAATTAAATCATCAAGTAGAGACTTTGCTTCGGCATAAGGTAGTGAATTTGATGAATTAGCAAGTGATTTTGATGCAATCTCTAAGCGTAAATCTTCTGCTAATTTCACAATATTTCTTTTTTCTATAGCTTTTAATTTTTGTCGTGTAAACACAGAGGCATTGACATCAGCATAATGGGTTAATCCACCTGCCTTAGCAATAATCTTTGATAAGGTATCACCACGCTGAAAAGTGTATTTACCCGGAAACACAAATTCGCCTCTAAGCTCTATGGTAAAATTTTCACTCCAAGCAGGAATTTTATGAATATTTAAACGATCTTTGCTTTGCAATAACACATTATCTCGACTATTGCCTTGTAACGCACTCGCAACATTAATACTCAGCGATTTTTTGCTCACCCCTTCTGGTGTAACAACATTACGCGTCATATCGGCTCGTGCTAAATAAGCTGATTCAGTAACGCCCCCTGCGGCAATAATCAAATCGCTAATGCGTGCATTTTTAGTTAATGGATAAATACTAGGTGATTTAACCTGCCCGTCAACTTCAACTAATTGAATAGGTTGACCCGCAGCCCCCTGACGTTTCAACTGTTGAATAATCGGTGCTAATAAACGACTACGAGAAAACTTATCTTCAATATTACTTGCGTGAGCAACTTCATCAATAACTTCCGTAATATCCTGATCTGTTGTACGAAGTTTATTTTCAATATGAGAAAAAACAATAATTTTATCATGAGGGTTTAAAACAAAATTATGCGAATTTTGTTGATCATCAATAATATCGGCTAACGAAAATTGATACACCTCAATATTTTTGGCTAGATCAACTTCTCTAACCAATAAACTATAGTGTAAGTCGGCATTGGCTAACAAATGACTATTCACACTTGGAAATAAATCGCTAATTCTTTGACCTTCAAACCACTGATATTTACCCGGTCGAGCTACTGCCCCAATAACTTCAATAGCATCATCAAAAATAGTGGCCGTTTTATTAACAACAACAACATCCCCAGCCATAACTTTACTTTGCGCTTGCTGTTGATTAAGTATATTAATATTTAAAATAGTACGTAGTTTTTGCTTATTATAACGTTCTACTTTTATGGCTTCAGAGTAAGCCGATGGTAATAAGCCACCAGCCATATCAATCACATCAGTAAAGTTTTCATTTTTAGCTAACTCATAAATAGCAGGACGACGTACTTCGCCTTTTACAGTCACTTGTTCGCCAACTGGAGCAATAAAAACCACATCACCTGACTTTAATGATGTATCAGCTGAAGAATCTCCTTTAATCAATAAATCATAGAGATCAAGCTTTTGAATCAGTTTACCTTGACGCTTGAGCTGAATATTACGTAATGAACCAATATCATTAATACCGCCTGCAGCGAACAAAGCATGAGTTATAGTTGACAAAGAGCTTAACGTATATGGCCCAGGTTTATAGGCTTCACCTAAAACAAAAACACGAATAGAACGCAATTTAGCTAAACTAATAACCGCATCAACACCAATAATACTTTTAGTAATTTTATCTTTTAACAAACTTTTAAGTTCGCTAAATGCTAGACCGGCAACATTAAAAACACCCAAAGAAGGTATAATGATTTTTCCTTCTCGATTTACCGGCAATTGATAATCATAATTTTCTTTACCAAATATCTGAATCGAAATCACATCACCTTTGCCAATAATATAACCTTCAGGTATCGCAATATCCATGTCAGGTGTAAAGGTTGAAGGCGCATTAGCAAAAACATCATAACCAAAAGGTTTCACTGCTTTTGTTGCTAAATCTGATGATTTTTTATTCTCAAGCTCTTGTTTATCACTAACTGTAGGACGAGAATTTACAATAACAGGCTGCTCTATTGGTGCCGGCACACTTCCTGTTGTTTGTAATTGCTGCTTAATAGCATTTAAATCAACCCCCATAGTTTTAGCTAGCGCTTGTTGCTGACTAACAGGTAAACGCTTAAATTGCTCTATTTGCTGTGGGGTAATTTGTGCAGCATTAACATGAATGGAAATACTTACAAGAGAGAGAGAAAACATTAAACATAAGAAAACTCCACGTTTAATATTAGTTAGAATAGTTTTCATATTACTTATCATTAATCCTTTGTTGCTTTCGTTGCTATTTAACTTTCGTTGCTATTTAACACGGCCAAATCAGCGGTAAAGTCTACCAGTATAAGCACCGCCAATAAAGAGGATTTTAAGTGCTTATTTACAATCAGTAACGGTTAATTTGATCCCTTTACTTGCGTTTACTAGCTGGCAAAGGTATAAAAGCGCCTAGAGCGATACCTAAATAACTAACTAATACAATTTTCGTAATAATTAAAATCACTTAGGTATATCGGCTTTTTAATACTTTTTGGAAAGGAAAATAATATGAACAAACCTCATACGGGTGAATTTTTAGGTCATCCTAAAGGGCTCTTTCTCTTATTTGGTACAGAGATGTGGGAGCGCATGAGTTACTATGGTTTACGTGGTATTCTAGTTTTATATTTAACACATGCAACAACCGCAGGTGTTATGGGTTGGGATCATATGTCAACCCAAGAATTACAAGCAAACGCACTAAGCTATTTGGGACTTTATGCCTTTTTAGTTTACGTTACCCCCGTACTAGGTGGTTGGTTAGCTGATAATATAATAGGGCAGCGTAAAGCTATTATTATTGGTGGTATCACCATGATGTTAGGGCAATTTGCACTCGCAACACCCTATAGTTGGATCCCTGGGTTAGAAAAAGCTTTCTTGTTTTTAGGTTTGGGTTTGTTAATTATTGGTAATGGTTTCTTTAAACCCAATATTTCAACCATGGTAGGTGATTTATATGAAGAAGGTGATCACCGCCGAGACGGAGCCTTTACCATTTTCTACATGGGGATTAATTTAGGCTCAATCTTAGGTTACTTTATTGTTGGTACTATCGCTGAAAAAATAGATTATCAATATGGCTTTTTAGCCGCAGGTATCGGTATGCTATTAGGCGTTATCTTGCAACTGGTTTCATCACAAAAATACTTAGGCGACTTAGGTAGAGAACCCTCTGCAAAATTATCACAAAGTCAAACTCAAGGTGTAGTAGAACCATTGACCAAAGAAGAACGAGATCGTATCAAAGTTATTCTTATTATGAGCTTTTTCACCATTGTATTTTGGATGGGCTTTGAACAAGCTGCCGGTTCAATGAACTTGTTTGCTAAAAACCAAACTGATTTAGTATTCTTTGGCTGGGAAATGCCAGCAAGTTGGCTACAATCAGTAAACCCTCTATTTATCATAATATTAGCACCATTTTTTGCTTCCTTATGGATAAAAATGGGAGAAAATGAACCTAACTCCACCGTTAAATTTAGTCTCGCCTTTTTCTTCCTTGGCTTAGGCTTTTTATGTATGGTGGGTGCTGCCCTACAAATTGGCGATTCAGGTACAGTTAAAGCACATGTTATGTGGTTAGTAGGTGCATACTTATTTCATACTATTGGTGAGTTGTGCTTGTCTCCTATTGGCTTATCTATGGTAACTAAACTTGCGCCGATGCGTTATTTATCATTAATGATGGGAATGTGGTTCTTCTTCTCAGGTATTGGCAATTATGCTGCTGCTGAAGTGGGTAAATTAGTAGGTGAAACGGGGCCATTACAAGCCTTTGGTGGTGTTGTTATTGCTTCTTTTGTATCAGGTATTGTGCTTTTCTTAATTCGCGAAAAATTAGTTGATTGGATGCATGGTGCAGAAGATGGCCAAGTTCATACTGTAGAAGAAAAACTAGAAGAAGAATTATCGGTAACAGCAACGCATGAAGGTGTTGCTGAAACACGTAACTAATTGCTAGTTTTATTAAACATCAAAGCGAGTAGTAATTATTTTCTACTCGCTTTTTTATATCTTATATCATGACAATAAGTAATAAGCATCACTATGACTATTAATCGTGATTCAATTCGCCAACAAATACGCCAACAACGTAATAAGCTCACTAAACAAGAACAGCAACAAGCTGCACAACAACTAGTACAACAGTTAGCTAAACTACCAGAAGTAATTCATGCGCAACATATTGCTATATACCTTAGTCATGATGGCGAGTTAGACACAACACTATTTATTCAATGGTGTTGGCAGCAAAATAAACACGTTTATTTGCCAGTACTACACCCCTTTACCAGAGGGCATCTACTGTTTTTTCAATACACTCGAAAAACGCCAATGCAAAAAAATAAATTTGCTATACCCGAACCAAAGCTTAATAGTAAAACACTATGCCCACTGAGCAAGCTTGACTTATTATTTATACCTTTAGTCGCTTTTGATAGCCAAGGCAACCGTTTAGGCATGGGGGGAGGCTTTTATGATCGCACTTTAGTTAATTATCAACAACACCTAAAAAAGCCACACCTCATTGGTCTTGCTCATAATTGTCAACAAGTTGATAAGGTTCCTGTAGATTACTGGGATGTTCCTTTACAAAAAATAGTCACACCTTGTAAAGTTATTCAGCCGATCAAAGCATAAAAACAAGATCCTGATCTAACCCCGTCGTGTTGAAAAAACCGTCGTGTTGAACTTGTTTCAGCACCTAACATCCACCATAACGTAAAAGTCATTTTATAGGTTACCCTATTACTGATATAATTTTAGGCATTAAACCCAATCTTTATATTCACAAGGATTACCATGTCAGAACTTTCTCCTCAAGACACCATGAAAAAAGCAGCCGCTGAAAAAGCACTAACTTACATACAAGATGATACTATTGTTGGTGTTGGCACAGGCTCAACAGTTAACTTTTTTATTGATGCTCTTGCTACAATAAAAAATAAAATAAAAGGAGCAGTATCAAGTTCAGAGCAATCAACCGAAAAGTTAAAAAGCTATGGCATTGAAGTCTTCGATTTAAACAATGTTGATGATTTGGCTGTATATATTGACGGCGCTGATGAAATAACAGCCCATATGGCAATGATCAAAGGGGGTGGAGCAGCATTAACTCGTGAAAAAATAGTTGCTGCGGTTGCGCAAAAATTTATTTGTATTGCTGATGAAACTAAACAGGTTGATGTGTTAGGGAGTTTTCCTTTACCCGTAGAAGTTATCCCTATGGCTCGCAGTTATGTTGCAAGAGAGTTAGTTAAACTAGGGGGTGATCCTGTTTATCGTCAAGGTGTTATTACAGATAATGGTAACGTTATTTTAGATGTTTATAACCTTTCAATTCTAGATCCTAA
>WFQC01000038.1 GCA_015487235.1 Alteromonadaceae bacterium
CACCGTCAAAGTTTAATGAACCCCGATTTTCTGACTTTAGCGAGTGATGACTTCCCTTGGCAAGACATTATCATACCACACAAAACACCACGAAATTATTATTAAGGAAAAGCTATGCGTTATTTTTTATTACTCAGTTGTTTACTCGTTAATCTACCCGTATTCGCCGCTTGGCAATTGGATAATACCACCTCAAAACTGAGTTTCATTACTATAAAAAAGCAGGACATTGCTGAAGTACATCAATTTGATCGCTTACACGCTACCATAGATCAACAAGGTAATATCACTGTTGAAATTGATTTAAGCAGTGTTAACACTAACATTGCCATTCGTGATCAACGTATGCAGCAATTTTTATTTGAAACCGCTAAATTTCCCAAGGCAAGCTTTACCGCCAAAGTAGCGATAGACGTTATTAATAATTTACCCGTGGGTCAAACCAAAACCGTTAAGCTAAAAGGTGAAATATCTTTACATGGCCAACAACAAACCATTAACGTTGAAGCAATGCTTGCACGCCTTAATAAAGAAACCTTAATGGTTACAAGTTTTTCACCCATTATTTTAAATGCAAAAGACTTTGCTTTAGTTAAAGGTGTCAAGAAATTACAAGCAATAGCTAAATTACCGAGTATTAGCAATGCCGTGCCAATAAGCTTTGTATTAACCTTTAAGCAGTGAACGTCTGCTTTGGCATAATATTAACGTTTTGATATAGTTCTGAAAAAACTAACACTAATTCACCCTGCTCAAGTTGCTGCTTAACTTGAGCAATTTTATCTGCCAAGCTCACCTCAACTTCGCCGTAATCAGTGCCTTCTTGTAAGACAAAAGCTTCTACAACACCCTCAAGTGCATCACGAGAAAGCGCTTCTATCGGTATGATCATATGTTTGCTATATGCTACTAAAATATAGCGCCATTATAACGTACGAAATGCTTTATTTCTGCTCTGATTCTTGAATATGTTTGATAAAATAATAAACATAATAGCCACAAATACCAAATAACACGATTAAGCCAATAGCCGCACTAAATACAACAGGATCATTGAGTAGCATAGTAAAAACATCCATAACCTTCTCCTAATATTATCTTATACCAACAGGATAAATTATAAAAAAATAACAGATAAAAGTTATGACTTAGATCAAGCTAACGTAATAGTCACATTTTTTATGTGACTATTACTAATTATAGCGAATTAGTAGGCTTTTTGATTGGCAAGTTTAGCTTTTAGTTCTGCTTGGCGAATAATACGTTTATGAATAACGTCAGCCTTTTCGCGCCCTTTAGCAATATCTTCAACACTTAATTTACGTTCATCCATATCGCGACTTTTAACTGCATCAGGATAACCATTACGTGCCGCAATAATATTCCACACATAAGACATTAAAGTGCTATGAGGTACGCCTTTACCGTCATAGTACATTAACGCTAAATTATATTGAGCCAGCGCATAGTTTTGATCAGCGGCTTTTTGGTACCACTTAGAAGCTTGCAGATCATCTTGTGTAACACCTGTGCCATTATAATACATAACCCCTAAATTATACTGCGCACTAGCAAGACCTTTTTTAGCGGCTTTTTTGGTTAGCTCAAAGGCTTTTTTTAGGTCTTTTTTAACAATTTTGCCTTCGCTATATATATTGGCCAGTTCAAATTGAGCATCAGGGTAGTTTTGCTCTGCCGCTTTTGTTAGTAATTCAAACGCTTTTTGTTGATCTTTTCGTACACCTAAACCTTTTTTATAAATTAAGGCAAGTTGATATTGAGCGGGGGCATACCCTTCTTCTACTAAGGGTTCAAGTAAACTAATTGCTGCTTTAAATTCACCACGGTTTAGTTGGTATACGGCATCATCATATTCATCAGCAAATAAATTGCCGCTCAATAATGCGGTCATTATGAGTAAAATTATGCTTATAGTATTTTTCATAGTGCTAAATCCTAACGGGTTGCCATTAACTCTAAGTGTAGCATTTTATTATGCCCATTCCACTTCGAGAGAGAATTTCTAGCTAAAATTGCTATACATTCATACTGTTAAGCAAATAAACAGTAACGATTGATCAATTTAAGTAGCATATCTTCTGTTTTAGTGATCTGATCAAAAGCTAGAAATTCATTGGGTTGATGTGCCTGATCAATAGAACCTGGCCCCATAACCAGCGTTTGGCAACCAAGCTGTTGTATAAAAGGTGCTTCTGTGGCGTAATTAACTGCACAACATTGATGCTCGGATATTTTCTCTGCAAAACTCACTAATTCACAATTTTCATCTTGGGCAAAACTTGGCGAACTAGGGTGTAATTCTTCAATAGTTATACGGCCAGCATATTTTTCAGCTAATGGCTTTAAGGTGTTAGACAATAAGTGGAGCAACTCTTCATCACGCATACCAGGTAGTGAGCGCATATCAATATCGAGTGTACAATAGCCACAAATTCTATTGGCACTGTCGCCCCCTTTAATAGCTCCAAAATTTAACGTTGGAGCGGCGACATCAAAATGATTATTATGATACTGCTGACAAAATTCTTCTTTTAAATTAAGCAACTTACCAATAACTTGGTAGATAATTTCAATCGCATTAACACCTAAACTAGGATTACTTGAGTGCCCTGATTGCCCTTTTACCTTTATTTGATGCGACATATGACCTTTATGCATGACCACCGGAACAAGGTTGGTTGGCTCGCCAATAATAGCAACATCGGGTTTGATTAATTGATGCTCCGCAAAAAAGCGCGCACCTGCCATAGTGGTTTCTTCATCAGCCGTAGCCAAAATATAAAGAGGCTTTTTAAGTTTAGTTAACTCAATTTGTTGACATACTTGTAAAATAAAAGCAAAAAAACCTTTCATGTCACAGGTACCTAAACCGTAAAATTTATTATCTTTAGTGACAATTTTATGTGGGTCACTTTGCCAGCGATTTTCATCAAAAGGTACTGTATCGCTATGCCCAGCCAATAACAAGCCACCTTCACCACTGCCTATTTTGGCTAATAAATTATATTTATGACGACTTTGTGGCACAGCTTGAATATCAATAGTAAAGCCGAGTTGCTCAAACCAAGTAGCCAGTAATTGAATAACATTTAGGTTGCCTTGATCCCAATGAATATCAGTAGAACTAATAGAAGAAAGCGCAATCAATTCGGTTAAAGCATCAGCAAAATTAGGTAATTTGGTCATCTATTCGATCATCTATTTGGTGTTCTAATACTACATTAAAGAAAAACACAAAATATTTATGCTGAAATATTGCATAAATATTTATATGGTGATAAATTATTTCTACAGTGTAAATAACCTTGTCCAATAAGGCTACGGAAAAATGAAAATTCATTCAACTCTACGACGATAATTGGCTTTGTTATTTTTATAACGTAGAGATAAATAATTAAATTATCCCTGAAGCTAATATTTAATTATTAAATTTTGTTGAATAAAATTGCATTTTGAGGTTTGTTTTGTCAAACAGAGTAAAAAAGGTCAATGTGGCCGTTATTGGCGCAAGTGGTTATGTGGGTGCCGAACTCGTAGGGTTATTGTGTCAACATGACGATATTGCCTTACAGCACTTAGTGGTGTCAGAAAACAGTACTTCCTGTGGTAAAACTTTTAGTGAGTTACATCCACGTTGGCAAGGGGTTTGTGATGTACCCTTGCAGTCTTTTTCGCAACATTGGTTTACACAAGTAACCGCTGCTGATACTAAAAAACCTATCGAGGTAGTTTTTTTTGCAACACCGCATGAATTCAGTGCAGAATGGGCAAGTGCATTTATTGAAAAAGGCATTAAAGTATTTGATTTATCAGGTGGTTTTCGTTTAAAGAACCCTAGTAACTACCCACAATATTACGGTTTTGAACATCAAGACACACACGCCTTATTACAGGCACAATACGGTTTAGCTGAATGGCAAGCTAATGAAATAGCTACTGCTAACTTAATTGCTATACCCGGTTGCTACCCTACCGCCAGCTTACTGGCCTTAAAACCCATTACCTTTAATCAACTCCATTTAGACAACTCATTAATTGTGGTCAATGGCATTAGCGGGGTTAGCGGTGCTGGGCGTACTGTTTCATTGGCTACTAACTTTAATGAAGTCAGTTTAACGCCTTACAATATATTACAACATCGTCATCAACCTGAAATTAGCCAAGAAGCTCAGACCGAGGTTATTTTTAATCCTCATTTAGCCCCTTATAAGCGAGGGTTATTAGTTACTATCACTTTGCAATTAAAGGCAGAGGTAACACTTGAGCAAATTAATGATGTTTATAATCAAGCCTATCAACACCACCCTTTAGTTCGTTTTAGTAAAACATGGCCTAAAATTGACCATGTTGCTTATACGCCTTTTGCTGATTTGTTTTGGCAATATGATCAACAAAAACAAACACTCGTAGTAAGTTGTGCTATTGATAATTTACTCAAAGGTGCCGCATCACAAGCAATACAATGTTTTAACATTAGCTTAGGGCTACCCAGTAGTTATGCTTTATTACCAAGCTTAAGGGTTAAAGCAGTGGAGAATAGTGATGTCCAATAAAATAAAAAAGCCTTTGGTGATTAAAATTGGTGGCGCGATTTTAGCCGAAACATCAGCCCTACTAGCTTTGCTCAAGGTTATTAAACAAGAGCAAGACCGCATTGTGGTATTAGTGCATGGCGGTGGTTGTGTTGTGGATGAAATGTTAGCGCAAGCAGGTTTTGCAACCCATAAAAAGCAAGGCTTACGAGTTACACCTAATGAGCAAATTCCACTTATAGTTGGAGCTTTAGCCGGTAGTGTTAATAAACGTATTGTTGCACAAGCTAATAGTATTGGTTTACCTGCGGTAGGTTTGTCTTTAACCGATGGTGATATGGTGCATTGCCAATTAAACGATAAAGAATTAGGCGCCGTTGGTCTACCACACCCTCACTCAAGTCTTTTACTTGATCAGTTAATTGCACAAAAATTTCTAACTGTTATTTGCTCTATTGGCTCACTAAGCAATGGCCAATTAGTCAATGTAAATGCTGATGATGCCGCCGTAGTTATCTGCCAATTATTAAATGCTGAATTACTGTTATTAACCGATGTTGAAGGGGTTCGCGACGCACAAGGTTGCTACCTTAAATCACTAAACAAAACACAAGCTCAACAATTAATTGATCAAGGCGTTATTGCTGGTGGTATGACAGCTAAAGTTAATGCGGCATTAACTGCCGCCCAACACTTACGACGAAGTATCGCGGTTGCCAGCTGGAAAAATCCTGAAAAAATTACCGCTTTTTTATCGGGTAATTTTAAAGACAATAGCATTGGCACCCGCATTTTACCCCATTAAATTTAGTGCAATTTTGCATCCATTATTATCAGAATTTAGGAATACTTATGTCGTTATCACACTTTTTAGCTGACGATCAATGCTCACAAAACCAACTTATTGAGCTGATAAACTTAGCAAAACAAATCAAACAAAGCCCTGCTAAATACAGTCAACATTTAGCGGGTAAATCAATCGTAATGCTTTTTGAAAAGCCCTCTTTACGTACCCACGTAAGCTTTGATATTGGTATTGCCAAATTAGGTGGGCATGCCCTTTATTTAGGGCAACAAAATGGCAAGTTAGGTGAGCGTGAACGGGTAAGCGATTATGCTAAAAACCTTTCTTGCTATGCCGATGCTATTGTTGCACGCGTATTTAGCCATAAGTCGATAGCACTGCTTGCTCAACATGCTAGCGTACCGGTTATTAATGCTTTATGTGATTTGTACCATCCTTGCCAAGCCTTAGCTGATTTTGTCACTCTTTCTGAAAATCTAGCGGCTTTAGGCAAAACGCAATTACAACAACTCAATTTAGCTTACGTGGGTGATGCTAATAATGTCTCTAACTCCTTAATGTTAATGGCTGCCACGCTAGGCGTAAATTTTACTTTAATTTGCCCTGAGCAACATCAACCTGAAACACCGCTTTATACAAAAGCTCAGCAACTAGCGCAACAATCAGGGGCTAATTTCATGGTCAGTCACGATATTGAAGCATTAGGGGCACAAGATGTCATTTATACCGACACATGGATTTCTATGGGAAGCAATACTAAAGTTAATGATATTTTAGCTAAATTTGCCCCTTATCAAGTCAATCATCAATTAATGAAACAAGCGGGAGCTAAGCAGGTAATGCATTGCCAACCAGCGCATTTAGGTGAAGAAATTACCACCGAGCTTTTTGATGATGAAAATAGGTCGGTTGTTTTTCAACAAGCAGAAAACCGTATGTGGGCGCAATGTGCGGTACTCACTACTTTATTAAGCAAATAATAGCCACCAGTGCTAATCGATTAATCAATAAATTTAGAGAATAACGCAATGAATAACGTGAAAAAACAAATCAAAAAAGTCGTGTTGGCCTATTCTGGGGGCTTAGATACTTCAGCCATCATTCCGTGGTTAAAAGAAAACTACAATGGTTGCGAGGTTGTCGCTTTTTGTGCCGATGTAGGGCAAGGTGAAGAAGAATTAGCCGGCATTGTTGAAAAAGCCATTGCTTCAGGTGCCTCAGAATGCCATGTAGTTGACTTAAAAGAAGAATTTGTAAAAGACTACATTTACCCTATTGTTAAAACAGGAGCCGTTTATGAAGGTCAGTACTTATTAGGCACCTCAATGGCACGCCCTGTTATTGCTAAAGCACACGTAGAAGTGGCTTTAAAAGTGGGTGCTGATGCGCTTTGTCATGGTTGTACGGGTAAAGGTAATGACCAAGTACGTTTTGAATCTTGCTTTGCTGCACTAGCACCACAACTTACCGTAATAGCACCATGGCGCGAATGGGATATGGTTTCACGCGAAGATTTACTGGCTTATTTGGCTGAGCGTAATATTCCTTGTTCAGCATCATTAACTAAAATTTATAGCCGCGATGCTAACGCTTGGCATATTTCTCATGAAGGCGGCGAATTAGAAGATCCATGGTGCGAACCGTCTAAAGCCGTGTGGACTATGACCGTAGATCCTGAAGATGCGCCTAATACACCAGAAAAAGTCACCTTAAGTTTTGTACAAGGCGAGTTAACCCATGTTGATGGCCAAGCATTATCGCCTTATCAAGCGTTAGTTTATTTAAATAATAAAGCAGCGGCTCATGGTGTTGGCCGCATTGATATTGTTGAAAATCGTTTAGTGGGTATGAAATCTCGCGGCTGTTATGAAACGCCGGGTGGCACAGTGCTAATGGCTGCTTACAAAGGTTTAGAAAGCCTAGTGCTTGATAAAGAATCATTGAAGTATCGAGAATCTATTGCGTTAGAATTTTCTCATGTAATTTATGATGGGCGTTGGTTTACGCCACTTGCCAAAGCACAACTTGCTGGCGCTGCTTCATTGGCTGAAAAAATAACGGGTGACGTTGTCGTTAAGCTTTATAAAGGTCAAGCGTCTGTCATACAACGCCGTTCACCTAATAGTTTGTATTCAGAAGAATTTGCCACCTTTGGTGCCGATGATGTTTATGATCAAAAACATGCCGAAGGCTTTATACGTTTATTTAGTTTATCAAGTCGTATTGCCGCTTTAAAAGCACAGCAAAAACAGGAGAAATAATATGGCAGCGTTATGGGGAGGTCGCTTTCAAGGCGGTAGTAGTGATATTTTCAAAGCCTTTAATGACTCGCTACCTTTTGATCATGTGTTAGTACAACAAGATATTCAAGGCTCTATTGGTTGGTCTAAAGCCATTCAAAAGGCAGGCGTACTAACACTTGATGAACAGCAACAAATGGAACAAGCTCTGCTCGATCTTGCCCAAAAAATCACCTTGGGTGAAGTTGATATTATTAACTCAAATGCTGAAGACGTACACAGTTTTGTTGAATCAGCACTTACTGAACAATTAGGTGATATTGCCCGTAAATTACATACTGGCCGCAGTCGTAACGACCAAGTGGCTACCGATTTACGTTTGTGGGCTCGTGAACAAGTTGATGTGCTAATAGACGCACTCAATACCTGCCAACAGCAATTATTAACCTTAGCCGAAAACAACCAAGAACATATTTTGCCCGGTTATACCCACCTACAACGAGCACAACCTATACGTTTTGCACACTGGTGTATGGCTTATGTAGAAATGTTTAAACGTGATACCAGCCGCCTTATTGATGCCAGAAAGCGTATGAACCAGTGTCCCTTAGGTAATGGTGCCTTAGCTGGTACAACTTACCCTATAGATCGTCACGAACTTGCGCATTCTCTCGGCTTTGACAGCCCTTGTGTAAATAGCCTTGATGCCGTTTCAGATCGCGATTTTGTACTTGATATTTTATTTACCGCCAGCACCAGCATGATGCATTTATCTCGCTTTGCTGAAGATTTAATTTTCTTCAATTCTGGTGAGGCGAATTTTATTACCTTAGGCGATCAAGTCACCTCGGGTTCTTCATTAATGCCACAGAAGAAAAACCCTGATGCACTAGAGCTTATTCGCGGTAAAACGGGGCGAGTTTACGGTAATTTACAGGCTTTATTAGTGACCATGAAAGGTTTACCGATGGCATACAATAAAGACTTGCAAGAAGACAAAGAAGGCTTATTTGAATCAGTAGCACAATGGCATAGTTGCTTAATTATGGCTGGCGAAGTAATTAATTCAATAGAACTTAATAGTGCCCGCTGTCAAAAAGCAGCACGCGAAGGTTACGCCAATGCCACCGAGCTTGCTGATTATTTGGTCTCTAAAGGTATGCCATTTAGAACAGCACATGAGGTTTCAGGGCAAGTAGTACTTTATGCACTAAATCAAGAAGAGCCGATAGAAAGCTTGCGTTTAGACGAGTTACAACAATTTTCAGCACTGATTGAAAATGATGTTTATCCTATTTTAGAGTTAGATTACCTAGTCGATAAACGTAATGTACTTGGTGGTACTGGTAAAGAGCCAGTCAGTAAAATTATCAATGAATATCGTCATAATTTAGGCGCTGCTGACTATGTTGTTAGAGATGCTAAATTAACTGATTTACGCGCCATTAGTAAATTGGTCGATTACTGGGCAAGTAAAGAAGAAAATTTACCCCGAGCTGAAGATGAATTGATCAAAGCCATACGTGATTTTGCGGTAATTGAGGTTAATGGCCAAGTGTGTGCCTGCGCTGCACTTTACATTTACAGTACAGGATTAGCCGAAATTCGCTCTTTAGGCGTTTCCATTAATTATCAAGGCAAAGGCTATGGTAAAGCCTTAGTTGAACATTTACTCACACGGGCTAAAAACTTAGCGTTAAGTAAAATATTAGTGCTAACACGTAAGCCTGACTTTTTTGCCCGTTTAGGATTTGAATTAAGTGATATGGAAAAATTACCCGAAAAAGTGATGAAAGATTGCGACTTGTGTCCTCGCCAAGATAATTGTGATGAAACAGCGTTAATTTACGTATTAAATAACCATTGTCCATTAGAAATAACCTTGCAAAAGGTGTAGTATTAGCAAGACGTATAGCAAAAATTGATATAGATTAAGCTAGTATTAGCGTTAACTAAAAAAGCCGCGACACTTGCTTGTTTTTTGCATATACTCAAGCATGGGTTTTAATAATCATAAAGAGAGAAAATAGACTATGAAAAAAATTACGATGGCTATTGCAGCTACTGTATTAATGGCTTCTCCAGCGTTTGCTGGTGGTGATGCTGCTGCGGGTAAAGCAAAAGCGGGTATGTGTGCAGCATGTCACGGTGCAAACGGTGTTTCTGCTGTACCTATGTACCCTAACTTAGCAGGTCAAAAAGAAGCTTATATTGTTAAACAATTAAAAGCATTTAAAGCGGGCACACGTAAAGATCCAGTAATGGGTCCTATGGCTGCACCGTTAAGCGATGCCGATATGGCTAACTTAGCTGCTTATTTTTCAAGCCTTAAGTAATCATTTTTCTATAAAAATAATCTTAACTCGGTTTGAATAATAAGCGTCTAGCTTGGCTACAATATACGCTAAGATTAATAGGCAGTTCTTATTAAAAAGAGTTAAAGAGTTGCAAAGCACTGCCATAAGCGGTGCTTTTTTATTACAGCAATAACATCACATCAGGTTATTTACTGTCAGCCAAATAATAACTAATTTGCTGTAAAAATGGCTGACCATAACGCGCCAACTTAACATCACCAATACCACTAATCGCTAACATTTGCTGAGGGTTTGTTGGTTTTACCCGCGCTAGCTCTGCCAAAGTTGCATCATTAAAAATAATAAATGGTGCAATATCTTCTGCATCAGCAATGTCTTTACGTAACGCTCTTAATTTTGCAAATAAAGCACGATCGTAAGTTTTTTCACTTTGCCCTTGTCGCCAGTAACTGGCTTTTTGTAATCGTGGTGTTGCTAGCATTAATGGCTCTCTGCCTTTAAGAATATTGCGAGAGGCATTGGTTAAACATAAAATAGAGTGTTGTGAAATATCTTGCTGCAAATACCCTAAGTGGATCAACTGTCGAATTATGGCAAACCAATAACTGGGCATTTCATCTTTACCTAGACCAAACGTTGAAACCTGATGATGCTCAAGTTGTTTTACTTTGGCCGTTAACTCACCACGTAACACATCAATCACATGGTTAATATCACCTTGTTGATTAATACGATAAACACAAGACAATACTTTTTGCGCGGCAATGGTCGCATCAAATTGACGAGGAGGATCTAAACAAATATCGCAGTTACCACACTTTTCTTCAGTGTATTGAGCAAAATAGTTAAGCAAGACTTGTCGACGGCAAGTTTGTGCATCAGCAAAACCAATTAACGCCTGAAAACGCTGTAATTCAACATGTACTCTTTGTTCATTTTCTCCTTCACTAATGCGTTTTTTAATACGTTCTCCATCTTGAGGATCGTATAAAAATAAAGCTTCAGCGGGTAAACCATCGCGTCCTGCACGACCTATTTCTTGATAATATGATTCAAGTGTATGCGGCGGCTGAAAATGAATAACAAAACGAATATTAGGTTTATCAATCCCCAAACCAAAAGCAATGGTAGCAATCACAATTTGAATATTATCTTTAGTAAATGCTTCTTGCACATAATGGCGGATCTCAGGCTCTAACCCGGCATGATAAGCCGCACAATTAATGCCTTTTTCAGACAAAACTTTGGTGAGATGGTCTACCTGCCAACGGCTGTTACAATAAACAATACCACAATCACTTTTACGTTGTTTTATATAACGATAAACTTGCTGCTCACCTTTGTACTTTTCAGCCAGTGTTAAACGGATATTAGGACGATCAAAACTGTCGAGCAAAATATAAGGTTCACGTAACGCAAGTTGCATTAAAATGTCTTTACGTGTTGTCACATCAGCCGTTGCTGTTAATGCCATTACAGGTACATGTGGAAAGTGCTGACGAAGCTCACTAAGCCTTGTATATGCTGGACGAAAATCGTGCCCCCATTGAGAAATACAATGTGCTTCATCAATAGCAAAAGCACTAATAGCTAAACTGGCTAATCCTTGTAAAAAATAGTGATTAAGTAACCTTTCAGGGGCAACATAAAGTAGCTTTAATTGCCCCTGTGCTAATTGCTGAAAAATAGTGTTTATTTCATCTTTGCTAAGGCTTGAGTTAACAAAAGCGGCGGGAATACCTTGTCGAGTTAAACTATCAACCTGATCTTTCATTAACGCGATTAAAGGTGATACGACAATAGTGATACCAGGTAAAATAGTTGCTGGTAATTGATAACAAAGCGACTTACCACCACCCGTTGGCATTAAGACTAAACAATCTTTACCCTGCAATAAATTTTCCATCACAGTTAATTGACCAGAACGGAAAGATTCAAAGCCAAAATAATGTTTCAGTGCACTTTGTAATTGATCTTTTAAGCGTGGTGGAGCAGAAATAGTCAAGTAGGTATCCAATTTTGTTAAATTAACGCTATTTTACCCTAGCCTTTAACGATAACGCAGAAATATTTTCACTTTCGTAAAAAAGTGCTAAGCTCTTTTCAAAGACCTCTGACCAGACAATAAAAATATGACTAAAGTAGAAATGCTTCAACAAATCACTGCAATGTGGAATCAAGTTCCGTTTAATAATTTGTTAGGTATTTACATTACCAAATTTGATCACCAAGAGGCTGAGATTCGTTTTAATTGGCAAGACAAGTTAGTGGGTAATCACGTACAAAACATTCTTCACGGTGGAGTTACCGCAACTGCACTTGATTTTGCGGGTGGCGTAGTGGCTGCGGCAAATATTATAGAACGTCTCGGCGATGAAATAGACCTTGCTAAACTACAAAGCAGTTTGAGTAAATTAGGTACAATTGATTTACGTACTGACTATTTACGCCCGGGTCGAGGGCAAGAGTTTATTACCACAGCACGTATTATTCGCAGTGGCAGTAAAGTTGCCGTTGCTCGTATGGAAATGCATAATGAGCAAGGCGAACACCTTGCTTTTGGCACAGGAACTTATATGGTTGGCTAAACATATCGCCCATCTGGTACTAAGCCCACATTTAACAAGAATAAATAACTTGTGCGTGGTTATTCTTGCACGCATTTAACCTAACCAGTATTATCGCATCAGCAGTTCCTAGCAATATATACTCGTACTACTTCAAGTAGCTTGAGTATAGGCTTATTCTTTCACTAGCATAAGCGTAAGCCGTACGTGCTATCACTTAAATTCACCCTAACTTGATAAAAAATTTATGCCAATAAATAAACATGCAGGTACGATTAATGCCGTTAGTGCTTATATTATGTGGGGCTTTGCTCCTTTATATTTTAAATTACTTGCAGAGATAAATTCGAGTGAAATTCTTATCCATCGTATTGTTTGGTCTTGTTTATTACTGATTGTGATTGTACTTGCCAGCCGAAAATGGCGTTATGTTCAAGCTATTTTTAAGCAACCAAAACTTATAATAAAACTCACCATAACTGCGAGTATATTAGCGCTAAACTGGTTTTTATTTATTTGGGCAATTAATAATGATCACTTACTTGATGCAAGTTTAGGCTATTTTATTAATCCGCTATTTAGCGTAGCGCTAGGCATGATTTTTCTAAAAGAAAAATTAAGAAAATGGCAAAAAGTAGCCGTACTATTAGCCGTTATTGGTGTTTTAATTCAGTTGGTTATGCTCGGCTCGTTGCCAATTATTTCATTAGCATTGGCCGCAAGTTTTGGCACTTATGGTTTACTGCGTAAACAAATGGCTGTTGACTCTTTTGTTGGCTTATTATTTGAGTCTTGGCTTATGTTGCCATTAGCTTTACTTTACTGGGCTTTACTTGCTGATAGCCCAACCAGCAACCTTATCACTAATACTTGGCAATTAAATGGGCTGTTAATAATGGCGGGTGTGGTCACAACGGCTCCTTTGTTATGCTTTACTGCCGCAGCAAAGCGCTTAAGCTTATCTACATTAGGGTTTTTTCAGTATATTGGCCCTAGTATTATGTTTATTTTAGCCACTTTTTTATACCACGAGCCTTTACAGGTCGCTAAATTGATCACTTTTAGTTTAATATGGTTAGCACTGACAATTTATAGCCTAGACTCGCTTAATGCAAGAAAACACTAAGGCGTGTTAAATTGTTTTTGGCAAGAAAATAGTAAAAGTGGAACCTTTACCGGGTTCACTTTCAACCTCAATAGTACCTTTAAGCTTTTGGTTGACAATATTATAAACAATATTCATGCCTAAGCCTGTGCTACCTTTACCCCGTTTGGTGGTAAAAAAAGGTTCAAAGATTTTATCAAGCACCTCTTTAGCCATACCATTACCATTATCTTGATAGATAATTTTGGCACCATCTTGCTCGGCTTGTAAGGTAATACTGATATTACCATCAACATGGTTTTCAAAGCCGTGTCGTATCGAGTTAGTCACTAAGTTAGTTAATACTTGAGCAAGAGCACCAGGATATGTTTTGAGATTTAACTCTGTTTCACCATGAAATTGATAACTTACATGATGCTTTTTAAGCTCAACTGATAAAGTATTTAAGACTTCATTAATATAATTAGCGAGATTAATTTCTCTTTCTTCATCAACTACTTGATCGGCCGCCACTTGCTTAAAATTAGTTAACAATATTTGTACTCGCTCTAAGGCGTGCTCCCCCATAGTAAGTGATTGCTGGGTTTTTTCAATATGACTCGCCATACGCTTTTTCGTTAAGCGTTGTTCCTCAATGCGTCTTTTAATTTCTTGGGTATCATCAAGCACTAAACTATTTGAGGTAATAGCAATACTTAATGGTGTATTAATTTCATGGGCAACACCAGCAACCAAGCCACCTAATGACGCCATTTTCTCAGCTTGCACAAGCTGCTGTTGAGTACCTTCTAAATAATCTAAGGTTTCTTTTAACTTTTGTGTGACTTTTTTATTTTTAAAAAAGAGTAATACCAGCAAAATGGCAACCATTAAAACAATAACAATCAGTACAGTTGTCACAAAAATATAATCTTGCTGGGTATTAATGGTTTGTTTTTTATCCAGTAACTCTTTGCGTTGTATATCTAATTGTTGGCGATGCTCTGCTAATTTTTGCGTTTGCTGGGCTAATATTTGTTTATTCTCTGCAACTTGCTGTAATATTTGCTGGTTTTCTCGTTCTTTCATTGAAAGTTGTTGCTGTTGTAATGTTAATTTATTACTGATTGTTTCAAATTCTTTGCTAATTTTTTGTAATGCTTGTTCTTTTTTATTTAAGGTATTTTGTTTATTTATAACTTCATTTTGTAATTTTGCTAACTCAACTTTATATTGTTTAGTTTCTAACTCTTTTTTAGTTAATTCTTTATTTAATTTAGTAAGACTAGCAGTTAAGCGCTGTAATTTTTGTTTAGATTTAATCAGCTGCTGCTGTTGATTAGTTAGTTGTTTTTTTAACGCTGCACTTTGTTGACGCGTTTGCTGCATGGCTAATTCGGTTTCTCGATAGAGTGTCGCTATATCTAATTCATTACCCCCTAACAGCAATAACTCAGGTGACATAGCTAACTTCTCGTAAATAATATTAGACTTGTTAACCTCAAAAGTAATTACTGACGTTTTAGAGTTATGCAATAAATTAATCATAATATCATGCTTATTAGGGCTATTATGAGAAACAATTAAGGTTGCATTGCCGCGCGTAGCATTAGCAATAGTGTGCACATTATTTACTGCCTCTTGTGGTACATAAACAATATCAACATTATTCAACTGCGAGACATTATTAGCTAACAATACCCGAATGGGCTTATTTTTAATCGTTTTGCCTGTTAGCGCCTGTTGTAGATATTGATAAAAAGGCTTATTTTGATAAACCGCTAATGTAAAACCTTGCTTCGCTTTTTCATTAGGCCATTTAATGTGTTTGATAAAATTGATAAGGTAGGCGGCTTTTACACGATTTTCATCAACGGGTTGCGCCAATGTTTTGGTGCTAACGGTAAGACTAATAATAACAAAAAGCGTAACAATAAAGGTTATTTCTATTGATTTACTGCGCATCTTGTTAACTTCATCTTTTTGC
>WFQC01000039.1 GCA_015487235.1 Alteromonadaceae bacterium
AACAAGAAACTTTTCTTAATGTACGTGGTTTAGATGCAGTGATGATAGCCATTAAGCATGTATTTGCCTCATTGTTTAATGACAGAGCAATCTCTTATCGTGTGCATCAAGGTTATGATCATCGTGGTGTTGCTCTTTCTGCGGGTATTCAGCGCATGGTACGCAGTGATATTGCCGCTTCTGGTGTTATGTTTTCTATTGATACGGAATCAGGCTTTGAAGAGGTTGTTTTTATTACTTCAAGCTATGGTTTAGGTGAAATGGTTGTGCAAGGTGCGGTTAACCCTGATGAATTTTACGTACATAAACCAACCTTAGCGAAAGGAAATCCTGCTGTTGTTCGCCGTAATATTGGTAGTAAAGCCATTAAAATGGTTTATACACAAACCCAAGAACATGGTAAACAAGTTGAAGTGGTAGATGTTGATGAAGCGCAATCAAATCAATTTTCTTTAACCGATGCTGAAGTACAAGAATTAGCCAAACAAGCGGTTATTATTGAACAGCATTATCAGCGCCCTATGGATATAGAATGGGCAAAAGATGGTTTAGACGGTAAACTTTATATCGTTCAAGCGCGTCCAGAAACAGTACGTAGTCGTGAAAGTGGTAACGTAATGGAGCAGTTTCAATTACAAGAAACTGCAAAAGTTATTTGTACTGGCCGTTCAATTGGGCAAAAAATTGGTAGCGGTGAAGCAAAAGTGTTAGCGTCGCTTGATGAAATGGATAAAATTCAGCCCGGTGATGTACTGGTAACTGACATGACCGACCCTGATTGGGAACCGATCATGAAAAAAGCGTCAGCTATTGTAACCAACCGAGGCGGTCGTACTTGTCATGCCGCTATTATTGCGCGTGAAATGGGTATTCCTGCCGTTGTTGGTTGTGGTGATGCTACCAGTAAAATTAAAGCGGGTGATAAAATTACGGTTTCTTGTGCAGAAGGCGATACTGGTTTTATTTATGAAGGTGAACTCGACTTTAAGGTAACCACCTCTGAAATTGACAATATGCCTGAATTGCCTCTTAAAATAATGATGAATGTGGGTAACCCAGACCGCGCATTTGCTTTTGCGCGTTTACCTCATGCTGGAGTTGGTTTAGCACGCTTAGAGTTTATTATTAATAAGATGATCGGGGTTCACCCGAAAGCATTATTAAATTACCAAGAACAGTCTCTTGATTTACAAGAAGAAATTGATGAAATTATTGCAGGCTATGAAAGCCCTGTTGAATTTTATATTGCTAAATTAACTGAAGGTATTGCCACCTTAGCAGCGGCTTTTGCGCCTGAAAAAGTTATTGTGCGCATGTCCGATTTTAAATCAAATGAATATGCCAACTTAGTAGGTGGTGAAGAGTTTGAACCAGACGAAGAAAACCCGATGATAGGCTATCGTGGTGCCGCTCGCTATATCTCGAAAGATTTTCGTGATTGTTTTGCACTTGAGTGTGAAGCAATAAAACGGGTGCGTAACGACATGGGTTTAACTAATGTTGAAGTGATGATCCCCTTTGTTAGAACCTTAGGTGAAGCTGAAGCCGTTATTGAAATATTGGCTGAAAATGGTCTAAAACGTGGTGAAAATGGTCTGCGTGTTATTATGATGTGTGAATTACCTTCGAATGCTTTACTCGCTGATCAATTTCTTGATCACTTTGATGGTTTTTCAATTGGTTCAAATGACTTAACACAATTAACCTTAGGGTTAGATCGTGATTCAGGTTTAATTGCCCATTTATTTGACGAGCGTGATCCTGCAATTAAAGCCTTGTTAGCTATGGCAATAAAAGCCTGTAAAGCAAGAGGAAAATACGTGGGAATTTGTGGGCAAGGTCCTTCTGATCATGCTGATTTTGCCGCATGGTTAGTTGAGCAGGGGATTGATAGCGTTTCATTAAACCCTGATACCGTTTTACCGACATGGTTATATTTAGCAGAGCAGCATAACGCTTAATGTGCTCCTTGCTTGTTTTTAAAGAGACAGCATTAAGCTTAAACCTTTTATTCAGATAAAAGAGTTGAAAAAGGGTTGTGAAGAATAGCCTAGGTACTAAAACGCCTAGGCTTTTTTATCTGAATGTTTTTTATTCTTTTGGCCATGATATAATGCCCACCTTGTAGAATGAACCATACCCTAAATTTACCATGATATTGCCCCGTTTAGATGAACAAGCGTTAGTTTCTCCTTTATATCAAGAATTTGCCCAACAACTAAAAAAACAAGGTTTTAGTGGTGATATTGCCCTTCAATATAGTGATCGTTTAGCTGTTGCAACCGACAACAGTGTTTATCAACAGTTACCCCAATGTGTGCTGCATCCTCGCCATAAACAAGATGTACAATTACTTACTAGCCTAGCGGCTCAAGAGAAATTTCATTCAATAAAATTTAGCGCACGTGGCGGTGGTACAGGCACTAATGGCCAAAGCTTAACGCATGGTGTTGTGGTTGATTTATCTAAATACATGAATCGAATACTAGAAATTAATGTCGAAGAAAACTGGGTTAGGGTAGAAGCAGGTGTGGTAAAAGATCAATTAAATGACTTTTTACGCCCTTATGGTTTTTTCTTTTCACCTGACTTATCAACCAGTAACCGAGCAACGCTAGGCGGAATGATTAATACTGATGCTTCAGGACAAGGCTCACTTGTGTACGGAAAAACCTCAGATCATGTAGTTGCTTTAACCTCAGTGCTTGCTAATGGTGATATTATCGACACTGAGTCTATGCCTATTGTAAAAGCACAGCAGCTAGCAGAGCAAAACAGCAGTTACGGTAAAATTGTTAAGCAGGTTTTGGCTAGTTGCTTAGATAATCGGGCATTAATTTTAGCTAAATTTCCTCGTTTAAATCGTTTTTTAACTGGTTACGATCTTGAACATGTTTTTGATGAGCCATTAACCACCTTTAATTTAAGTCGTATTATTACTGGCTCAGAAGGCTCACTGGCCATTGTTTGTGAAGCAAAACTGAACTTAACGCCTATCGCAAAAGCAAAAACTTTAATTAATATTAAATATGATAGTTTTGATTCAGCACTGCGTCACTCGCCCACATTAGTTGCAGCAAAAGCAACCTCAGTAGAAACCATTGACAGTAAAGTGTTGAACTTAGCTCGCCAAGATATTGTGTGGCATTTAGTGAGTGACTTGATCACCGATGTTGAAGGGCAAACCATGGATGGCCTTAATATGGTTGAATACAATGGTGATAGTACTGAAGCACTTGCAGCGCAAGTAAAAATATTGACCGACCAACTTGATAAAGACATTAAAGAAAAAAATGCTGGTGTTATTGGTTATCAAGTTACCTCTGATCTTGCCAGTATTAATAAACTTTATACTATGCGCAAAAAATCAGTGGGCTTGTTAGGTAATACGCAAGGTAGTAAAAAACCTATTGCTTTTGCTGAAGATACGGCAGTTCCACCTGAAAATCTTGCTGATTTTATTGCTGAATTTCGCCGATTACTCGATAGTTACCATCTTGATTATGGTATGTTTGGCCATGTCGATGCTGGGGTTTTGCATGTTCGCCCTGCACTGGATATGTGTGATCCTGCACAAGAAAAAATACTACGTAAAATTTCTGATAAAGTGGTAGCGTTAACGGCCAAATATGGTGGCTTAATGTGGGGAGAACATGGTAAAGGTTATCGTAGTGAATACGGCCCTGAATTTTTTGGTGAACAGCTTTTTACTGAATTACGTAAAATAAAAACCGTTTTTGATCCGCTCAATAAAATGAATCCGGGTAAAATTTGTACGCCTATAACGTCTGACGGATCAACAGAAAAATTAGTTTCTGTTGATGACACAAAACGAGGTTTTTACGATCGACAAATTCCAATAAATGTAAGAAATGATTTTTCTGTCGCACTCAACTGTAATGGTAACGGTTTATGTTTTAATTATGACCTAGATAGCCCAATGTGCCCGTCAAGCAAGGTTACGCGTGACCGAAAGCATTCGCCAAAAGGTAGGGCAGGGCTGATGCGCGAATGGTTACGATTATTAGAAAGTAAAGGTGTCGATATTCTTGCGTTAGAAGAAAATATCAATCATTGGTCAATAAAGCAGCTCTTGAATAAGGTTAAAAATCGCTTTCGAAATACTGATGAAAACGATTTTTCTCATCAAGTTATGGAAGCAATGGCTGGGTGTTTAGCTTGTAAAGCCTGTGCTAGTCAATGTCCAATAAAAGTCGATGTACCTGATTTTAGAGCAAGGTTTATTAATATCTATCATTCACGTTACCCAAGACCAATCAAAGATCACCTTGTAGCGCATGTGGAAACACTTGCGCCTTTAATGGCGCATTTTCCTCAACTAACCAATACCTTATTAGCCAGTAAGGTTTATCAACGCTTTTCAAAAAAGGTTATTGGTTATGTTGATACACCGCTGTTAAGTTTACCAACGTTAAAACAGCAAGTGGCAGCAAAACACTATGAACACTTTAATTTAACCAAGCTACAGCAATTAAGTACAAAAGAGCGCCAACCTTATGTATTTATTGTGCAAGATCCTTTCACTAGCTTTTATGAAGCGAATGCGGTGAATGACTTAATGGCTTTAATTGATATATTAGGCTTTAAACCTATTTTAGTACCTTTTAAACCCAATGGTAAAGCACAACATGTGAAAGGGTTTTTAGCTAAATTTGCCAAAACAGCACAATCAAGTGCTGATTTTCTTAACCAATTACATCAACTTAATATACCCATGTTAGGTTTAGATGCCTCGTTAGTACTTTGTTATCGTGATGAATATGCTAAAACATTAAAAGATAAACGGGGCGACTTTAATGTGTTACTAAGCCATGAATGGTTAATAAAAATACTGCCCGAGATAAGCTTAGAAAGGTTTGATTTATCAACTAATAACCAAACTGATTATCATTTATTTGCTCACTGTACTGAAAAAACAGCATTGGCCAATAGCGAAAATGAATGGCTGCGTATTTTTGAATATTTTGGCTTAGCGCTAACTAAAGTTTCTGTTGGTTGCTGTGGTATGGCTGGTACTTATGGCCATGAAGCCAGTAATTATGAAAACAGTAAACAACTATTTGAAATGAGCTGGCAAGCTAAATTAGATCAACTTGAAAGTAAGCAAATATTAGCAACAGGGTTTTCGTGTCGCTCACAAGTAAAACGCTTTGCTGGTTTACAAGCTCGTCACCCCGTTGCTGCATTATTTGCAGAGCTAAATAGTAAGAAATAAATTTAGAATAAGAGTGAAAAAGGATAGCCATTTAACTATCCTTCTTTGATTAGAAGCTATATAGCTCTAATTCTTATTTACCGCCACGTGCAATAATCTCGCGTGCCATTTCATCGGCTACTTGGCCTGTTGGTTTGTTTTCTTGCTCTGCTTTAGTGAAAATGTCTAACAGGGTATCGTAGATTTCTTCAACTTTTTTGGTTGATTTATCAACATCATAATCATCTTCAAAAGAAACATTGATAATACCACCCGCATTAATAACATAATCAGGTGCGTATAAAATACCACGTTCAACTAATACTTGATCATGGCGAGGCTCAGCTAATTGGTTATTAGCACAACCGGCAATAATACTAACTTTTAAACGATTAATCGTATCATCATTAATGGTAGCACCTAAGGCGCAAGGAGCATAAATATCAGCATCTACGTCGTATATTTCATCTAAACCAACTACTGTAGCATTAAAGTTTTTTTCTGCTTTCGTTAAGGCTGATTGATTGATATCGGTTACGATTAATTTTGCCCCTGCTTTGTGTAAATGTTCACATAAATAGAAACCAACGCTACCTAAGCCTTGTACTGCAACAGTTAAACCAGATAAATCATCTGTATTTAGTTTATGTTTAACCGCCGCTTTTAACCCTAAAAAGGTACCTAAAGCAGTAAAGGGAGCTGGGTTGCCACTTTTACCTTCTGTACCTGTTACAAAAGGTGTAACACTGTTCGCTATGGCAATATCTTCTGTCGTAATATTCACATCTTCCGCACTAATATAGCGGCCATTCAGATTGTTTAATGCTTCGCCGAATGCTTTAAATAAAGCTTCAGATTTTATTGTTTTAGCATCACCAATAATAACCGACTTACCACCCCCCATGGTTAAGCCTGCTAAAGCATTTTTATAGGTCATTCCTTTTGACAACCGTAAAACATCGACGAGAGCATCTTGGTCTGAAGCGTAGTCCCAAAGGCGACAACCACCTACAGCGGGGCCTAATTTAGTGCTATGAATTGCAATAATTGCTTTTAATCCAGAGGCTGCATCACTACAAAATACAACTTGTTCATGATCATCAAAATCAACTAAGTCAAAAAATGCCACGTTATTTCTCCACAAAAAATAATAGGGTGTTCACCAGGTATTTACGCTTTATTAACTAGAGTTTTATACCGACAAACGCTTGTTGTAAAATTGCGCGAACCTTAGCATTAAGCTTGGTTTTTCGCTAGTTCTAAGATCAAAATATTTTATGAAAACATGTGAACTTATAGATACAGAGAAAATTTATATTTTGCTTAAAGCATACTCTTGCTAGAATACGTCGATTTTTAAAGAAAAGTTGTAGCTTATTATGGAACTAAAAACAGAATTAACAGAACAAGAACGTGAAGCATGGGTAAGAGAGCAGTATCAAACCGCGACTAAATTTTTAGCAAATAAGGGCTTAGTTACTGACTCTGTTACTGTTGAAGCTAGTCGTTATATTGCACCCTTAGTGGCAATATGGAAGCTAAAAACCATTGATGGCAGTTGGTATTGGGTAATATGTGGAGATTTGCCAACAGACAGTATTGATTTAAATATGGCTGAAAATGCTAAAGAAGCAATACGTCATTTTTCAATGAAATGGCAATTACAAGCAGAAAATATACTTAAAAATGAAGAAGCAACGGCAGAACAAAGCAGTTATGCTAAATTGCTAGTAGGACGAGCAGAGGGTTTGTATCAATTAGTTAACCAAGAACAACTTTGGGCTTGATTTCGTAGCATAATAGCTAAGGCAAGCTAGTGGGTTAAGTAGCACTTAACGAGTGCTACTTGCTTAACTTTACATGCCATGCGTTGTCTAGGCATGCCTACCTCCATAAATACAGAACCTGCAATATAAAAGCCGTGCTCAATAAAGTAGTTTACATGCTCAAGTGGGCTATTAATAAAAATTTCATCAAGCCCCAATTCGTTGGCAATTTCAAGTAATCCCTTTAAGACTAATTTATCAAGTGATTTTTTGCGGTGAGAAATTAATACTGCAATGCGACTTATTTCACCAGAAGGCAAAATACGCCCTGTTGCAACAGGTTCTTGGCTATCATCATCACAAATTAACATGTGATAGGCTTGTTGATCACGACGATCAAATTCAATTTTTTCAGGAATACGCCATTCACAAATAAAAACCTTTTCTCTTATTTGCTGTAATAGGGGAGCTGCTATTTCCCATTGCACCCGACAAATACTAAAAGACATACCTAATAAACCTTCATTTTCGCTAGTTATTAAACTTTAGTTAACATGTGGTTGTTTTTCAAACAGTATGGTGTTTTTTATTTTTATAAAAAATGAATTATCTTTGCTTTGCTTAAGTATCAATACTAGCGATTTAGTTTTAATCAGTTAAAATACAGCCTCTTGTTGAACTTTAATCATATTTAGGAAAACAATGGCTATTATTGATTGTCCAAGTTGTCAGAAAAAAATCTCTGATAAAGCAACCTCCTGTCAGCATTGTGAGCTTGATTTAACTGATCTTGATAAAGATAAAGTTATTCAATTGCGAAAAGCCAATAAACTTAAAAAATCACAGCAGTTAATGAATCACTCTTTTCTGGCTATGTTGCTTTTTTGTGGTGGTATCTTATGGCTGTTTTATCGAGATGCACCCATAGAAAGCCTTGAATATAAAGGTGCTTTAACAGCAACCGTGTTAGGCTTTATTTGGTATATCGTTATTCGTATTCGTTTAGTTTTTCTTAAAAGCAGTAAATAATTATGGATTTAATTTCAATAGTCGACAACATGTCACAAGAAATGTACCTGCGATTAAAATGTGCCGTTGAAACGGGTAAATGGCCCGAAGGTGTTGAAGTAGAACAAGCTCAACGAGAGTCTGCTATGCATTTAGTTATGGCTTACCAATCGCGTATTTTAAAATCTGATGAAATTATGACCATTGGGGCTGATGGCAATATTGTCAACAAAAGTAAGCGTGAGTTAAAAACACAATTTTCTCAAAACAAGACGCAAAGCGACGTGAATAATTCTGATAATAATATTGCTAGGTTTACCCAATTATGATCCTTTCTAAGTTATTCAAAACAAAGTCATTTAAACCTAAATGGCAAGACAGTGAGCGCACGGTACGTGTTGAAGCTATTAATGAGCTTAATGCTGATAACGCCGAAGATAAGGCTATTTTACAAAACTTATTAGCCACTGATGATGCTGAAATTGTCAGGCGAGCAGCGCTAATTAAACTCAATAATTTTGAAGATTATCTACAAGCAAGCAAACACAATAGCCATGCAAAAATTAAAGCGTTTGCAGACAAGCAAATCGTAAAAATGCTATTAGGAGAACATAGTATTAGTTTAACGGTTGAACAAAAAAACGCTTTTTTAAATGAAACGACTAAAAATAACTTACTAGAGTCGTGGTTATTAGTAGAACAAGATACTGATCTTATTACTAATATTTATAAAAAATTGAATAAACCTCATTTACTCACTACACTTTTCGCTAAAGCCAAATCGCCTTTAATACAAGCGTTTTTAGTTGAGCAATGCCATGAGTTATCTCTACTTGAAAAGCTACAGAAAAAAGCCTTAAATGAAGCGATAAAAAACTCAATTAACGAGAAAATAAATCAGCTAAAAGCGCAAACCGAAAAGCCAATTAAGGTACGTAAAAATATACAATTGTTATTAGCTAAGTTGTTAGCGTTAAAGGATGTTGCCGATTACGGTGAAATGTTGCCAAAGCGCCAACAATTAGTTGATGAATGGCAAACATTACAACATGAATTGACGCTATTTGAAGATGAAGAGCAACAAATTTTTAAAGACAAATACCAAAGCATCAATCAACAATTAGATAAAATATTTGCGCCTAAAAAAGAGCAGTATGAACAACAGCAAATTGCTTTAAAAATAAAAGCTGAGCAAACACAGGCTCAGGATGCTTTTAAGCAGCAACTTGATGCATTAAATCAGCAATTAGTAACCTTTGTTTTTGAAGATGTCACGATTGATCACGCTGAGTTTAAACAAAAATTACTACAACTTGAGCAACAAATCGCCCAAAGCTTGTTAAACGAACAAGACAAACAAGCGTTTAAACAAAAAGTTAATGCACTGGAAAAACGATTAGCGCAATTACCTGAAATCGCGCAATCTGTCAGTGAGGCAACTCAGCTTATTTCTAAAGTTGTGGCGCTGACTTTACCTGAAAACCTTGCTGAATTTAATGAGCGTTACCTTGTTTATAAAGATTGGTTAGCACAATGGCAACAAGTTGAACGCCAAGCAGATGGTTTATTACCTGAATCTATTACCCAAGCTTACCAAGAAATAAAACAACGCTGGCAGCAAGGGGTAAAACCATTTATTGAACAGCAAGAGAAGTTATTTCATCAAACACGTAAAAAATTAATCGATTTAAAACGTTTGTTAAATAGCGGTAAATATAATACTTGTTTTGGTTTATTTAAAAAAGCTAAGCAACAATTTGAACAACTGTCGCCACAACAGCAGCATAAGTTGCAGCGTGATATGAATATAATTAGTGAAAAAATCTCTGAATTAAGCGACTGGGAACATTATATCGCCACGCCTCGTAAACAAGAGCTTTTAGCTGAAATTAATGAATTGGTAAACACACCTTGTGATAACCCAAATGAACAAGCCGAAAAAGTAAAGCAATACCGTAAGCAGTGGAATATGCTGGGTCATGCTGATGATGAAATAGATCAACAGTTAAATCAGCAATTTAATGAAGCCTGTGAACAAGCATTTGCCCCATGTCGAGCCTTTTATGCAGAGCAAGAACAAATAAGGGCACAAAACTATCAAAATCGTTTGTTATTAATTGAACAAGCAAAAGATCTTGTTGCTCAGTTTGAACAGCAGCAAAATCAAGGTGAAGATATAGATTTTAAAAACTTTGATCACCAATTAACTAAATTAACCCAAAAATGGCAAAAGTCAGGTGAAGTTGAACGCAGTAAATATAAAGAATTATTAACGCTGTTTAACCAAGCGCTTGCGCCATTAAAAGCGGCTATTACTCAATATCATTTACAAAATATGGAGCAAAAAAAGCAGCTTATCAAGCAAGCTGAAACTATTGCTCAATATGATGATAGTCGTCAAGCGATACAAGAGATAAAACAATTACAAAGCCAGTGGAAACTTATTGGTTATGCAGGTTCTCGCCAAGAAAATAAACTATGGCAAAGTTTTAGAAAAGTAAATGATCAAATCTTTGCCAAACGTTCGCAAGATAGGGCATTAGAGCAATCACAATTAAATGAAAAAGAACAACATTTTGTTGAACAATTAACGGCATTAGCGCAAAGTTTATCGAATGCAGATAATAAGCAACTTATTGTTTTACTCAGTAAGGCTGAGCAGCTTCATACTGAAGTACTTAGTCACAAACCTATATTGAAAAAAGTGCTAAAACAAGTAGAAAGCTTTATTGAGCAGGTAAAACAAAAACAACTTGCGATACAAAATCAAAAACAGCAACAGCAATGGCAAACACTGTTTACCTTGTTGACTATGATTGTTGATGAAAACCTAAGCATTGAACAATTAGCAGAAGAAAGCTTATTTACTCAATTATCTCCTTCATGGCAAAAACGTTTACAAGAGCTTGTTCAGCTAACAAATAAGGTTGATCGCCAAGAAAAAACTCTTACCTTGGAAATATTAGCGGGTATTGAATCGCCCGCTGAATATCGTCAACAACGTATGGCAATTCAAGTGGCATTAATGCAAGAGCAAATGACAGCAGGAAGCAAAACTGATCTTAATGCACTTTTTGTTGAATGGTTATTACTGGGTAAATTAACCGCAGCTGATTTACCGCAATTAACGCGTATTAAAAAGATCTTTGTTAGGGCTTAAAGGCTGGTATTTTTAAACGATTGCTCTTTAAACTTACTTAAAGAGCAATTACTTGTTTAGCTAGCTGGGTTAGGCGTTAGCTCTCCTCGCAAGTTTTCTTGCATTAACTGGCGAGTATCAGAAAAACTTAAATTTTGACTAAGTAAATAATGTAATTTTGTTAGTGTAGCTTCTAAAGTCATATCTTGACCACTAATTACACCTACTTGGCTCAACCAACTTCCTGTAGCGTAACCTCCCATATTTACTGTACCTTTGAGGCATTGGCTACAATTAACCACAATAATTTCTTGCTGGTGCGCTTTTTCTAAACAAGCCATTAAACTTTTATCTTGAGGGGCATTACCTACGCCATAGCTACGCATAATCAATGCTTTTACTGGTTGTTGAATAATATTAGTAATTAATTCACTACTAATACCAGGATAAAGATGAGCAACACCAATAGGTTGTGGTGTTATTTGACTTAAGTGTAGTGGTTGTTCTGTCTCATTAGCTAATTGCCCTGCAACTAATTTTATATTTATACCCGCTTCAAGTAATGGTGGCATATTAGGTGAATCAAAAGCATTAAAACCATCGGCATAAGCTTTTATACAACGATTCCCGCGATATAATTTATTGTTAAAATAAAGCCCCACTTCATTAATCGGGTAGTTTGCAGCAATATAAAGAGAATTCAGTAAATTAACCTGACCATCAGAGCGCAATTGTGTTAACGGTATTTGTGAGCCTGTAACAATAATGGGTTTGCTTAAGTTTTCAAACATAAAAGAAAGTGCAGAGCTGGTGTAAGCCATTGTGTCTGTGCCATGTAATACAACAAAGCCATCATAATCATGGTAATGTGTTTTTATATCATCAGCAATGCGCTGCCAATCTGCTGGTGTCATGTTTGATGAATCAATTAATGGCTGATACTCATTAATAGTAAATTCAGGCATTTCATCTCGATGGAAATCTGGCATTGCCGCGATTGATTTGGTCAAATGCCCTTTAACAGGAATATAACCCCTTTTACTGGCTTTCATACCAATTGTACCGCCAGTGTATGCGATATAAATTCTTTTTTTTGTCATGTTTTCTATAAAAAAATGCCCCAAATTTGGGGCATTATCTCATTATATTTTCAAAGAAAGAAACCTTAATTTATTTCACAACTTTCACAATATAAATAAACACCTTGTGGATCATTAAACAATTCAATTTTGCTTAACTCTTGTGAAAAAGTATGCACAAAGTGTTCAATGGGTGACTTAGCTTTTGCCGCTTTTAATGAACTTAACCCAAGCCAAGCACTGGTATTGGTTAGCATGTTTTGTAACAGTTTATCTCGAGGAGATAATTCTTTTTCAATTAACAAGGTTTCATATTTATCAAGTTTAGCGCGTTTGGCTGCAGCAACAACAGCATCGGTTAAATCACCTAATTCATCAACTAAGCCTAATTCCTTCGCTTTTTGTCCTGTCCATACACGTCCCTGAGCAATAGCATCTACTTGTGCTAAGGTCATACCTCGGTTGGTTGCGACAAGGCTAATAAAGTCTTGATAACCACGCTCAATCGTTAACTGAATTAATTGGGCTATGCTCTCAGGTAACGGGCGAGCAATACTAAAAGAAGCAAAATCTGTTGTACCAACACCATCACTGGTGATCCCTAATTCTTTTAATGAGTTTTCAATGGTCATAAACATACCAAAAATACCAATAGAACCCGTAATCGTTGTAGGGGCAGCATAAATTTCATCAGCGGGAGCTGAAATCCAGTATCCACCTGATGCTGCGTAAGTCCCCATTGACGCGATAACCGGTTTACCAGCCGCTTTAATTAATTCAATTTCTTGACGAATAATTTCCGAAGCAAAAGCACTACCGCCAGGGCTATCTACGCGAAGCACAACAGCTTTTACGGTTTTGTCTTTACGCGCTTTACGTAATAATTTAGCTGTACTGTCTCCGCCAATTAAACCAGGGTCTTGCTCACCATCTAAAATTGGACCTTTAGCCACAATAATAGCCACTTTATCTATATTTTTGTGTGGCAATGGTAGTGTTGGCTGTTCAATAGTTGACAAGTAATCTTTGTAATTAACTTGGCTGAACCCCGTTTTCTTTTTATTTTCGCCGACCATAGCAATTAATTCATTACGGATTTCTTCGCGCGTTTTTAATGCATCAACCCAATGATAATTAAGCGCATATTCGGCAAAGTTGTTATTGTTTTTGGCAAATTTATTAACGAGCTGTTCGGCAGTTTCATCGAAATTATCAATAGCAAAGCCACGTTGCTTGGCAATATCTTCTTTATAGATTTGCCACAATTCTGCTAGCCATTGTTTATTGGCCTCTTTGGCAGCATCAGACATATCGTTACGCATGTAAGGCTCAACGGCTGATTTAAAGGTACCAACACGGAAAATATGTTGTGTTATTTTTAACTTATCTAAGGCGGCTTTAAAATAAAGAGGGTAACGACCATAACCTTCAATTAATACTGCTCCTTGCGGATTTAGCCACACTTTATTTGCATGACTGGCTAAATAATACTGATCTTGCGTATAGTAATCACCTAAGGCAATAATTTGTTTTCCTGCACTTTTAAAATCATCTAAGGCTTTAGCAACATCACGCAATTTGGTTAAGCCCGCACGACCTAAATTATGCAAGTCGAGCACAATGATCTTAATACGATCATCATTTTTAGCGTGCTTAATAGTTTTGATTAAATTACTTATCAGTATTTCTGGGCGTTCTTCTTGTTGCCCTAAAGCATCATTAATAAATAACTCTACAGGATCAACTTGACGTTTTTGTTCAACAATATCGCCTCGTAAATTGAGTACAAGTGCTGCAGACTCAGGGATCACTACTAAATCTTTATCGCTAGAGCTAGCAATAATAATGATCAGTAAAAAAGTAAAGAAAACGAGATTAATAATCACTTTTCGTGTGGTATTAACTAAACGCCAAAGTGTCGATAATATACGTTTAAATAAATTAGTTTTTTCTTCCATTAATATAACTTTAAGTAAATAGTGACAAGATAGCGCTTATGCTACTGAAAAATTGAACGATAAAGTAGCGTTTAGTTAAAAAAAGTGTAACTAAGTTTGAAATATCTTTGTTTATAGTATGTTCTTATTATTAAACACTTCTATTATGACTAAGCCTATGTTTGTAAAACTGAGTAACTTGTATTTAAAATTTCTTGATCGTCTATCTTATGTTGATGGTATTCCAGCATTGTTGATCCGACTTTATTTAGCGCCAGTATTTATTATTGCGGGCTATAATAAGTTAAGTTTACCAGATCCTGATGTTAGTGGTTTTGCCAGTTTATTGGCGAGCCCTAATATTGTAGCTTGGTTTGGTAATAATGAATGGGGTTTGGGGTTGCCGTTTCCTGAGCTTTTAGCTAATTTGGCTGCATGGACAGAATTTTTAGGTGGCTGGTTTTTATTACTAGGGCTATTAACTCGCTTGGTGTCTATTCCATTAATGTTTACGATGATCATTGCTATGACCAGTGTACATGCTGAAAACGGTTGGTTTGCTATTACGCCAACAAATCCTGATACGAGCCCTGCAAAAGTCGTTGCTTGGCTAGGTTTTGAGCAAGCACAACAAAGCCTAGAAAACAGTGAAGAAGCAGCAATAAGATTAAATAAAATTAGAGAAATAGTGGCAGAAAATG
>WFQC01000040.1 GCA_015487235.1 Alteromonadaceae bacterium
ATAAAGTTGAACAATGTTATTATGGTGCTTTTTAAAGATTAAAAATTGATATTGACCTTTGGTAATTAATTCAATCGTCCAAATAAAACCAGTTAAAGCAAAAAATAAGCTAAATAAAGCAAATACAATTATTTGAATATTATTAAAGCTATCTTCTTGCGTATAATCCATAAAATGCAACATAAAGAATAAGTTAGTGAAACGTTTATTATCATTACTATGGGCAATTAAACGTCCAGAACCCGCATCTATATAAACACTAGTAAAAACTTCATCATTAAAATTGACTTGCCATACCTGATTTTGCTCTTTAGGAATATCTTTAATCGGGGGAGATAACAATCTTACTTGAGTGACTTCACCGCTCCCAGTATAAGAAGCTTTAGCTAAATTAGTAGCGAGCGCTCGCGTTATAGCGGCTTTTTCTCCGCTATAAGCATCAAGTAATGAATGATGCTGTTTAAAATGTGGATAAAGCCCTTGTTGATGAGTTAATAAATAATAGGGGTTGTTTAATAAATAAATCAGCTTTAAGTTAATCACCCCTTGTGCACTATACTGTTGTAATACCGCTTTAGGCTCTATTAACTTGTTAGTGTCAATATTTTCAACAACCTTAATCGGTTGACGGTACTGGTTACCTGAAGCTTTTTTACTGTCCATTAGGTTGAAATATAAACCTGTACCTACCCAGATTAATAACTGAATACCAACAAATAAAGACAACCATTTATGCAATGTTTTAATTGTATTCATTCACTTATTTCCTGAGCTGTTGTTTTAAAAAAACTATAGTAGGTCAACATTGCACCACTGATTGCAGCAAATAAGGCCAATAAGGTAAACCAAAATAGCAACTGGTTATCTACTTCTTCATCAACATAATCCATTACATGAAAACTAAACATCCAGTCAAACAAACGCCAATATTGGTGGCGCTTAGTCACTAGCTTGCCGTTTTCTGCTGAGATATAGAGTGAAGTATTTTCACTGTCATCAAAATTAATGCGCCAAGCAGGTAAAAAGCGAGGATTAAGTTCAAAAGGTGCTTGTTCAGTCAGTAATTGCGAACTTTCAATTTCACCTTGACCTGCATAGGCGTATTTAGCCGTTTTAATAGCCTGTTCTTGTGTAAGCGGAGAGAGTTGTTTGCCATTTTGTGCCGAAATCAAAAACTTTTGGCCGTTAGCTTCAAAGCGATAGACTTCCTTGTCTATCCAACTTGCCAGTTCAATATGCTTAGCCTGAGGATAATCTTGATAAAGCTGCGCAATAGAATAATCAAGTGCATTGGCATTCAGCTTAGTTTGGTGATTAATCACCAAACTATCACCATGAATATAGTCAATATCAAAAATAACCATATAGGCGCCCGATATTGTCCATATAACAAATTGAAAACCAATAAATAACATTAACCATTTATGCAGCTTACGGCTGGCAACAACTAAACGCATTTAATTTACCTCTGCTTTCACGCCTTTAGAGCGCCATAAATAGAACAGCGCCGGCAAAACTAACAAGGTTAAAAATACTGCACTCACCATACCACCTACCATAGGTGCAGCAATACGGCTCATTACTTCTGACCCTGTTCCTGTGCCGTATAAAATAGGTAATAAACCGACAACAATGGCTGCAGCTGTCATCATAACGGGGCGAACACGCATACCCGCACCATGTAATACCGCCTGTAAAAGATCTTTTTTCGTTGTGGTAATGCCTTGTTCACTGTGTTCAGTAAGCATACTTTGATAGGCTTGGTTTAAGTACACTAACATAATAACCCCGATTTCAACGGCTACACCTGCCAGCGCGATAAAACCGACACTCACGGCTACAGAGAAGTTGTAACCTTCAAGGTACATTAGCCAGATACTACCAACCATAGCTAAAGGAAGTGTACCCATGATCATTGCCACTTCAATTACATTTCTAAAGTTGATATAAAGCAACACTATAATAATGGCTAAAGTAAGCGGTACCACGTAGGCAAGTTTTTCTTTCGCTCTTAACATGTATTCATATTGACCTGACCAACCAATTGAATAGCCCGCAGGAAGTACCAGTTTTTCTGCAACAACTTTTTGTGCATTAACCACATAAGTACCGACATCAACATCTTCAATATCAACAAATGCCCAACCATTTAAGCGTGCATTTTCTGATTTTATTGCTGGAGGCCCATCTTCAACATAAACATTAGCGACATCACCTAACGAAATTCGTTGCCCACTTGGGGTAACAATAGGCATGGCAGCAAGTTGCTCTGGTGAATTACGGTAATCTTGCGGATAACGTAAATTTACCGGATAGCGCTCTAAGCCTTCAATGGTTTGGGTAATATTCATACCTCCAATAGCTGTAGCAACAATTTGTTGGATATCAGCAATATTAAGCCCATATCGTGCGGCTTTTTCACGCTGAATATCAACTTTAATATAGCGACCACCTGCAACACGTTCAGAATACACAGAAGCCGTACCTTCAACATCTTTTAGAATAGTTTCTAATTGCTTACCAATATCTTGAATAACATCTAATTCTGGCCCCGCTATTTTAATACCTACTGGCGTTTTTATACCTGTAGCTAGCATATCAATACGGGTTTTAATTGGCATAACCCAAGCATTGGTTACTCCTGGCAGTTTTACTAGCGAGTCAAACTCTTTTTTCAGACTTTCAGTAGTAACACCTTCTCGCCATTCACTTTTAGGTTTTAATTGAATAAAGGTTTCAATCATGGTTAATGGTGCAGGGTCAGTAGCTGTTTCAGCGCGCCCTATTTTACCAAAAACAGTTTTAACCTCAGGAACTGTTTTAATAAGTTTGTCTGTTTGTTGTAATAACTGACGTGCTTGCCCAATAGAAATACCTGGATAAGTCGTCGGCATATACATTAAATCACCTTCATCTAATGGTGGAATAAATTCACTGCCAATTTTATCAATCGGATATAAACCCACCACTAAAATAGCGCCAGCGAGCATAATAGTTATTTTTGGAAACCTTAGCACAGTACGTAATGACGGCATGTAAATAGCAGTCAAAAAGCGGTTTACGGGGTTTTTGTGTTCTGGTAATACTTTACCGCGAATAAAATATCCCATAAGTACAGGTACTAAGGTAATAGCTAGAGCAGCCGATGCCGCCATTGCATAAGTTTTAGTAAATGCCAGCGGGGCAAACATGCGTCCTTCTTGTGCTTCTAGTGTAAATACTGGCACAAAAGACACCGTAATAATTAATAAACTAAAGAATAATGCGGGCCCTACTTCACTGGCCGATTCTGCAACAATTTGCCAACGATTTTCTTTAGTGAGCGGTGTTTTTTCCATGTGCTTATGCATGTTTTCAATCATTACAATAGCCCCATCAATCATCGCACCGATCGCAATGGCAATACCCCCTAATGACATAATATTGGCATTAAGCCCTTGAGCATGCATGATAATAAATGCAGTTAAAATACCCACTGGTAAACTAAAGATAGCAACAAGTGATGAACGAATGTGGAATAAGAAAATAACACAAACTAATGCGACCACACCAAATTCTTCAAGCAACTTATAGGTTAAGTTATCCACGGCACGTTCAATGAGAGCTGATCGGTCATAAACGGTGACAATTTCAACACCTTCAGGTAATCCCTTCTTTAATTGCTCTAATTTTTCTTTAACACCATTAATAACCTGTTGTGCGTTTTCACCAAAACGCATTACCACAATGCCACCTACCGTTTCACCTTCACCGTTAAGTTCAGCAATACCTCGGCGCATTTGCGGCCCTGTGCCTATTTCAGCAACATCTTTAAGCAATATTGGTGTACCATTTTCATTTACCCCAAGCGGAATATTTTCAAGATCTTGTACACTTTGAATATAACCTGTAGCACGCACCATATATTCAGCTTCGGCCATTTCAACCACTGAGGCGCCAATTTCTTGATTACCCCGCTTTATAGCCATTTGAATATGAGATAACGGCATACCAAAAGCTCTCAGCTTTTCAGGATTAACTTTGACTTGATACTGTTTTACCATACCACCCAGTACTGATACTTCAGAAACGCCAGGTACAGTTTGTAATTCATACTTTAAAAACCAATCTTGCAAACTGCGTAATTGACTTAAATCTTGTTTACCTGTTCGGTCAACCAAACTGTAAATGTAAACCCAACCAACCCCTGTTGCATCAGGGCCTAATTGCGGCTTAGCATTACTAGGCAAATTTGGTGCAACTTGGCTTAAATACTCTAAAACACGAGATCTCGCCCAGTATAGGTCGGTATCTTCGTCAAAAATAACGTAAACATAAGAATCACCAAAGAATGAATAACCACGTACCGTAACCGCACCAGGTACAGATAACATGGCCGTGGTAAGTGGATAAGTTACTTGATCTTCCACTACTTGTGGTGCTTGTCCTGGGTAAGTTGTTTTAATAATAACTTGCACATCAGACAAATCAGGTAGCGCATCAACAGGCGTATTCTTCACCGAATATAAGCCTACCCCCACTAAAATAAAAGTCGCTAGCAACACGAAGAATCGATTACCAACTGACCAGCGAATTATTGCTGCAATCATAATTATTCTCCCTCACCTTGTTGTAACTGAGGTTGAGATTGCTCTTCAGGCTTGGTCATTTCCATTGCACTGACAATAATAAAATCACCATCGCGTATTTCAAAAGTAAACATCACATAGGCATCAGGCGTAAATAACGACATATCAACATTATCATCAACAAAGAAATCAACGGTTGCAGCTTCTCTACCCCACTCTTCAATTGCTTCACGATCAATAGTAACCATACGATGATCTGGCATAGCTGAAATGACCGTGCCATTTACTGTAGCACTGCTCACGGCTTCAGCTTCCATATTGCTCATGTCTTCTTCATCACTACCATGATTCATACGTTGAAAATCAGAGGTTTTGCTTGATTCTGAATCGAGTAAGAATTGTGCTGAGCTAACCACTCTTTCACCTGCCGATAAACCTGATAACACTTCAACACTTTCACTGTCAAAACGTCCGACTTTCACGGCAACAGACTTAAAGCTACCTTCACCTAGCGCCAGCACAACTCTGTCTTGATTACCTGTGCGAATTAAGGCTTCTTTGGGAATAAGTAACGTAGGTTCATCACTGCTTGCATGAAGAATAATTTGCGCAAACATATTAGGCTTAAATTCACCTTTCTCATTAGCAAAACGTAAACGAACCTTAACGGTACGCGTTTTCGCATCAAGTGTTGGGTAAATATAATCAACTTTGCCCGTAAATTCTTGACCTGGTAGATAATCGAGCGTCATTGTTACAGGAGTGTTTACATGAACTTGCCCTGCTTGGCGTTCAAATACTTCAGCTTCAACCCATACTTCTGATAAATCACCGATAGAAAGTAGGGTGGTACCCGGTTTAACAAAATAACCTTCTCGAATTTTTAAGTTTTCTACAACACCACTTTGCGGAGCATAAAAAGTAATGTTTTGAGAAACTTGCTTGGTTTTCTTTAAGCGTTCAATAGCTTGTTGTGGTAATTGCAAAGCCACTAAGCGGTTTTCAGCCGCGGTAATTAAGCGTTTGTTTTTACGATCTAACGCAATTAATAATTCTTCTTGTGCATTAACTAATTCAGGTGAATAAATATCATATAATGGTTGTCCTTTTTCAACAGGATCGCCAATAGCTTTCACATAAAGCTTTTCTATCCAACCTTGTACTCGTGGGTGGATATGTACCAAACGATCTTCATCGTAAGCAACATAACCTACTGTATTAATTTGAGTATGTAATTGTTTATATTCCGCAATAGTGGTGCGTACTCCTAAATTATTGACAACATCAGGATTAATACGAATAGTGCCTTTACCTTCATCAGGACCTTTGCCTTCATCACCATAATAAGGAATAAGATCCATACCCATAGGAGACTTACCCGGTTTGTCGCGTTTATAATTAGGATCCATTGGCGCAACCCAATAAAGCGGCTTTTTTTCTGTACTTTTGGCACTATCACCACTTTGTTGCGCTGTAGGTTCTGGCATTAATAGCGTATAAGCCCCTAAACTAACCACTGAACCTAATACGATACCAGCTATTAACGATTGTTTTGTATTCATTCTATTTCTCCATGTTGGCATTGTTTGCCAAATATTCTTGTGCCATTGGCAAACTACCAGCAAATAAGTAATTAAGTTCTAACTGAAGTTTTTGCTGTTCAACATTCAGTGTTAAATAATCTATTTCAGCATTTAAAACGGCGATACGTGCACGTACAACCTCGGCAAAATCACCATCATCATTGGTGTAAGCAGTTAATGATGCTTCTGCTTGTACATGCATTTGCGGTAAGAGTTTTTCGCGATAAAGCTGTTGTCTTTCTTTTAAGCGCAGTAAACGTCCTTTAGCGCTGTTATAAGCACCTAAAAAGTTACGTAATAGCAGCATTTTTTCTGTTTTAACGGCTTCAGTTTTGTATATCGCCGCATCAACTTCTTTGTCTTGACGGTTTTCGGTAAACAGCGGCAGATCAAAGGTAACACCTACCGACATTAAATCAGCACGGCTATTACCACTTGGATCATCCGCTCGGTAGCCATAACTCGCGTTAAGCGCCCACTCTGGCTTATATTTTTGCTTAGCTAAAGCAATACCGGTTTTCGTGGTTTCTATTTTTTTGTCAAGCGCTTGCACGGCTGGGTGCTTAACAAAATAACGCACTAATTGCGCTGCTGGTTGCCATTTTTTATCGATAACCAAGCCTGCTTGTATTAAATCTATTTGAGGTAGTTTTGAACCTAAATTAAGATCGTGCAGCCAAAGCCCTTCAACTAACTCTTGATGCTGTGTCGCAGAATAGTTACTGATCCATTGATTTAACTTACCTTCATAACGGTTTTTCTGCTGCGACAATTTATCTAAACGTTCATCAAGACGTGTTAATTCTAGCTGTGCACGAACAATATCTTGTTGACGGGTTTTTCCTAAAGCTGATGAATAGCTTGCTTCGGCCACATCTGCTAATTGTAAAAATAATGCTCTATCATCTTCAATTAAAGCAATACTTTGTTGAACACGATATGCATCAAGCCAAAGTTTACCCACAGTAACCGCAACTTGCGCCTGACGATTGGCGCGTTGATAAGGATAAATTTGACTTTGTATTTTTAGCTGTTCGCTTTTAATTTCAAGACTATCACCACGAGGAAGCATTTGCGTAATGCCCACCTTAAACTGTGTCATTCCTTCCTGATCAAAAGCAAGACTATCGGTAGGTAAGTTAGCCAATGAAACAGACATTTTAGGATCAGGTAACGTTGCGGCAGCAACACTCATCGCTTCAGTAGCTTGTTGCTTATATTTGCTACCCGATAACCAAGGATCTGTTTTTTGTGCAACGGTGATCGCTTTTTCAAAAGTTAACACAGGGTTTTTATCACCCTCAGCATAAGTAGGTATGCTGAGTAATGATAGTAAACAAACAGCGAGATAACTTTTACATGGCATGGTTGATTTAAGCACTAGAATTGCTCCTTGTATGATTTAACAACAGCATAAACTTCACTTGAACCATCTTTTTTTAAGAGTAAAACGCGATAAGGCATAAACTTATCACCTACTTCCATGCCGGGCGTACCTACTGGCATCGCAGGAACAGAAAGCCCTAAAGCATCACTTGGTTGTTCAAGTAAAAATTGCTGAATAAATTTAGCGGGGACATGTCCTTCAAAGACATAACCATTTTCAGATACAGCGGTATGGCACGAGCGATAACGAGGCTGAATACCTTTTTCTTGCTTAAAGTAGCTTAACGTAGCTTGGTTATGGACATCTGACTGAAAACCATATTCATTAACATGCTGGACCCATTTTTTACAGCACCCACAACTTGGATTTTTATAAATATCAAGTTGTGTCAAATTGATATTAGCAGATTTGAGTTTTTTTTCTGCTGACGACTCATCTGCTTGCGAACAACTTGCTAAGAAAGCGGTAACAGATAAGGTTAAAATTAATAGTGATTTTTGAGCAAATGACATAGCTCCTCCCAAATACACAGTAATGATTAAGCGTACTAACGCGACTTAAATATTAAAAATAAAACGTGTTATGTGCCTGAATAGCTTAAAAATAAGCCTTAATAATAAAAAACAGGCGCAACAAAGCTGTATTAAGCTGTTATTGGAGGTCTATATAAAGATTTAGGGAATTGATTGTAAATAAAGACAGAAGGAAGATAGAACTGAGTTGCCGCATTGATTGCAGCTTGTTGACCTAAAATATCACTCACTAAAGCAACCGTTGCACAACCGCTAACAAAGCAATCACAGCTTTGGCTACAGCAGTCATCACCTGTTGACGAGTAGTCTAGATCAGATATCTCCCCCATATCGTGCATGCTATGAGACATCATAGACAATAGCTGAGTATTTTCTAATTTCATCGCTGTCATTTCATAAGACATAACAGAAGATGCCATTGACTGACCAACAAAAGTTAGTAAGAAAAGCATAATCAATAATGTTTTATGTTTAAGCTGATAAAACGCCATAAAATCTCAAATAATGAACGATAAAATAATAAGTCGAGATAAATAAATTGATAACATATCCTGACACTGAGACATAATAACGAAAGAAATGTTCAAAATAAACTAATTTTTCATTAATTAATTATAAGCACTGATATTTTAATCTCGCTTTGGCATAAATATCGCGATTATTCCACCACATAAGGCACTAATTGCCGCTAAAATAAAAGTATGCTCAGCGCCTTGGCCATCAAGCCAATAAATCCCCGCACCATAAGCACCAAGCGCTCCGCCAATACCATAAACACCACCTATATAAATGGCTTGTGCTCTACTTTGCTGATTATCATCAAAATGTTGTTGTAGAAATAAGATGGAAGCACTATGGTTCAAACCAAAGCTCGCCGCATGTATTAGCTGGCTAAAGGCAAGCAAGGTAAAGAGATCTCCATATTCTGCAACAATAAACCAACGCAATGCAGTGACTAAAATACTCAAGGCTAAGGCAGTTTTTACATCGATATATTTAAAAATTTTACCGGCATAAATAAAGACAAAAATTTCTGCAATAACCCCTAAACCAATAAGTAAACCTACAGCATAACTTGGGTAACCTAAATCTCTCAAATATAAAGCAAAAAATCCATAATAAGGCGCAAAACTAATTTGTAAAAAAGCGCCCGCAATAAAAAATATCACAAATTTAAGCGTAAATAGCTTACTGACAATAGAAGAGCGCTTAGTGATTGCAGAGCGTTTTATTTTAGGCTGCTTTAAGCCTAGGGTAGTGATCCATAAAACAGCTAAAATACCACTACCAATATAAATAAAAGCTTGTGGAGAAAACACTTCGATAATTTTACCACCCGCTACAGCTAAAGCAATAAAGCCTAAGCTTCCCCATAAACGAATACGGGCGTAAATTTTAGGGCTACGACGAATAGTATTTTGGGTCATCACCTCCATTTGTGGTAAAATAGCAGCCCAAAACAAGGTAAAAATAGCAAGAAAACTAGCTATTAAAGTGTAACCATCAACAAAAGCCAGCACCATAAAGCTACTTGCCGCAAGAAAAGCGCCTAAACGAATAATACGTAATTGTTTACCACTTTTATCCGCAAGCATAGCCCACAATGATGGGCCAATAACCTTACTAGCAGTAATAATGGCAAGAATCTCACCAATTTGCCGAGAATTAAAATCTCGATAATCTAAGAAAATCCCTAAAAAAGGCATCACCAAGCCTAATACGGCAAAATACCAAAAATAACTGGATGATAATTTAAAAAATAATAATGAGGGCAATGAACCGTCCTAAGCCTAATAAACTTGTACAACAAAAAAGGCGCGTATTATAACGCACCTTTTTTGTATGTTGAGAGTCTTATAATTATAATTTTTAGGGTGCTATTTTCGGTGTTAGGCAGGCTACATCAGCATTTTGCCCTCGATGGCGTAAAAAATGGTCCATCAACGTAAGGGCTAACATGGCTTCAGCAATGGGTACAGCACGAATTCCTACACAAGGATCATGACGACCTTTAGTAATAATATCGGCTTCTTTGCCTTCAACATCAATAGTTTTACCACTAACACCAATGCTAGATGTTGGTTTTAATGCCATAGCAGCAACAATATTTTGCCCTGATGAGATACCTCCTAAAATGCCACCAGCATGATTTGATAAAAAGCCATCGGGAGTTAATTCATCACGATGCTCAGAGCCCTTTTGATTAACCACCGCAAAACCATCACCTATTTCGACTGCTTTTACCGCATTAATGCTCATTAAACCATGAGCAATATCGGCATCAAGGCGATCAAAAATGGGCTCTCCTAATCCTACTGGCACATTAACCGCTTCAACCATCACTTTGGCACCAATAGAGTCTTTTGCTTTAATCACATCACGCAATAGTTGATCTAACGACGCCAGCTTTTCAGCATCGGGAAAGAAAAAGGCGTTATTTTCGACGATACTCCAATCAAATTGTTCGGCACAAATATGGCCTATTTGCGTTACGCAGCCTCGAATTTCAATACCTAATTTATGCTGTAAATACTTTTTTGCAATTGCGCCAGCAGCAACACGCATGGCGGTTTCTCGCGCTGAAGAGCGCCCACCACCACGATAGTCGCGCAAGCCATACTTTTGCCAGTAAGTATAGTCGGCATGCCCTGGACGAAAAGATTGAGCAATATTACCGTAATCTTTTGAACGCTGATCGGTATTTTCGATCATGAGCCCAATAGGTGTACCAGTAGTTTTACCTTCAAAAACGCCTGATAATATTTTGACAGTATCAGCTTCTCGACGTGCCGTGGTATAGCGTGACGTACCTGGCTTTCGACGATCTAAATCTTGCTGCAAATCAGCCTCGGTTAAAGGTAACCCGGGAGGACAACCATCAATAATAGCGCCCAATCCTAAACCGTGGCTTTCACCAAACGTAGTTACCGTAAATAATTTACCAAAAGTATTACCTGCCATATTATTTTTTGACTCGCTCTTTAAAATACTGAGAATATTGCGTTAGTTGTGCTTTTGTTAGCATAAAAACACCATGCCCACCCCGAGAAAAACTTATCCATGTAAAAGGAACTTCAGGGTAAGTTGCTTCAACATGCACTTGTGAATTGCCCACTTCACAAATTAAAATGCCACTATCATTCAAATATTGTTCGGCTTGCGCTAATATTTTGCGTACAACATCCAAGCCATCATGACCACAGCCCAGCCCCATTTCAGGCTCATGTTGATATTCATCTGGCATATTATTGACATCATCAAGGTCAACATAAGGTGGATTAGTGACAATTAAATCATAGCTTAACCCTTCAACCCCAGAAAAAATATCAGACTGAATAGGAATAACTTGTTCCATTAAACCATGACTTTCAATATTAATTTGTGCCACATTTAAAGCATCTATTGATAAATCAAGGGCGTCAATTTCAGCTTCAGGAAATGCGTAAGCACAAGCAATAGCAATACAACCACTGCCTGTACATAAATCTAAAATACGACTAGGTTCTTTAGTTAAATAGGGACTAAAACGTTTTTCTATTAATTCTGCAATAGGTGAACGCGGCACTAATACACGTTCATCAACATAGAAAGGTAAATTGGCAAACATAGCTTGATTAGTAATGTAAGCCGCAGGAATACGCTCATTGATACGACGACTGATCAATGCTAAAACAGCTTGTTTTTCTTCTTCTAGAAGCCGACAGTTAAGCCAGTTATCATCAAGCTGATTCGGTAAGTAAAGGGCGAATAAAACTAAATTTATGGCCTCATCTCGCGCATTGTCAGTACCATGACCAAAAAACAATTCAGCACGATTAAATTCACTGGTAGCATAACGAATATAGTCACCAATAGTGTGTAATTGTGTCGCAACTAGGGTTGATGAAATACGACTCACATTGTCCTCTTTTCTTTTACAATAATTAAATTAATCTTTGATCTTAAAAGCAGATGTTTTTACACTTGCGTGATGAACACTAAAAAAGACCACGCTAATACCCTTAACTCTGACGAAGCTATGCTTTTTAAAGACGCTATAGGCAAGGTAAAACCTATGGTGCAAGACACAATACACGCTGTAAAAAGAAGCGGCAAGCCTAAAATTAGCTACAAAGATAAAAATTCTCAATACCATCATGCTGAATTTTATTTTTCAGATGAATTTGAACCTCTGCTACCCACAAAAGGTGCAATGAAATACGTACGCAATGACGTAGATAGCTATGAAGCTAAATGTTTACGTCGTGGTGATTATGTACCCGAATTAATTTTAGACCTACACGGCTTAACACAGCAACAAGCAAAACGGGAAATTTCGGCTTTATTCGTGACAAGTAAAAAAGAACATATAAAGTGTGTTTGTATTGTTCACGGTATAGGTTCAAAAATACTTAAAAATAAAGTGCCCCATTGGTTAGTGCAACACCCTGATGTAATGGCATTTCACCAAGCGTCTTTAGAATGGGGGGGCGACGGTGCATTATTGGTATTACTCAATGTTGAACAACGCTAAAAGCTTGTTTACCTTGGCGCTACAATTTCTTGTAAAACGCCTTGCATTCGCTCTGGCGAATAAATCACTTCAGCAATGGCTGCTGTTTGAAAAATAGGGGCTGCTTGCCCTGCGGTTAATTCAGCAACCAAATAACTCACTAAGGGCATATGAGAAACAATGAGAATATTTTGGCAAGCACTATTGGCACATATTCCGTCAAGATAATCATGTACTGTTTTAGCATTATCATTTGGGGTAATAAAATCTAAAGTGGTAAATTCATCACTAAGGTTAGCCGCTAATAACAGTGTTTTAGCTGTTTGCTGTGCTCGTTTATAAGGGCTAACAAAAACATGGTCAAAACACAGTTGGCTATTTTTAAGCCATTTTGCCATCAAAACAACTTCATCAACCCCTTGCTCTGTTAGCGCTCTTGCTGCATCTGAGCTTGCGTTCATGCCTGCCTGACCATGACGCATAATAAAAATTTGCATAAAACTCTTAAATTTTAGTGACTACTCAAGCGTAAGTATAAGATAGCGACTATAGTAATAGCAATAAAGTTAAGCACTATCTGTTTAAGCGTTAAGTCAGCGCTTTATTCAATATTGTTATATATTGGTATAGATTTAAAAGTAAACTTATTTAAGGTAAGGTAGTTTTAGCTGGCATTAAAAACACGTTAAACAAGGTAAGTAACGTTATTGTTATACTATTATTTTACCTTGCTAACGCACTATAACGTCTTGATAAATTATTATTTACCGTTGCATGTTCTCTATGGAGCAAACATTGAAGCAAAGTCCTAATGACTTAAAAAACTATTGTCCTCTCACGTTAGATAATGGTTTAAAAGTTTTGTTAATTCAAAATACAGAAACTGAAAAAGCAGCGGCAGCTTTAGCAGTTAATGTAGGCCATTTTGATGATCCTAAAGAACGTCAAGGGCTTGCTCATTTTTTAGAACACATGCTGTTTTTAGGTACTGAAAAATACCCTGATGGTAGCGAGTATCAACACTTTATTAGCCAGTATGGCGGCTCAAATAATGCGTGGACAGCTACCGAGCATACTTGTTTCTTCTTTGATATTCATCACCAATTTTTTGCTGAAGCGCTAGATCGTTTTAGTCAATTTTTTATCTCGCCTTTGTTAGCAAAAACCTTTATCGATAGCGAAAGACAAAATATTGACGCTGAATTTAGACTAAAATTAAAAGACGATATTCGTCGCCTTTACGATGTACATAAAGAAACTGTCAATCAAGAACATCCTTTTTCACAGTTTTCAGTCGGTAATTTAGAAACCTTAAGTGATCGCCCTCAAAGCTGTATTCGTGATGAATTAGTACAATTTTTTCAACAGTTTTATTGCGCACCTTATATGACCTTAGCTATTGAAGGCCCACAATCGATAGCCGAGCTAAAACAACTTGCCATTGATAACTTTTCAAATATAGCAACAACCAAACAAGCAAAAGCAACCATTACGACTCCCTTATACTTGCCACAGCATTTAGCCATTCAACTTGATGTTAAGCCGGTTCGTAATGAGCGAAAACTCATTATTAGTTTTGCTATGCCAAGTATTGATCATTTATACCGTTACAAACCTGAATCGATATTAAGTTATTTATTAGGTCACGAAGGAAAAGGCAGTATTTTATCGGCATTAAAACAAAAACAGTGGGTTATGGCACTGTCAGCCGGCGCAGGTATTAATGGTTCTAATTTTAAAGACTTTAATATTGCCCTTTCATTAACTGAATTAGGTGAAAAGCATATTAATGATATTGTAATGCAAGTATTTAGTTACATAAACTTGTTAAAAAGCGCACCATTGCCTGAATATTATTACCAAGAAAAACAAGCAATTGCAGCATTGTCATTTCATTTTCATGAAAAGGTATCTGCATTAGACTCAGTATCTCAGTTAGTCATAAATATGCAACATTACCCCGAAGAAGATTATATTTTTGGTGATTATGTTATGGAAGCCGTTTCACAGCAGCACATTAATCAATTGCTTGCTTATCTGTCTCCTGACAATATGCGTTTAATTCATATCAACCAAAATAATCAATTTTCTCAGGTAAGTCGCTGGTATCAAGTACCTTATCAGCTAACTCAATTTCCCCAACATTTATTAGATAAGTGGCGACAAGCCCCTTTATTAAATTCATTGCATTTACCTGCGCCAAACCCTTATATCACCAAAAACCCTACGGTTTTACCTCCTGAACGAAATACAACGGCTGATATTGCTCATCCTCAATTACTTATCAACGATAACGGCTTTAAATTGTGGTTTAAACAAGATATGACTTTTAGAGTACCTAAAGGTCATATTTATTTAGGAATTGACAGCCCTATTACCGTAGCTACACCTGCAAATATCGCTATGACACGGTTATTCGTTGACCTCTATAGTGATGCCATTATTGAAGAAAATTATGATGCAGAGTTGGCAGGTATTCATTACCATTTGTACGCTCATCAAGGGGGCTTAACTTTACAACTTTCAGGTATTAGTGCTAAACAAGCCATTTTATTAGAAAAATTACTTAAACACCTCACCACTATTCGTTTTAGTAAAGCACGCTTTGAATTATTTAAAAAACAACTGATCACGCACTGGCGTAACACTGAAACAAGTAAATCAATCTCTCAACTTTTTGCTAAGTTAAGCTCTGCCTTGCAACCTAACAACCCTGTCAGTAGCAGTTTATCACAAGCACTATCTCAAATAGATTTCGAGGCCTTTCAAGCATTTACTAAAACTTTTTTAGACAAAATTACCATTAATACACTAGTACACGGTAATTGGCATCAACAAGATGCACTGCACATTGCTGCGCTAATTACACGAAGCTTTGCCAATAACTATGACCAAGAAAATACCGTATCTTGCCCCGTTATTGATATAAGCGCTCAACACGAGATTATTTTACCACTGGTTTTGCCTGAGCATGATCATGCTTGCGTTATTTATTATCCCTTAACCAATAGAGAATTAGCTGATACCGCCACAACAATGCTCACAAGCCAATTATTGTCACCTTTGTTTTTTCAAAAAATGCGCACAGAAAAACAATACGGTTATTTAGTGGGTGTTGGTTACATTCCTATTAATCGTTATCCTGGTATTGCTTTTTATATTCAATCACCTCATACATCAGCCTTAAATTTAAGAACAGCAATAAACCATTTTATCAGTAATGCACTAAACTTTATTAACACAACAACAGAGCAAGACTGGCAGCATATAAAACAAGGTTTAGCGGGGCAATTACAAGAAAAAGACACCAGCCTACGGGTAAAAAGTCAGCGTTTTTGGCTGTCTATCTGTAATGAAGATTATCAATTTAATCGTAAAGAAAAGTTAATATCAGCTATTTTATCAACCCCTTTAAAGGCAATAACTCACTATTTAACCACAGTATTATCAAATTATGAAACTGCCGATCGCATTACCTTGATTTCATTAAAAAATGAACAAGAAATATCCGACAATATAAATTTAAATAACAAAACCAAGCAAATATCTGACTTTTTACAGTTAAAAAGGATATAAGCAGCGTTATCTATCGCTTTAACTTGACTAAACACCTTGAAATTATTGACTTATCACCTAGCATCATTTTTAATGGATACCTAATTAAAAATATAATCTTTAATGCTCATTTTTTACCGTAAATTTTAAAGAAATAAGCCTAAAGAAAATTAATAAAATAAGGTCTGTTAGTGCTTTTAGCCATAGCATACGATTTTCAATGTTTTTTAAATAAAGTGAGTACTTATACTCGCCTCTTATTTATTAGTGCGTTGGTTATGCTTTCTTATACCGCAATAGCCTCAACAATTTCCCTTGAAAGCGCCTTAAAATTTAAAACACTTTCAACACAAGACGGTCTTTCTCAAAGCTATGTATTTAGTATAGCGCAAGACAAACAAGGCTTTATATGGATAGCGACAGAAGACGGTTTAAACCGTTACGACGGGCAAACTTTCACTCATTATCGTCATAATGACAATAAACCACATTCTATTGCTGATAACTTTATCCGTAAGGTTTATGTTGATAAACAAGGAACGTTATGGATTGGCACCAACAATGGCTTAAGCCGCTATAACCCCGAACTCGATAATTTTAATAACTATTATAACGAAACAACTAACATAAATTCTCTCAGTGATAATGTTATTTGGGATATATATCAAGATAAAAAAAATACACTGTGGGTAACCACCGCAAATGGTATGCATCGTTACTTACCCCAAAGTGATAGTTTTGAACCCGTAACAATTAAACAGTCACCAACAAAACTGCGTGATATAAAAACCCTTTTTCAAGACAAGAACAATAATTATTGGATAGGCACTTATGATCAAGGTGTGTTTATCGCTAATGAGAAACTAACCTACTTACAGTCGTTACAACATAAAAACAAATGGCAACTAACAATTCCTGCTACTTCATTGTTTGATATAAAAGAAATTGACGGTAATTACTGGCTAGCGACCAACCAAGGCGTTTATGTTGTTAACCCTAACTATAAAGTTATTCAGCATTTAACAACAGCAAGCACTAATCAACAATTATTATCTGATGAAATTAGAACAATTGAAGCCTTAGATGACAGCAATGTTTGGTTGGGTAGTCGTAATGGCCTTAATACGATCAATTTATTTACTGAAGAAATAAAAGCTTATCAAAGCTCAGCCAACCCTAATGATAAAAGCTTATCGCAAAACTGGGTACATACCATTTTTAAAGATAAAGACGAACGTATGTGGCTAGGTAATTTAGGTACAGGCATAGATATTTACAACCCTATTACCTCATTATTTCA
>WFQC01000041.1 GCA_015487235.1 Alteromonadaceae bacterium
ATTAATGGTGTTAAAACACCATCTTCGCCTGTTAAACCTTTACCAGCTTGAAGTTCTGCTAATGCTTTGTTGAAGTCGAAAGATTGAGTCATGTGTCACTCCTGTTTTATTAATAATAATACTGAAATGACACAGATTTCTAAACACTACCTAAAAATGCCTATTTGCTTAATTATTCAATGGGCATTTTTAATATCATTAATTAATTTTAAACTGCCCTATTAGACGACTTAGTGTTGTGGCTAACTCGGTTAATTGCTGACTAGCTAAGTAATTTTTTTCTGCATTATTTGATGATTTTTCACTTAGCTTATTAATCAATTCTATAGCATTATTCATATCTTTAGCTGATTGTGATTGCTGAGTAGTTATTTCATTTATGTCTGTATTTATTCTAGTTATTTCATTAATTCTATTATTAAAGGTCTTAATAACTTGAGTTGTGTTACTTGCAGACTCAACCACATCAGTTGTCTGTGCTTGATTAGTATTCATTACTTTTACTGCCGCTGATGAACCCTGTTGTAATCGTTCTATCATTGCTTGAATTTCACTGGTTGATTCTTGGGTTCGGCTAGCTAAAGTTCTCACTTCATCGGCAACAACTGCAAAACCTCGTCCTTGCTCTCCAGCTCTAGCAGCTTCAATAGCTGCATTTAAAGCAAGTAAATTAGTTTGCTCTGCTATTGATTTTATAACATCAACCACACTACCAATAGCATCACTATCTTGCTCTAATTTATGCAACATTTCAGAGGTTGAAGAAACATCTTTCTCTAATCGATTAATTGTTTCTGTTGTTCTTTCAACTACAGCAAGCGCTTCATTAGATTCTTCCGTTGCTGCATTCACAGCACTGTTAGCCCTTTCTGTATTTCCTACAATAGAGTGAACCGTATCACTTAATGCTGCCATTACCTGATTAATATGTTGTGTTTCTTGCTGCTGCTCAGCCAAATTACGTGAAGTACTTTCGGATGTTTTTGATAGTAATTGCGAAGCTTCACTTAATTGCGTTATGGCATACTGAACCTGTAAAAGGATAGAATGAAATTTTTCTAACATACGATCAAATGCTGATGCAACTTCAGCAAGTTCATCATGGTTATCTAAATTAATACGTTTTTGTAAGTCAGAATCTTTTTCTATTTGTTGAATATTTTCTTTTAATTTCTGTAGAGGGGTTAGAATACTACTGCGTACTAATAGTGTATAAACGGCAACAGTTATAATGCTAAACAGCATCATAACTAAACTATAATACTGCGTATTCATAATAGAGTTTTCAGTTAATGTAGTAATTTTTTGGTTTAATTTCTTTTCAAGTGCAATTAATTTTTTAAAGCTTGACCTTGCTTTATTCGCTATAGGACTAGCCGTTTTACGGTAATCTTGCCAAGCCTGACTACGAGTTTGTTGTGAATAATCACTTTCACCAAGTTCTTCCATACGGCGTAAGCTGTCATTTAGAAATGCCATAGTATCACGTTCAGAGTTTAAAATAGCCTCCATTAGTACTGATTTAGATTGTTCATCTAATGCCGATACTGAGGTTTTCAATTGAGAGAAATGTCCTTTTATATCATTAATTCTTTGTGTAAGTTTTTTATAGTTTTTATCAAAATTATCACCAAGCATGATACTACGAGTTAAACGTGAACAGTAATTCATGTCTCTACTTATTTGCAATACGTTAACTTCACCTAAAACAGCCGTTTGTTGGTATAAGGAAAAATCATTATTAATCTGCGACAAACGAAATGATTGCCAAACAATCAGTACACTACCCGTAACAATAATAAGTATAATTAATATATTCAGTCTTTGTTTTATGTTGATGTTATTTAACACAGAATTTCTAGCTCCCTGATATTTATATAATCTCTCTATGGTATATAGCAGAATGAGATTAATTAAAATAATAGTAGATAGAAAAAGTGAAAATGCCAAACATAAGGCTTATAAACTATTAAATTTCGACTAAAAATAGTAATCTATAGAAACTCTAGGAGCTTTTATAGTTTATTTCTTAATAGTATTAGCATTACGCGAGATTAAATTACCATTTTAAAAATATTCATTCGTAACCATTGATGCTTTAGGTTAAAAGCATGACTTAACCGATAGCTTAATAAGCGCTTTTTTTATAGTTTCTGTTGTAACCTGTATTGCCATAATATCTATTCAACTTGTTATTGAAGCCATTTTGTTAAAAAGTGTAATTAACCAGATAACAGGTTCATTAAAACATAAAAAAACCTGCTGTTCAAAAAACGGCAGGTTTTTGATTTAATTAGTTATTTATAATAATTAATTTTCTGATTTTTTCATCGCACATTGCGCTTCTGTTTTTATACCCATCATTTTGAAAAACGATGCGGCAGGACAAAAACCAGTAAACGATGATTGAAATAAATTAGCGCCAACAAATACGGTTAACCATACAAAATTAGGATGAACCCAATAAGTTAGTGCCACAGACAATAAAATCATAAAGCCTGCAAATCTAAAAAGTGCTATTTCAACTGTCATCTTAATATCCTCTGTCTCAACAAACACCAACATATTAGCATAAACTAATTTAATTACAACTAATGGGTTTTTAGCTAAAGCTGCCGTAAACTATATATAAACCTTTGGTTACTTTTTCAACCATGCCAGTAGTATTTTCTTATTGAGTAAACCACTTTTACCAACAGCCTTTCCTTGTTCATCAATAAAGTAACTACGTGGCAATTCTCCATGCCAATTGGGATCTATGCTGTAACGGTTATAAGCTCCTTGCCCCTCAACAAAGTACAAATTCAATAAATCGTCAAGCTCAAATTGTTTGATAACTTGTGCTCTTTCTTCGCTAACCTCATCATTATCATCGGTGTTAATAATAATAATAGGTAATAGATCATACTGTTTTCGTAAGTCACGAAGCAGAGCCAACTCTTTATAACAAGGTGGGCAGTCAACTGACCACAATAGCATTAACCAACGCTTACCTTTATTTTCTTGTTGCTGTTTTAGCAAAATCTCACTATTGAAAGCATGTAAATATTCACCACTTGCATTCACGCTAATAAAATAAAAGCTCACTAGAAGTATTTTCACAATATTCATAGCTTATGGATCCAATGATCTTGTTTAGGTCGATGCCATGAAACATAACTTTGACCTTCTGATTTAATAATAAAAGGTCGATCAGAGCCGCTTTTACTTTCAGCCAACAAGGTTGCTTTACTAAAAGTTTCTCCATTATCAATTGAACGTTGATGCCATAGTTGATGTGTTAAGCCATCAAATTCTGTCCAAACAATATCAAGCGCTTTACCATTATGTAATAAAAAAGGGTGAGCCGCTTGTGCCGATAATTTTCCAATCGGTAATGGTTTGCTTAATGTTTTACCTTGGTTATCTGAATAGGCATAAAAAATACCTTTACCTTTATCACCTTGGTTAAACCAAACCATGTGGTAACGATTATTATTGTCAACACTTAAGCCCGCACCTTGATGGGGGCAACCATTGATATACCAGTGATCATAGCTAATTCGGTAAGGTTCTGTTTGCTGGTTATCAAGTGTTATCATGGCAAAATCTCGAATATTATCTCCATAAATATGACGCCACATAATGGCTAAATGACCTGTTTTATTAAAATCTATCGCAATACGACAACAAACACAGGTGCTTTGCGCTAACTCTTGATTGGTGAATATCCAGTCATTATCGCGTGGGGTTGCTTTAGCAAAATACAATGATGAACCATTAGACTTCTCACCTTTCATCCGCTTTAGATAGGAATGTCGGCTATCAAGCCAAACTAAGTTCACTTCACCATTCGCTTTTACTAACATTTCATTAAAACTATGTCCTGCAAGTAAATTGTCATCATTAATGGTGATAGGTTTTGAAAAGGTTTTGCCATAATCGGCTGAATAACTAAAACGCACATCGGCTGTGTATTTTTTTTCGCGGGGCATTGCCCATGAAAGATAAACACCACCAAAATTATCAAAGGCTATTTTAGGGCGATTCTCATTACGTGCTGATATTTTTTCAGCCACAATAGCAACCTTAACCACGTCAGAAAAACTGATGCCGTTATCTGTTGAAATTTGATAATACAAACCTTGATTTAACGCCCATACACGCCATAAATCACCATTGGGTGCAAAAGCGCTGGTTACTGTTTTTGCGCAAATAATATTACTGCTGTTGCAGCGATTTGCTTTTGACTCTGCCATCATCATTTTATGATCATGCGTTTGTGCATAGGTAGTGCTACTTAATAGCAATATCATCAATAAAATAAAGGTGAATTGTTGCGGTATTTTTATCATACTATTTCACTATTATTATTAGGCTTAAATTAAGACCGCTTACTTTATTAGTAATGAGTAAGCGGCATATTCGCTTTACATTTTTACCATTGATAGTTTAAACCCACATATAAGGTACGTGGCGCACCGGGTGATAATGACACTTTACGATAACGATATTCCGCTTCTTGTGCGTATTTTTTATCAGTTACATTTAATATTCTGGCATTAAATGATAATTGCTCATTCACTTTATAGCGTGCTTTTATATTGAAAATGGTATATCCCCCATAAATACGATCGTTGCCATCCGCATCTTGACTGTTGGCATCATCCATCCAATATTCACCAATTGATTGCATTTCTAATAGGCTTGAAAAACCAGTAAGTGCCGATGGCTTATAGCGAAAGCGTACATTAGCAATGTAGTCAGGTGCCATTTTCATTTCATTGCCTGAATATTTTTCATCTTGATCAAATTCATGTTTTGATTTGCTATAGGCCACACTAAGGTTAAACTCATTGCTTATTTGCCAATGAGTTGCCACTTCAAAACCTTTATGAATAACCCGCGAAGCATTGGTTAAATAGCGTTGGTCGTTATCATCGTATTTAGTCACAATACCATCTGATACATCCATATAGTAAATCGCCGCATCAAGCGTTAAAGTGTCAAAGTTTGCTTTATACCCTAACTCGTAGGTATCTGATACTTCAGGATTTAAGCTTTTTAAGTCTGCTGAGTACTTGGTACTTAAATGATATAAACTACCTGCGGTGGGTATTCTAAAACTATTGGCGTAGCGTAAATAAGTACTGCTGTGATCATTTAAGTGATAATTCAAACTCGCTTTGGGGCTGAAATGATTAAAATTATCTGAGCGATCATGCAAACTTAATTTACCATGACCTATATCACCATAAACCCCAAGGTGATTATTAAAGTCATAATTTGCATAATCATAACGAGCGCCTATGGTTAATATTAAATTATCAGCTAACGGGCGTTTATGCTGAAAATAAGGCGCGATACCGGTGTATTTAACGGTATCATCATAAAACTTTTCACCTTTTACATAAGTGTCTGCATGCCAACCTGTTGTCGTATAATCAAGCGGTTGATAGGAAAGTTGATCACCTTCACTCAATTCAATATCAACTCCCAGTGTTGTTTCTGTTTCAATAGCGTGTTCAAAATTAACTAAGCCTAATAAACCAATAGTTTTTACTTGTGACTCAACTTTAGGCATATTAGGATTCCATGTAGCCGTGTAATCATTACTGCGATAACGCACGTAAGGAATTAAAGAATAATAGTTGTCACCGCTGAATTTATCCCACTGTGTTGATAAACGTGCATACTTACTTTTACGTAAAGGATCGCTGGCTAATACTTCCGCTGATAACCCTGAATTTGTAATATCATTTTCATAGAGATCTTCAGTTAAACGTCCGGCCATTTCTTGCTCAAGATCAGAAGCTACAAATAAGGTTACTAAACGCTCATTAGCTGACAGTTCATATTCATGGCGAAAGTTAACCTCAAAGCGGTCAGAACCCGTATGATCACGCCAGCCATTATTACTTAAATAAGAAGATGAAATACGATAACCGTGTTTTTCAGAGGTTTTTTCACTATGACTAATTTGTACCTTAGCATAATCGTATTCACCTAAAGTTATCCCTAAACTAGTGCTAGGCTGCTCGGCAATATTTTCAGACAATATATTAATAGTAGCCGCTACCGCTCCCGAGCCATAAAGCGCTGTACCTGCACCTTTTAATACTTCAACCCGCTCTACATTAGTATTAAAACTTGACCACCATAGCGCATTATGATTAAAAAAAGCAGGCGATTGTAGCGGAATATTATCTTGCAAATATAAGTAATAACCACTGGTGTTAATAGGCATACGAATTGATGTTTTATGTCCTTGCCCACCCGAAAGTTGATCGATTAGTACGCCAGAAATACTGTTTAAAGATTCCGCAACATGCTGACCATTATCAAGTGACAATGCATCTTTATTAATACTTTGTACCGACATAGCAAGGTCAGTATCAAAGTTTTGTTTACGGTTAGCCGTAACGGTAATACGTTCAAGATCTGCTTTTGAAATAGCTTGCTTAGTGTTTATTTGTTCTGCATTTACAGTAGAACAAGAGGCTGCAACAAATAAAGCAACCAGCGTAGGTTTAAAAGTTAGTTGTAGTTTCATTTTGTTATGTTGTATTGTTATTGTTAATAAAATTAGGAAGTTAAATTTTAACAATATTGACGCCTACGCCCCTGTGACATAATGTCGCAAAATGAGATGTTCCGAAAAGTTATACCTTATATCCTTCTTCAGACTAAAATTAAGTAATTACTCTATTTCTTAAAAATTTAACAAACAAAATAATTAATTGATATTTATATATTTTTTATTGATATTAAAGAATTATTTACAGAGGGAAAACAATCTATACACTTTTTCTTGTTGGTAATAGTTTTCATTATCATTTATAGTGCGGTCAGTAAGGTATTTGCAGTTTAAATAACCAACTAAAGATTAATATATGAAAAGCAGTAGAAGAAATTCCCAACTAATTAATGAAGAAGTACTATTTTCTCGTGATGAAGAATTAGTTTCAACCACAGACCTTCGCGGTGTTCTAACTTATGTTAACCCGTCCTTTTGTCGAGTATCTGGCTTTGAAGCTCATGAACTCGTTGGCAAAAATCATAATATTGTACGCCATCCTGATATGCCTTCAGCAGCATTTAAAGACTTATGGCAACATTTAAAATCAGGAAATCCTTGGCAAGGTTTAGTTAAAAATCGTTGTAAAGATGGGCGCTATTATTGGGTTGACGCTTATGTAACCCCTATTGTAGAAAAGGGTGAAATTGTTGGCTATCAATCAGTGCGAGTAAAGCCTGATGAAGCTTTAAAAAGAAATGCAGAGAAAATTTACCAAGCCATTAATCAAGGAAAGCTAGACAAAATCACTGAATTTGGCATGCATAAAAAGCGCTGGCTAGCAGTCACTATAACCAGTATTTTTGCGCTACTATTTACGCTACATGCAGGTTTTTCTGCTTTAGCGTTATTCCTAGTTTCTTTAATTACATTAGCGCTTATTTTTAAAACAGAATTAATTGAAACCCCTCAGTTAGTGGCACAACTACAGCAAAACTTTGATAGTGTTAGCCGCTTTATTTATAGTGGTAAAGGTTTAACATCAGTTATTAACTTTCACTTTAGTTTAGCTAAGGCAAAAAGCAGAACTATTTTAGGACGTTTTATCGATCTAAGCCATCACTTACAACGTGTGGGAGAAAAGCTCGCTTCAGCCGCTAAACAAGCACAACAAAGTACAGAAAAGCAGAAATATGAATTAACTCAAGTTGCTACAGCAATGAATGAGATGACAATTACTACCAATGAGATCGCGAAAAACTCAGCTGATACACTTGCCAAAATAGAAGAAACCTCAACCCAATGTAGCCAAGCAACACAGCTTATCGATAAAAGTGCCAGCAGCATACAAGTGCTTACCAATGAAGTGCAGTCAACAGCTAGCTCAGCAGCACAACTAAAAGCAGAAATAGCCAAAGTTAATGATATGATGCAAGAAATTAATGGCATAGCAGAACAAACCAATTTACTCGCCCTAAATGCCGCAATTGAAGCCGCAAGAGCGGGAGAACAAGGGCGAGGTTTTGCCGTAGTTGCCGACGAAGTTCGTACCCTATCAACTCGCACACAAACCTCAAGTAAAGAGATCAATAACTCAATGAGTGCAATGGTTAAGACTATTGAGGGTTGGACTAAAATGATAGAGCAAAATATTCAACAAGCTGAATATTGTGAAAGCTCAACCACCTCATCAAGTAACTTAATGAAAGCAGTCAGCAAAATGATGGCTGACATTACAGATTATTCGGCACAAATTGCCACTGCAGCAGAAGAGCAAGGAGTGGTTGCTGAAGAAATTAATCGTAATATTCAAGCGGTTAATGATCTTGGCGAGAAAAACTTAGAAAATGCCAGCACTGTTGGTCAAAATGCTGCTGAAATAGACAGCTCATTAAAATATGTTGCCAAAGTAACGAATACCTTTAAAGAAGCCTAAAGTAATTCTTATTCTATTAAGTAAATGAGCTAAAATTTGCGCTGGAAAAATGATGGTTAGTAGGGTTTGAATTTTGTAAGTAGTTATTCTACTCACAAAATTCAAACTCGAAAATTCAACACACCCTGCTTATTTTGCTTAAATACAGCTACAGCATGAGTACAATAAATTAATGATTTTCAGAAACCATATTGACCGTATATTTGGGAATTTCCACCACCAAATCTTCATCGGCTACTTTTGCTTGGCATCCTAAACGAGATTCAGGCTCAAGCCCCCAGGCTTTATCAAGCATATCATCTTCTAATTCATCACTTTCTTCTAAAGAATCAAAGCCTTCACGAATAATGACGTGACAAGTTGTACAAGCGCAAACTTTTTCACAAGCATGCTCAATACCAATATCATTGCGTAGGGCGGCATCAAGTACACTTTCACCTTCTTCAGCATCAACTACTGCACCATCAGGACAAAGCTCTTCATGGGGTAAAAAGATAATTTTTGGCATGTTTTTATTTCCAAGTGTTCTGTAAGTTATTCATTTCATTAATATCTGCAAAGCTGTAGACGCAGCGTTATATTTCTTCAACATTATGCCCTGTTAAAGCATCTCTTATTGAAGAGTCCATACGTAATTCAGCAAACCTTGCCGTAAGTTTATCAACCTCGGCAATAGCTGCTTCTATTTCTGCTACTGTACCCTGTTGCGCAACCTGTACCATAGTAGTTAATGCTTTAGTTATGGCTTCTTGTTCTTGCGCTGATAATAAATCACCATCAGTGGCAAGTGCAGATTGCACTGACTCAAGTACACGCTTAGCTTCCACTTGTTGCTCTTTTAACATACGAGCTTGCATATCTTCTTTGGCATTGGCCATAGAGTCTTTTAACATTTGGGTAATTTCATCTTCAGCTAAACCAAAAGAAGGTTTCACTTCAATGCTTGCCTCAACTTTAGTTGATTTTTCCATCGCTGAGACTTGCAACAAGCCATCAGCATCTACTTTAAACGTAACACGAATATGAGCAGCACCAGCCACCATCGGCGGAATACCACGCAGTTCAAAACGCGCTAAAGATCGGCAATCATCAACTAATTCTCGCTCACCTTGCAACACATGAATCATCATCGCTGTTTGACCATCTTTAAAGGTGGTGAATTCTTGTGCTTTAGCAACAGGTATAGTGGTATTGCGCGGAATAATTTTTTCAACCAAGCCGCCCATCGTTTCAATGCCTAAAGAAAGCGGAATAACATCAAGCAATAAAATATCACTATCAGGTTTATTACCTGCAAGAATGTCTGCTTGTATTGCCGCACCAATAGCAACGACTTTATCAGGGTCGATAGACGTTAACGGTTTTCGGTTAAAGAATTTTTCAACTTCACTACGCACTAAAGGCACACGGGTTGAACCGCCCACCATAACAACTTCATTAACCTCTTCAATGCTAATATTGGCATCTTTTAAAGAGCGACGACAAGCGCGTAGGGTTTTAGCCACTAAACTTTTAATTAACCCATCAAAGGTTGATTTGTTCACCGTAATTTGAGTTTGTTTATTATCGGGTAAATCTATTGTTACCGACACTTGCTCGTGGCTAGTTAACTGTTCTTTAATAAAACACGCTTGTTTTAATAATTGACGCTCTACATTATTAGTCAGAGGCCTTGTTAACGCTGTTTGTTCAATTAAATAATCAACCAGTAATAAATCAAAATCGTCACCGCCTAATGCAGAGTCGCCCCCTGTGGCGAGTACTTCAAAAACACCTTTATTTAAACGTAATATTGAAATATCAAAAGTACCACCGCCTAAGTCATACACCGCAATAACACCATCATTACCACTGTCTAAACCATAAGCAACCGCAGCTGCCGTCGGTTCGTTAAGTAAACGTAATACTTCTACACCCGCAAGTTTTGCCGCATCTTTGGTGCTTTGACGTTGTGCATCATCAAAATAAGCAGGCACGGTTATCACCACACCGGTTAATTCGCCACCTAAAGATTTTTCAGCACGTTCAACTAAGGCTTTTAAAATTTCAGCCGAAACCTGCACAGGGTTAACTACACCACGACGCGTCTGAATACTGGGGTGATTTTCATCACCAACAAATTGATAAGGTAAATTGGGGTATTTTTGTTTAATATCACTGAGTGAACGTCCCAACAAACGTTTGGCTGAAACAATAGTATTTTGCGGGTCGCTCACAGCATAACCTTTAGCATTATCGCCAACTAAAATAGAACTTTCTTGATAACTAACTACTGACGGTAAAATATCTCGCCCTTGTTCATCAGTTAAGGTTTGAGCTAAACCACTTTTAACAGTGGCGATCAGTGAATTAGTTGTACCTAAATCAATACCCGCCGCTAAACGATGTTCGTGTGGTACAGTGCTTTGTCCTGGCTCTGCAATTTGTAGTAATGCCATAATCTATGCTCAATATAAAATAAGGTAAGTGCTTAATCGTCAAAAAGTTGTTCTTCGAGTCGATCAACTTCTAATTGCAATTTTTGATAAAATTTAAGTTTGCGTAATATATCGCTTGCTTGTTGATTACTTTGCTCTGTGTCGTCATTTAACAATTGCTGTAGCTGTGTAAATAGTTGTTGATATTCACTGTCTAAAACAGTTCTCACTTCAAGTAATGCAGCATCAATGTCATTAGCTGCTTGCACTTCAGCGATCATTTCTCTGAGCTCCATTTGCTGCATTAAAAAAGCATTATCTTGAAAAGAAGCCTGTTCTGAAGGCATTACTGTACCGCGCAGCTTGAGTATATATTCTGCTCGTTTTAGCGGATTTTTCAGGGTTTGATAAGCATCATTAATGGTTGCCGACTTTTGTACAGCGAGTAGCTGTTCTTGGCTCGAAGCATGGGCAAATTTATCAGGGTGAGCTGTTTTTTGTAACTGCTGAAAAGCGTTACTAAGCTGGGCAAGGTCTATTGAGAAGTCGGTTTTTAAGCCAAATAATTCAAAGTAATTTAACATTGAAATTCCACAAAATGAGAAGACAGGCTAACCATGATTAACCTGCTTAATATTACATAAATTATACGTTAAAGCTTTCACCACAACCACATTCGCCTTTAGCATTGGGGTTGTTAAATTTAAAACCTTCGTTTAAACCTTCTTTGACAAAATCTAACTCAATACCATCAAGGTAAACCAAACTTTTACCGTCAATAATGATATTCACGCCGTCAATGGTAAATAGTTGGTCGTCGTCATTTAATTCATCAACAAACTCAAGTACATAAGCCAAACCAGAGCAACCTGTTGTTTTGATCCCTAAACGCAAACCTAGCCCTTTGCCACGGTTGGCTAAGAAAGTTCTAACCCGCTCTGCTGCTGCGGGTGTCATGGTAACAGACATTAACAAGGCTCCTGTTGCTACTTTTGTTTGCTACGGTAATCTTCAATCGCTGCTTTAATGGCATCTTCAGCCAAAATTGAACAGTGAATTTTTACCGGTGGTAAAGCTAATTCTTCAGCAATATCTGTATTTTTAATACTGCTAGCTTCTTCAATACTTTTCCCTTTTACCCATTCGGTTACTAATGAGCTTGAAGCAATAGCAGAACCACAGCCATAGGTTTTAAATTTAGCATCTTCGATTATGCCGTCATCTGAAATTTTAAGTTGTAATTTCATTACGTCACCACATGCTGGTGCGCCAACCATACCTGTAGCTACTTGTGGATCATTTTTATCCATTGAGCCAACATTGCGTGGATTTTCATAATGGTCAATGACCTTTTCGCTATAAGCCATAATATCTCTCCTCAATTCCCAACTAGAGTTTGTTTAGTTGGGTATTATTTTGCGAGCTGCTAGTGAGCAGCCCATTCAATTGAATCTAAATCAATACCGTCTTGGTACATTTCCCAAAGTGGTGACATATCACGTAAATGACCTATTGATTTTTTAATCAATTCAATTGCGTAATCAATTTCTTCTTCTGTGGTGTAACGGCCAAAGCTAAAACGAATAGAACTATGAGCCATTTCATCATTTAAACCGAGCGCACGTAAAACATATGAAGGTTCAAGACTTGCTGACGTACAGGCTGAACCTGAAGATACGGCTAAATCTTTTAGCGCCATAATTAACGACTCACCTTCAACAAAATTAAAGCTTACGTTTAAATTACCCGGATAGCGCTTATCAAAGTCGCCATTAACAAAAACTTGTTCCATTGAGCTAATACCAGCCCATAGGCGATCGCGCATTTTAGTGACATGCACAAGATCTTTCGCCATTTCTTCTTTGGCAATTCTAAACGCTTCGCCCATACCAACAATTTGATGTGTTGGTAATGTGCCTGAACGCATACCACGCTCATGACCACCGCCATGCATTTGCGCTTCTAAACGTACACGCGGTTTGCGACGAACATATAAAGCACCGATCCCTTTAGGGCCATAAACTTTATGCGCTGAAAACGACATTAAATCAACTTTTAGGGTTTGCGTATCAATGGCAATTTTACCAGCACTTTGCGCAGCATCAACATGGAAAACTATTTTACGCTGACGGCACATTTCACCAATTTTTTCAATGTCTTGAATAACACCAATTTCATTATTAACATGCATAATACTGACTAAAATAGTGTCATCACGCATTGCCGCTTCAAGTTTGTTCAAGTCAATTAGACCATTGCTTTCAGGATCAAGGTAAGTCACTTCAAAGCCCTGACGCTCTAGTTCACGACAAGTATCTAAAACTGCTTTGTGTTCAGTTTTACAGGTAATAATATGTTTACCGCGTTTTTTATAGAACTGAGCAGCACCTTTAATCGCAAGGTTATCAGATTCGGTAGCGCCTGAGGTGAAAACGATTTCACGCGGATCGGCATTAATTAAATCAGCCACTTGATTGCGGGCAATATCAACGGCTTCTTCAGCTTGCCAGCCGAATTTATGTGAGCGTGACGCTGGATTACCGTAAATACCGTCAACAGTTAAGTATTGCATCATTTTTTCTGCAACACGTTTATCAACCGCCGTAGTAGCTGAATAGTCAAAATAAATAGGAAGCTTCATTCGCTTACATACTCCAAAATAAAACAAACACGCTCAATTACAAGTCGTGAATAATATTAGTGGTGATCAATGTTTTCTGTGACAACTGCTGCGCCGCTTGGCTTTGCTGGGTATCTTGTCGTTCAGACACTGACTGAACATCTCTTTGCGCCACTAACTCTGACAAAGAAATGCCTTGTAAAAATTCTTCAATTCGTTGACTTAAACCTGCCCATAAATTATGTGTTAGGCATTTTTCACCTGCTTGGCAACCTGTTTTTCCTGAACACTTAGTAGCATCAACACTTTCATTAACCGCTGAAATAACATCGGCAACAGCAATTTCAGCGGAACATTTTCCTAATCGATAACCGCCACCGGGCCCTCGAACACTTGTTACTAAGCCATGCTTTCGTAACTTAGAAAATAATTGTTCTAAATAAGACAATGAAATGTCTTGCCGCTCTGAAATATCTGCTAGTGAAACAGGGCCAGAAGAAGCATGTATTGCTACATCAAGCATTGCTGTAACAGCGTAGCGACCTTTAGAAGTTAGTTTCATTTTACACCCTAATTTATTGCCAAAGGGCAGTTCATATTACTAAACCTGTGAGTTAAAAACCCAGCTTGTAACACGATTGCTGCGCAATTTTACATACCCATATAAAATAGTCAACTAAATACCCTAGTAATTTACTAAGGTATTTTACGCCGATGATAAAATAGGGTCAATCAATACTTGAGTATTTTTTAGGGTCTTTGATATAAATCAATAAATTTACCGACAATTCATTCGCTTAAATTTCAGGATCAAAAGCCGATATTTTGCTTTGGCGACGCAAAGCAGCTTCTTTTTCGTCTTCAATAAATTCTCTGACTTTTAATTCTGGTAAATCTTTAGCACAAACATCGCCACCAAGTTGGTTTACTTCTTTACATATATCGCTAATTTTACTGTCCATTAAGTGCACATGATCAAGCATTCGGCCTATTGCTTTTGCTACAGGATCAGGGTTATCAGGCGAGACAGCATAAGCATCAAAACCATATTTTTTAGCAATAGCGCTGCGCTGTTCATGACTGGGCTCTGTGCCACTACTTTTTGTGCTAACAATACGCCCTGGAATACCAACAACCGTTGCTTGTGCTGGCACATCTTTAACAACCACAGCATTTGAACCAATACGTGCATTATCACCAATCATTAATGGTCCTAGTACTTTTGCCCCCGCACCAATAACAACATTATTACCCAATGTAGGATGACGTTTGCCTTTATTCCAACTGGTGCCTCCTAACGTAACACTATGATAAATGGTACAGTCTTCACCAATTTCGGCTGTTTCACCAATAACTACGCCCATGCCATGGTCAATAAAAAAGCGACGCCCTAGCGTTGCGCCAGGATGAATTTCAACACCGGTAAACCAGCGAAATAAGGTTGATATTGTGCGCCCTAACCATTTAAAGTTTCTCACCCAAAACCATTTGGCAAGGCGATGCCCCCAAATAGCATGCAAACCAGGATAGTTGGTTAATACTTCAAACATATTACGAGCAGCAGGGTCACGATCAAAGACACTGTTAATATCTTCTTTGATGCGGTCAAACATAGCGGTGATTTCCTATAATTGCTTTATCAATAGTATATTGTTAGAAATTATTTCTTACCTTGAGCAGCCTTTTCAACCGAAGATAAAATACCACGTAACATTTTAACTTCTTTAGCATCTGGGCGGGCTCGATTTAATAAGCGGCGTAATTTAGTCATCACCAACCCTGGATGGCTTGGCGTAATAAACCCTGTCGCTTTAAGGGCTTGTTCAAAATGTTGATATAAGCGTTCAGTTTCTTCAACTAAGGGATAATCTTCTTGCGCCTGAATAGCTTTATCGCTGTGTTGAAGCTGTTGTAATTCAAGAAAATTCATTCTGATTTCATAACTTAACGTTTGCACAGCCATCGCCAAATTCAGCGAGCTATAATCAGGGTTTGCAGGAATTTGCACATGAAAATGACAAAGCTGAAGTTCTTCATTAGTTAAGCCGCTACTTTCTCGTCCAAACACTAATGCCACAGGAAAATTAGCCGCTTCAATGACGAGCTTTTGACCACATTCACGCGGTTCAAGCATTGGCCAAGGTAACGTACGAGAGCGAGCACTGGTACCCACCACTAAACCACAATCATTAACCGCTTCATTGAGATTACTCACCACTTTGGCATTTGCTAACACATCGCTAGCGCCAGCAGATAATGCTTGGGCTTGACCATTAGGCATTTCAATAGGGTCAACCAATATCAGTTGACTAAGTCCCATGGTTTTCATTGCTCGAGCCGCTGAACCAATATTGCGACAATCAGAGGTATTAACTAAAACAATTCGAATATTTTCTAATAATGACATTATCTTTTTTATGTATCTAGATGGCTAAAAACCGAAACATTTTATCATATAACAATAACGAGGTCTGAAATAAAAATCAGCAAAAAGTAAAAACTTCGCTAGCGCAATTTGATCTGAATTAGAGTATTTACTTCTATAAAAGCATTTTTATATATTAATGTTTAAATTTTAAGCGATTAATTTTATTTAGTTTTTCTATTTCATTCAGGTAAATAATAAGCATCTGGCTAAAAGTGGGTCGCTAAAGATGATTTTATTTGCTATAATTTGCGCGCTTAAAATTTAGCGGTTAAGTGGAATGTCAATTTAATCGATAAGCCTCGTTCTTTTACATAACTGATTTTGAAACTTAGGGTAG
>WFQC01000042.1 GCA_015487235.1 Alteromonadaceae bacterium
TCTTTATCGATTTTATTGGCTGCTATAAAACCTTTTTTTACCGCAATAATTTTACCCTCATCAACAACAATGGTTTGTTTTGTTAGCGGCTTTTCTCCAGGAATTGCCAGTAATTTTCCCGCATGAATAACTTGTACTTGCGCGGCAATAGTTGTTGAGAAAAAAATCGCTGTCGCAATTGCTGTTTTACTAAAAAGGCTCATATTTACTAACTTCATAACTTCCCCTATCGTTTAAATAATACTATTTTGTATGTGACAGATTAACCATATCAGTATATTAACCATGATAAAATCTAAGTCGACAAACCTACTGATTAATAAGATTAATGACAAAGGCGTATTAATCTTTCAAGGCAGTAAATTGCGGCTAGCTTAGTTATTAAATTTAAATTGCTCAGCTAAACGACTTAGCCCTAAGCCATGACGTTTTTCAACCTTAATTTGTACCGCAATACGTTCTTTTAATGATTCAACATGGCTGATCACCCCGATCATTTTGCCGCTAGCATTTAAATTGTCTAATGCTGATAATGCTATTTCTAAGGTTTCATTATCAAGCGTACCAAAACCTTCATCTAAAAATAATGAGTCAATACTGGTTTTATTGCTGACTAAATCAGACAAGGCTAATGCCAGAGCAAGGCTCACTAAAAAGCTTTCTCCGCCTGACAATGTTTTTGTATCACGACATGCATCGCCTTGCCATGTATCAATAACTTCAAGTGATAAACTATCATTTTTTTGACATTGTAATTGGTAACGATCATGCAATCGTAACAGTTGTTGGTTAGCTAAATAAACCAAATGCGCTAAGGTTAGGCTTTGGGCGAACTTACGGTATTTAGCACCATCAGCTGAGCCAATTAAGGCATTTAAATGTGACCAATCATCAAGATCTTTCTGCAAATTTTCTATTTCGGTTAGTACACTTTGCTGCTGTAAGCGTAACTTTTCATCATGTTTAAGCTGTTGAGAACATTGCCCTTGTTGCCATTGAAGCTGTTTTAGTTGCTGCGTTATGAGGTCAAGATCTTGCTGAAATTGCTCATATTTGCCTTGTTTAAACTGTGTTTTTTCATCATGTTTTATTAATTGCTCAAGTTGCTTATTTGCTTGTGCAATAAGAGTTTTTGCCTTAGTTTTATCTTCATTAAGTTGCTGTTGTAATTGCCTTAATTGGTTAATTTCTGCTACTGATTTTAGCGCACTTAAAAAGGCATTTTCATCCGCAAAAATACTTTGTTGTAAATTTTCTTGCCATGTTTGCGTATAACATATGGCCTTATCGGTTAATTCATTAAGTTGTTGCTGCAAGCTTTGTAATTGCCCATGCAAATGCTGTTGATTTTGTTGCTGTTGTTGCACCTTTTCGTGTAATTGTTTTAGCTCATCTTGCGCTTGTTGGCGTTGATTTTTTAATTGTTCGCGCACTGTTTCTACAGTGTCAACCAATAGCGTCTTACGCTGTTGCTGTTGTGTCTCTATATCAGTTTGCAGTGTATCTCTTTGCACGCTTAATGCGTCTAATTGCTGTTGATTTAAATTTTGTTGCGTTTGCGCAATATTTAACTGTTGAGCCAGTGTTGCTAATGTTTCTTTACTATTATTTAATGCCACTAAAGTTTGCTGATAGTGCTGAATATTTTGTGCTTGTTCATCTAACCAGCTTAAAAATTTATCTGACTGTAATAATGAATGTTTATCAAAACTAAAGCCTAATTGATTAATATCTACTAGCATTTCATCAACTAAAGTGTCTAATTGCTGCTGTTTACTCGCTAAAGAGGCCGTTAGTTGCTTAATATTCTCTTTAAAATTTGCTTGATGTTGTACCAGCAATGCCAGTTGTTTTTCATCCGTTACTTGCTGTTTTTCTAATTGATTAAGCTGTTGTTGTAACTCAGCTTGCTGTGTTTCGATGTTGCGCAACTGTTGAGCTAATTCAGTTAATTGTTGGAAATAACGTTCACTTTGCCCAAAGGCTTCTTCTATTTTTGCTTTGACTTCAATAGGCTTAGTCGATTTTTCTTGTTCTTCTATCAACAATTCAAGTGCTATTTCCCCTATTTCAGGTATAAAGGCGCATAAATGTTTTTTATGTTCTTGCCACTGTAGCTGTAAGCTATTGATTTCGTCTAATATTAACTGTTTGTTATGTGTTAATTGTTCAATACTTGCTTGCAATTGGCTTTGTTCATGATTAAGTGTTTTTCCTTGCGCTTCACAAGCCATTAATGCTTGTTTTAGCTCTACTAGTCGTTGCTGATAGCCATTATCATGCTTTAGTGCATTGTAGCTTTCTATCGCCGGATGTTCAGTTGCGCCACATAAAGGGCAAGGCTCCCCTGCTTGCAACTGCTCACGATAGTCAGCAAGTGCCATAATACTTTTTTGCTGGTCAATAATGGTTTGCACATCATCATACGACTGCTTTAAATGCTGATAAGAAGTTCGACATTGTGTTAATTGCTCACTAACTTGTGCTAATTTTTGTTGTTTTTCAGCAAGCGCCTGCTGATTTTGTTGATAGTTTTCACTTAACTGATAAAACCGTTGCACATGTTGCCACGCTTGTGCTTGCATTGTTTGTAGCGATTGGCGTTGATTAATTTGTTCGTATAACGTTTGGGCATTTTCTAACTGCTGAGCTGCCAATAAACGCTGATATTCAGTTGTTAAAGCAGTTAATTTTTGCTGCAATTGGCTAATTTTTTGCTGAGTTTTCTGCTGATCATTAATATACTGCTGCTGTTTTTGCTCGCCGGTACTTAACTGCTTTTCTTGCGTTTGTTGTTGTGCAATAAGATGGCTGATTTCTTGTTGCTGATAGGTAATGCTTTTAGCTTGATTTTGCCATAAAGGCAATTTTTCAGCTAAACCTTGGTAATGGTTATTTTGATCGAGATAATCTTGCTGCTTGGCAAGTGCTTGCGCTAGCGCATTTTGTTCTTGCTGATATTGCGCTATTTTGTTAGCCAGTGTTTGTTTTTGCTGTGCAAGTGGCGTTAATTGCGCAGTTATCTTTTCTAATTGTGCTTGTAAATGAGCAATACTTTGCTCTAAAGGTAACACTTTTTCATGGATCAAATCTTCTGTTGCTTGCCATTGTTGTGATTTTTCCTGAAAGTCTTGCTCACTTTGCGTTAATTGCGTACTCAAGTATTTCAGTTTCTCTTCACTTTGTATAATATCTTGCTGTAATACGGTCAATTGCTGTTTTAATTGCGTTTTATCTTGCTCAGCTTGTTGTTTTTGTTGATAAATTATACGAAGCTTTTCTGCAGGCTCCGCTAAGCTTAATTGCGCTAAACTCTGCTGTTGGTTATGTTCTTGTTGTTCTACCGCCAATAATGCTTGTTTCGCTTGTTCAAGCTGTTGTTGGTGCTGTTTATATTGCTGCCACCATTGCAATGCTTGTTGTAATTTTTTTTGCTCATTCAGCTGTTTACTTTCTTGTGCTAACAAGTCAGCTAACTGTTGCTCTAAAAGGTTTTTTTGTTCGTTTGAAAGCAATAAAGTAGCTTCATTTTTAGCCTGCAAGTTTGCCAAAACTTGTTGTTTTGTTTTATGTTGTTCAAAAACCGCAATAGATATTTCACTATAAATTTCAGTGCCGGTTAGCTCTTCTAATAATTCTGAACGCTCTTTGGCAGGAGCATTTAAAAAAGCGGCAAATTCTCCCTGCGATAACAGCATAGATTTACGAAAACGTGAAAAATCGAGGCCTGTTATGGTCGCTATTTTTTTTCGCACTGCAGAGACTTTTTCTGCAATAATATTTCCATCAAGTGTTGCTAATTCAGCCGTTGGCTCAAGCAAGTTACCTGTAACTTTACCTCGCGCACGTTTTTGGCTCCAAAAGGCTCGATAACCCTGCCCTTTTACTTCAAATTCAACTTCTGCTAAACAATGACTGGTATGACGCGTCATCAATTGATTTTGTTTTTTAGAAACACTCAAACGCGGTGTTTGATGATAAAGCGCTAAACAAAGGGCATCTAAAATGGTGGTTTTTCCTGCCCCAGTTGCGCCAGTAATAGCAAATAACCCATTATTATTAAAAGGGGGTTGCGTAAAATCAATTTTCCATTGCCCTTTTAGCGCATTAATATTTTCAAAACGTAAGCTTAATATTTTCATACTTTAGGCTCCGTTTTTACTTCATTAACCAGCTGTTTATATAATTGTTGTAAGCGTTGTTTTCTTTGTTCATCTTCTTCTGCTGGCCATGTTTCTAACGTTAAACGCTGCTCAAATACTTCAATTTCACTCAGCTCATTTAGCGTGGTGTTTTCTGCAATTACTGTGGCTAATTGCTGTGGAGACTTCTCTCGACGTACTCGTAAAACTTCAACAGGTAAGTCATCAACAAGGCTTTCAATGCGTTGTTGAAGATCAGCTAAATAATCACTGTGGTTAATTTCAATATCAAGCCAAATTTTACCTTGCTTATTCGTAAGTTGTGTTGAGAACTTACTCATTAACACCTTTATATCAGCAACTAAATCAGTTAAATTGGTCTTTAACATGGCTAGAGGTTGAAAACATGGTACCACTAAAGGAGAAATATCTTTTAATTTACCCTGTGCAAAATCAACCATAAGCACTTGTTTTTCTTGATTAGCCTCATCAAAACTTAACGCAATAGGTGAACCGCTATAGCGAATATGATTATTTTTAGCCACCTTTTGCCCGCGATGAATATGCCCTAAGGCTATATAGTCAACTTGAGGAAAAGCATTCGCAGGAAACGCCGCTAAACTGCCAATATAAATATCACGCACCGATTCAGAGCATGTAACGCCCACAGTCGTTAAATGTCCCGTAGCAATAATAGGAATATTAGCCTGCAAGGCTTCGCGCTGCTTTTGGGCAAAAGCCACATTTTTTTGATAATAATCGCTGATCGCTTGTTGCAAATCACCCTGTTTTTGACTTGCCGATTGCCCTGCCTGGCTGGTTAAAACATCGCGAGGACGAATAAAAGGTATTGCACAAATTAAAGCTTGCACTTCCCCTTGTGGATCTCTTAGCGTGACCAACTGTTCTTTTTCATCCATACCTGCTTGCGCAATTACCTGTGTAGATAAATGCGCTAATACTTGTTTTGACTCGGTAAGCATGGCTACTGAATCATGATTTCCTGCCAAAATAATCAATGAACAAGCTTGTTGATGCAGTTTGGCAATAAAATCAAAATACATTTCTCGGGCATAACTTGGCGGTGTTGTGGTGTCAAAAATATCACCCGCCACAATAATGGCATCAACATTATGTGTTGTAACTTGCGTTAACAGCCAATTTAAAAATTGTTGGTGCTCATTAGCGCGGCTTTTACCATAAAAATGTTGCCCTAAATGCCAATCAGAGGTATGAATTAATCGCATATAAGAATAAAGAAGACGTTTTATTGAATAATTTGTATCTTATCACTTTTCTATAAACAGGTGCACCGTCATCCTAATGTAGGCTAAGGTATTGCTTTGTAGATGCTAAATAAATTCAGTATAGCTTGAAGATTAGAGTAGCGTGATTATTAAATATAGCGGTTCTAACCATTCCCAATAGTAAAGTTGGTCGATTATACTCATACTATTTATTTCTAACATAAAACATAAGAGACGCTAAATTATGACACCGGCAGTACAACAATTAAAAAAACAAGCTGTTGATTTTAAACTGCATCGTTATAAGCATGATGCTAATGAATCTAATTATGGCAAAGAAGCCGTAGAAAAACTTAAAGTAAATATAAATCAAGTATTTAAAACATTAGTTATACAAACAGAAGATAACAAACTCGCTGTAGCTATTATTCCTGTAAATCAGCAATTAAATTTGAAAGCAGCAGCAAAAGCGCTTAACAGTAAAAAGGTGCAAATGGCATCAGCACAACAAGTAGAAAAATCTACTGGCTATGTTTTAGGTGGCGTTAGCCCTATAGGACAAAAGAAAACATTAGTAACCTTACTTGATAATCGTGCCCTAAACTTTACAACGCTTTTTATTAGTGGCGGCAAGCGAGGTTTAGAGATTGAAATGGCTCCTCAAGATTTATTAAAAGTAACACAAGCTGAAATAGTTTCATTAGCTTAAGTGGGCTTTACTGGTTAAAATACCCCAATGAATAACATACGTTTAGAGAAATAGAATGCCTACATGGACTGATTTATTAGCTGAAGAAAAACAAAAAGACTACTTTAAACAAACGTTAAGTTACGTCGCGAATCAACGAACAAATGGCATAACCGTTTACCCTCCACAAAAAGAAGTATTTACAGCATTCGCAGTAACCCCTTTTGAACAAGTAAAAGTAGTGATCATCGGTCAAGATCCTTATCATGGCCCTGATCAAGCACATGGTTTAAGTTTTTCAGTAAAACCCGGTGTTAAAATACCGCCCTCATTAAAGAATATTTATAAAGAGCTTGCACAAGATATTGATGGTTTTGTGATACCCGATCATGGTTATTTATTATCTTGGGCTGAACAAGGCGTGCTTTTATTAAATACCGTATTAACTGTTGAAGCTGGAAAAGCCCATTCACATAAACACTTAGGTTGGGAGCAGTTTACCGATAAAGTTATCAACGTGTTAAATACCTACGGTAATAATATTATATTTTTGTTATGGGGTTCACATGCTCAAAAAAAAGGCAACGTTATCGACAGAAATAAGCATGTTGTACTAACAGCACCACATCCCTCACCTTTGTCTGCTCATCGGGGTTTTTTAGGTTGTAGGCACTTTTCTACAGCTAATAACCTTTTAATACAGCAAGGCAAACAGCCTATTAACTGGCAAGTATAAAATATTTTCTATCGCAATAAAAAAAGCCGTGTGTTAACACGGCTTTTTATTATAACGAGTTAATTACAAATTTTAGAATTTGTAACGAACGCCTATTTTAACATTCCATGTAGACTTAGCAGCATCAAAAGTATCCCAATTTCTTGCATCAAATCCGCCATAAGGAGCTCTATAAACATAACGACCTTGATCATCAATATCATAATCAACTAAAATTTTGCTACCGTAACGGCTACGTAATGCTTCACCTTTTGAACTATCAAGTAAGTTTAGCAAGTTACGAATATTAAAGAATAATTCACCTTTATGACCTGGCATAAACCCTGGTAACTCTTGCGTAATATTTAAATCTAAACGTGTTACCCATGGGGCACGATATGCACCTTTTTCAGCAAAACTACCTGCATATTTAGTTAAACCAGCTTGCTCTAAATAACCAGAAAACTCTGTCCAGTCCATACCATTTAATACCACTGCTGGATCATCTGGCCCAGTAGGAATATAAGGTAAGTAAACATCTGAGTCGTCAAACTTGCCTTGGTCACCTAAATCATCATCACGGTACGAACCAAGTACCCAGCTAATTGGACGACCTGAACGACGTTCAAAGAATAGGTTAAATTTAGTGGCATAATTTTCAATAAATTCAGTTGTATAGTTCACGCTTAACTTAAAGCTATGTTCAATTTCATAAGCCGCTGTACCAATTTCTGCACGACCACGATCGGTTGTAATAGGGTATTGGAAATTAGACGTTGCTGTTGATGATGTACCTGGTGAACCTTCAGTAATATCTTGATTAGTATAAGATAAGTTAAAGGCTAGACCATTATCAAAAGCTTTCGTTAAGCTAGTCGTGAAGATTTTACTACGACCATTACGATCAGCATTAGTCAGCATAAGATCATAACGTTGTGTAGTATCACCGGTGAGCTTATCAACTGCACGATAGATATTTTGACCTGCCGCTGTTTCAGCAACTTTTTCACGTGTTAAATCAACCCAAAATACATCATTTTCTTTTTTGATGTATAAGTATTCAGCAGACCATAACCAATCATCACCGAAGCCTGGAACTGCAAAGGTATAATCCATCGCAATACTCGTACGCCAATCTGATGGTACTTCAAAGTTAGGATCAGTCACATTAACATTACCATCACCCGCTGCCATAGCATTTAAAACACCTTGTGGCACTTGGGTAATATCGGCATTATCTAAATAATCACTCTCGTTACGAGCTGATACATAGGTTACACCATCATTTGAGTAAGCATTTGATAACCAAACATTAGGACGACCACCACTAAAACGACCTATACCACCACGAAATACGATTTCATCACTGTAATCCCAATTAAAGCTTAAACGTGGTAATAAAATAGTTTCACCATCTAAGCTCACTGAGTTTGAAAAGCCATAACGCTCAACAAAATTAGGATTATTAGTTGGCTCATCACTTGATGAAATTAACTCGTAACGTAAACCCGCCGTTACTAAAAACTCATCTGTTATATAATATGAATCTTCAATAAATAACGTTGTGGTATCAAAAGTAAAGTTTGCTTCGGCGTCAGTTACGTTATTGGTATAAGCATTGGCATAAGATAAACGAGAAGCTTGACGATTCTCAAAATCAGCAAGGCTATCAAATTCCCAACGACCTAATGAATCAGGTGCAAATAAGTTAGTAACTTCAATTGAGTCATATTCTAAACCAAAAGCAATCTCATGATCGTTATATAAATATTCACCTAAAAAGCGCATTGAAATAGTGTTATTTGATAATGCATTACCATGACGGTACTGATCAGCACCCAAGGCAATATCACCACTTGCTGTACGAATAGTTACATCACCAAACTCTCGTGTACCTGGAATTTGCTCTGTGGTAACGTCTTTATAGGCTATTTTAACTTCAGTTGAAAAGTCATCAGACCACGTTGAATAAAAATGTGCTGAGTAAGTTTCTAGCTTTTCATTTTTATTATACCAATGAGTAGAAAGTTTTAACTCACGGTTATTATTTGTAACATTACGGGTAACATTACCTTCAGTATTTTGATAGGTAAATGCTGCACGGTGATCCTCATTGATGTTCCAATCTAATTTTAATAAGATTTTTTCATCAGTTTGCTTAGGTTGTTGATCCCAAGAGCCTGCATCAACACCATAAATACGCTGAGCAATATCAACAACACTATCATAATCTTCTACAGTGATATCTGTCGCATTAGGAGCACCAGCACCAGCAGGCCCCCACTCAATTTGAGTTGGTTTATCAAAGTACTCATAAGAAGCAAAGAAGAATAATTTATCTTCAATAATTGGACCACCCAAAGTACCTGCATAGGTAGTTTCTGAATAATCTAATGCAACATCTTCACCTGTTTCAGGATCTTTGGGTGTACCGCCCCAGTTACTATCTCTTTTTTCATAAGAAACACTGCCATGAAACTCATTAGTACCTGATTTAGTTACCGCGTTTATTTGACCACCAGAAAAACCGCCATTACGAGCAGAAAATGGTGCAGCTTCAACACTAACCTGCTCAATTGCATCAATTGAAATAGGTGAACGTTGTGTTGGATAACCATTACCATTTAGGCCAAAGTCATCATTTTGTTTAACACCATCAACAGTAAAACTATTGTAGCGAGGGTTAGAACCCGCAATAGACATAGTAGCATCATCATCCGTTGATACGGTTACTAATGGGTTAGTACGTAAAATATCTTTTAAGTCACGGTTACCGCCCGCGGCATTAATAATATCTTCACTGCCCCAAGAACCAGCAGAGCCACTATTAGTAAAACCAATTACACGGCTACCTGTTACTTCAATTTTTTCAATATCAGCCGGCTCTAAATTTGCTGACAAACGGTATGGCTTACCTACTTCTAAGTATACTGAATCGTATTCTTGATCTTTATATACATCAGAATCAATAACTACTTTATAAGGGCCGCCAACACGTAAACCACGTAAGTTATAGCTACCAGAGTCATTAGTTTCAACAACTTTAGTAGTACCTGTAGGAATATGTGTAATTATTATTTTAGTATTTGCAGCTGGTGTACCAGCTGGTGTAATTACCTTACCCGAAATACTCGAACTGGTTTCAATCGCCATTGCTGAAGTTGAAATACCCAATGCAAGTACTAACGCGCCGGCAACACGTGAGAGATGATGCGTTTTCATGTTTTTTTCCTTAGGAAATTTAATTTTTATTTAATAAAATAAACCCCTGTCAAAAAACAAACCATTTAGACAGGTTTTATTGAGCGCAATTAGACCAAATTTTTGTGACAATTTCATTACATTTTTGTCATTAATATCAAACTTATCTGACCACATTTCCTGACTATACAGTCAAGATTTTTCATAATAAGCTGATAATATTAATAAATAAATTTGACTTACGTAACTATTATCAAAAATTTTTATTGTCTCTATAAGGTAAAAATATGGCAGCTTTTTTAATATAAAAATAACTTTTTAATCTACGAGTATTTTAGTAATAACATATCAAGGTAAAAATCTGTCAAAATATTACTTTTAATTACGACATCCCCTTTAACATCTCAACATTAACGAATAAACTAGCTGAGTTTTTTACTCTATTTGTGACAACAATTGTTACATAATTATCGAGGCGTTAAGTAGACTAAGATTAAAAGCTAAATTTAAGAAGACAACTAAAAGAATCTGTTGCTATTTAGGGCGAGTAAAGTAGACTAAAAAACATCTAATTGACCAAATAGTCAATTATTTTCACGTTATATAACAGGGATTTTTTTCGCGAACAATCATGAATTTTAACACAATGACAACAACTACAGCCGTTAAAAAACAAGGTAAAATAAGAGCTAAAAGCGAACAAATTATAATAAAAGCAGCTCAAGAAGAATTTATTTTACAAGGTTATAAAGGCGCATCAGTACAATCAATAGCAGATCGCGCTCAACTGCCTAAAGCTAATGTACTTTATTATTTTAAGAATAAAGAAAACATTTATCATGCTGTGTTAGAACAAACACTTAATATGTGGGATCAAGGTATTGGTGATATTTTATTAGAAGATGGCCCTAAAAAAGCAATTGAAAAAATAATTGCCGCTAAAGTAAAAATGTCTTTTGAAAATCCTAATGCGTCAAAGATATATGCCATGGAAATTATTCAAGGTGCTCAACACTTAAAAGAATTTGCCCGTACTTATTTACGCCAATGGGTGCGAGAAAAAGCAAAAATATTCCAAATTTGGATCGATAATGGCGAAATGGCTAATGTAAACCCAGTGAACCTTATCTTTTTAATATGGTCTTCAACACAACACTATGCCGATTTTGAAACACAAATATTAACTATTATGAATCGCGCTGAATATGAAGAAGAAGACATTGAGCAAGTAACTCAATTCCTCACTGATATGATTTTACGCGGTTGTAAGCTAAAACCTTAACTATTACTCTATTACTCGTTGAATAAAGGTGAAACTTGACTAAACAACTGACTTTTTTTTTATTTTTACTCGGTGCTTTTATGTCTATAGCGAATGCTGAAGCAATTAAAAAGCTACGCATAGCAACCTTTAATGTTAGTATGGAAGCACTGAACTATGTGCCTTCTCAGCGAGGTGTAACCCCCAAGATAACCGGTAAAGAGCTTGAACAAGCTTTAGCTGAAAACCATCAACAAATTAAAAATATTGCCGAGATAATCCAGCGTGTTAATCCTGATATTATTTTATTAAATGAATTTGATCGCACTAGTGATGATCACCGAGCTTTAAAAAAGTTTATTAGCAATTATCTTAATGTATCGCAAAATGGGCAGCAACCCATTAACTTTCCTTATTTTTATCAAGCACCTGTGAATACAGGCGTAAGCGCTCCCGTTGATTTAAATGGTGATGGTATTAAAGGTGAAATACCACAAGATACTTATGGATTTGGTTATTTTCCTGGACATTTTGGTATGGCACTTTTATCAAAATATCCAATAGATGAAGAAGGTATTCGCACCTTTCAGTTTTTCAAGTGGAAAGATATGCCAAATGCACTCATACCTATTAACCCGAAAACGAAACAGCCTTGGTACAATAAAGAAGCTTGGCAAGTATTTCGCTTATCATCAAAGTCTCATTGGGACATTCCCATACAAGTTGGCGAAAATGTTATTCATATTTTAGCAAGCCATCCTACGCCGCCAGTATTTGACGGCGAAGAAAACCGCAATGGTAAACGCAACCATGATGAAATTCGCTTTTGGCATGACTATATCACCCCATCAAAAAGTAATTATATTTACGATGATAACAAACATTTTGGCGGTTTAGCCAAACAGCAACGCTTTGTTATTTTAGGTGATCAAAACGCCTCAAATACTGATGGCGATGCTATTTCTGCAGGTATAAACCTATTATTGCATAGCCCCTTAATTCAAGACGCTAAACCTAAAAGCTTAGGGGGCAAAGAACATGCACCTAACAACCCTAATGGACAATATCATACCGCCTATTGGGGCATGCGTGCTGATTATGTATTGCCTTCAACATCAGGGTGGAAAATAGACAGTGCTGGCGTATTTTGGCCAACAAAAAATGCTGAAACTTTTCGTCTGATCAAAGACCGACAAGCATCATCAGATCACCGCTTAGTTTGGCTTGATCTAACAATGACACCACTTAATTAACATAACAGTAAAGTAGTTTTATTATGAAAAAATTATTATCCGTTTTATTACTGAGCAGCTGCGCTATCAATAGTAGTTATGCTGCACCTAAAAACATTATTATGGTTATTGGCGATGGTATGGGACCAGCCTACACTAGTGCATACCGTTATTTAAAAGATGACCCCAAAACAGATCTTGTTGAAGAAACTGTGTTTGACCGCCACCTTGTTGGCATGAGCAGCACCTATCCTCATAAAGTTTCAGGCTATGTTACCGACTCAGCCGCTGGCGCAACAGCCTTATCATCAGGAACAAAAACCTACAATGGTGCTATTGCCCTCGATGTTGATAAAAACCCTGTAGAAACTGTATTAGAAAAAGCCTATAAACAAGGTAAAAGCATTGGTGTTGTTGTTACCTCACAAGTAAACCATGCAACACCTGCAGGCTATTTAGCCCATAATGAAAGTCGCAAAAATTATAATGCTATTGCAGATAGCTACTTAGATAAAGGCTGGAAAACAGATATTCTATTAGGTGGCGGTTGGAAATATTTTTTACGTGACGATCGTAATCTAGTCAAAGAGATAGAAGAGTCAGGCGTCTATTATATTGATAATTATGAAAAACTATCAACATTACCAAAAGAAAAACCTATTTTTGGTTTATTCGCTAAAAAAGGACTACCTTGGGCACTCGATGATACAAATACGCATCGTTTATCAACCATGACAAAAGCCGCTACAGAGCATTTATTAGCACAAAATAATAAGCAAGGCTTCTTTATGCTTATTGAGGCTAGCCAAATTGACTGGGGTGGGCACGGTAATGATATCGTCGCTGCAATGGGTGAAATGGATGATTTAGCCAAAACAATGGAATATTTAGAAACATTTGTTAAACAGCATCCTGATACTTTGGTGGTATTAACCGCAGATCACAGCACTGGCGGGTTAACCGTTGCCGCAAATGGTGATTACAAGTGGGATCCTAGTATCATAAAAGCAATGAAAAAATCACCTAAAGCAATAGCTCAGCAATTAACAACTCAAAAAATTACTAAACAGCGCGTAGAAAGTTTATTTAATTTTGAGCTTAATGAAGAAGAAATTGCTCAGCTTATTTCGGCTAAAAAATCACCTCATCAATCAGGTAAACGTAATATGTATGCTGATAAAAAAGCTTCTGCCGAACAACAAGCACTATTAACCGAAATTAAAGCTATCATAAATAAAAGAACTAACACCGGTTGGACTTCAACCGGTCATACTGCAGTTGATGTGCCTGTTTTTGCGTTAGGTGACAATAGAGAAAAATTTATCGGCTTAAAAGACAACACAGATATAGCTAAAACGCTTTTTAACTTATTAAAGTAACTTTTTACCTGTAGGGATAGAGTTCAGAACTATCCCTACTCTTTTTAAACGCTGAAAATCGTCGTTTAAATACCCAAAAGCAACAAACAAAATATTCACTCAATTCACCTAAAACAACAATTTTAACCGAATATAAAATGAAAAAGATCAGCAAATGGTTATCAAAGTACTAACTTTCGAGTCACTGCATATTTAGATAAAAGCCCAGTAGTGAATATAGATAACATCATCACAATAGTTATATGAAAAAGTTCCCACAAAAAACCATCATTTATAAGATCAAATGGCTTAAAAATATCCACATAAATAAAGTGAACCGCATAAATACCTAAAGTAAGTTGTCCTAACTGACTTAAACTTTTATGTTGTAGCCAAGCTTTATTCGAAAGAGCGATTAATGCTACACCTAATCCCATAAAATAGGTGCCAACTAAATATTCATGTAAAGGAAGAATATGATAGTTATGCCAAAGAAAGCGACTTTCAATGTAGTGTATGATCCCCCCAATAAAAAACACACCTAACCCGTAATAAAACCATATACCAGCTCTATTTTTAGTTGATAGTATATAACCGGTTACAAAAAAAATAGTACTAAAAAAAGGCCCATTACGCGTATCAAATGCAAAGTTAACTCCCCAAGGTGTATCACTATAAGCTTTAGCCAACACCCCAAAAAAATATAAGCCTAAGGCTAATACAACTAACAGTTTTTCTTGCTTTTTATGAATAAAAAGTGCACTAATCAGCAACGCATTTAATAAGGCCATCAAAAACCATAAATGTACCTTTGTACCTTGTATTAAAAGTACTGTAGGGTTTTGTAATAAATCTATCAAATTCCAATAGGACACCTTGATAGGACCCAATATTCCATAATTATAAATAGCCCCAAAATTTAGAGGTAGTAAGTATATAATGCTCCATGTTACAAATAGAAAAAGTAATTTTTTAGCTATAGATAAAGATTTTTTTAAAACTTCTGAGCTTTGAGCAACTTTAATACCCCAAAAATAACCTGAAATAATAAAGAAAAAAGGCACAGCAAATCGAGATAACTGATTAAAGAAAAAATAAAGCGTTTGTTCCGTATTTAATGCGTTTTGTACCGTATCATGTTTAAACCATGATATATGAATAATTATCACCGCAAAAATAGCTAATAACCTAAATAAATCAACACTTTCAATTCGTTTCACAAAACACCTATAA
>WFQC01000043.1 GCA_015487235.1 Alteromonadaceae bacterium
ACTTGCGCTACCGAGGTTAACACCTTATTCGGAGAACGATTAAAATCATATAAACTTTCTAACCAGGTAGTGAGTGCATTTGAAAAGTGTCCAACAAACATATAACCAAACGCGGTAATTCTCACAGGCAACCAATCAATAAAGGCAAGCACTTGCGTAATAAATGCTTTTTGTTGTGAATTAAGAGTAATAGACTGACTTTTGGGTTGTTCAACTAACGCGGTTAATAAGCGATAAAATACTGCCCCAGGAGCGCCAAATAACACAAAGAAAATAATAATGGCAATAAAGTAACGATAATTTAGCCACACTAACGCTTGGCCAAAACCTTGTTCTTCAAGGCCTTTTTCTTGTAATAATTGCTGTCGGTTTAATTCGCATGTGGTGATTTCACCGCGAAATGCAGAACGTAAAAAGCATTTATAGGCTTCTCTTGCCTGTACGCAGCCTAAACACAAAATTAAAACTAACGTTGAAATAATAAACTCAAATAAGCTGCTATCAAGCAAGTCGATCAGTAAAAAAAGAAGTAACACTGGCACTAAGACCATAAGTAAGGTTGACAGTGTATTTTGAAATACGTTTTGTGCACCAAATTTTTTATCTAACCAAATCAAATAGTGCTGATAATAGGTAGAAAACTGCCAAGCAGGTGACGATAAATGGCGTTCGGCCATTAGCGCTATTAACAAACTGATTAAACTCATAAGAGGTTATTATCCATTATCTATACCGTTAGGTTACCGGTGAACAAGAGCAACAAAAGCTATTGTAAACATTGTCGAAAGTATTGCCAATCAAATGATCGACCAGGATCTGTTTTTCTCATCGGCGCAATATCACAATGTCCAACAATATTTTCTTGAGTAATTTTAGGATATTGTTTTTGCAAACAAAAGGTTAAAGCAACTAATTGTTGATATTGCTTTTGGGTATAAGGAATATTATCTGTGCCTTCAAGCTCAATACCAATAGAAAAATCGTTACACTTTGTTCGTCCTGCAAACGATGAAAGACCTGCGTGCCAAGCTTTATCATTAAAATTCACGTACTGGATCACTTCTCCTGTACGCCGAATTAAACAGTGTGCTGACACTTTCAGGCCTTGCAAATCGCTAAAAGAGGGATCACAACGACAATCAAGATCACCCAGAAATAATGCCGTAATGTAGGGCGTGTTAAAACATCCCGCAGGTAAAGAAATATTATGTATTACCAGTAAACTCACCTCATCATGGCTAGCACGTGGTGAAAAATAGGGTGATTTTTGTTTATTAACATCAACTAACCATCCCTTTTCAAGCGTAAATACGTTATTATTGCTTTTCATTATCGTGTTAACTAAATTTTATTGATGATAAAGCTATTATGCCGCAACCAAGCCCAACAAACCAATTAGGAAAAGCTTTTACATGGATAGCTTGGTTACTTGCCTTAGCCATACTCAGTTTTGTTTTTCAAGACGCGCTTGAAGAGCAATTTAATCCGAACCAAAACCCTCAATACCAAGTCAATGAGCAAGGACTTAATGAGGTAATTTTAAAACAAAACCGTCAAGGGCATTACCTCACCACGGGCAGTATTAACGGCATAAATGTGACTTTTTTACTGGATACTGGTGCAACACAAGTCTCAATTCCCGCTCATCTGGCTGAACAATTAAACTTACCACAATATGGTAGCTTTCGCGTACAAACGGCTAATGGCTCAACCCTTGTTTATCGAACCAAAATAGATGAACTGCGTATTGGTAATATTCTACTTTATAATATTGATGCGAATATTAACCCAAGTATGCAAACTAACGAAATTCTTCTAGGAATGAGCGCGCTTCGCAAGCTTGATTTCCAACAAACTGGCAAACAATTAATTTTACGAGAAAAACATGCATTCTGACACGCTTCAACAAGACATAACCACCACGGTGACTTGGGCCTTACAAGAAGACTTAAATGGTAATGCCCAAACAGGACAAGATATTACCGCACAATTAATACCAAGCGAAAATACAGCGATTGCCACAGTGATCAGCCGAGAAAACTGTACGGTTTGCGGTATAGCTTGGGTAAATGAAGTGTTTAAACAGCTTGATCAAGCTTCAGGTTTAACCACCAAAATCTCTTGGTTTGTAAATGACGGACAAAAAGTAAGTGCCAACACCCCCCTATTTGAACTCTATGGCAATGCGCGTACTTTATTAACCGGTGAACGCACCGCACTGAACTTTTTACAAACATTGTCAGGAACTGCCACATTAACCAGTCAGTATGTCAATGAATTATCAGGAACTAAAACGCAATTACTCGATACACGTAAAACCTTACCGGGCTTACGTAGTGCACAAAAATATGCCGTAGCTTGCGGTGGCGGCGTTAACCACCGTATAGGCTTATTTGATGCTTTTTTAATAAAAGAAAACCATATTGCCGCCTGTGGCGGTATAAACAATGCGGTAAAAACAGCCAAAAAAAATCACCCAGACAAAACCGTTGAAGTTGAAGTTGAAACCTTAGCCGAATTAGCACAAGCCATTAATGCGGGCGCAGATATTATTATGCTTGATAATTTTACGCTAGAGATGATAGAAAAAGCAGTTAATATAACTCAAGGTAAAGCTAAATTAGAGGTTTCAGGTAATATGACTTTAACCACACTAAAACACTACGCCAAAGCGGGTGTTGATTTTATCTCAGTAGGCGCATTAACCAAACATGTGCAAGCGATTGATTTATCAATGCGCTTTAAATAATGTAAAAAAAAACAGAACAAGCTTAAACCATTTACTTAGATACTAGGCACTTAGACAGAATTGTTAACTAAAAGTTAATAGCACTTGACTTTTAGCCGTATTTAGATAGATTAGCGGCTAGTTTATCTACCGTATCAAACAAGTATTTTTTATTTGTAATGAGATACAAAGATAAAAAACAAAAAAAAATTGCGACAAAATTTTACATTTACAAAATTTTGTCGCAATATAAAGACAGCCCCCGTAAATAAGATGGAAATTACGATATGAAAAACTTACAAACTATGCAAACGATGAAAAAAGCACAAGGCTTTACCTTAATTGAATTAATGATTGTAGTTGCAATTATTGGTATTTTGGCAGCAGTCGCTATTCCTCAGTATCAAGACTATACTCGCAGTGCTACTGCACAAGCTCAATTTAATGAAATACAATCATATAAAACGGCTGTTGCTTTATGTGCTCAAGTTAATGG
>WFQC01000044.1 GCA_015487235.1 Alteromonadaceae bacterium
CGACTCTTGTACTGCAGAATCAATAAAACCACAAGTATTTACAATCACCAAGTCAGCATCATTATAGCTATTAGTCACATGGTAACCTTCGGTACGAAGTTGCGTAAGAATTCGTTCACTATCAACTAAATTTTTCGGACAACCAAGTGAAATAAAACCAATATTGGCAGCGGTTTTATTGTCGTGATTACGTGAATGTTTTTCTACTTGCTTTGCAAGTATTTCAGCAGGAGCATCTAGCGTAGTAGTCTGCTTTGCTGATTTTGATTTATTACTCGGGTCAAATTGTTCTACAGACATATTATTAGGTTGCTTTATGAGTGACTTTGCTCTACTTATTTTGTTTTACACAAGCCAAAGCAGAGCGCTTTAATAACAATATTATATAGGAATGTTTAGGTTGGGTGAATTAATTAGTTAAACCGTTATAAAAACATTAAGGCGTGTTGACCTTACACAGTTATACCAACTCGAATAAATAACTGATCAACCTTGCTGGTTAAAATAATGCCTAGCTGCGTTATGAATTTTGTAAGTAAAAAATATTTTGATCACAACGAGTAGTGCACAGCGGCACTACTTTGAACAAAACAAGCTCGAAAAATCGATAGTTTCATGTATAAGTGAAAAACTTACTTGCTTCCCTTAGGTTTTGGAATAACTTTAGGTTTAACACAATGCGGTTTTTCTGCTGCATTTTGATAGTAATTCATTGACGTTGCTAACTGTGCACTCAGTTGTTTAATACGTGTTTGATTAGAAGGATGAGTCGACATAAACTCTGGTGGTTGTGATTGATTTAACTTCGCCATATTTTGCCAAAGTTTTACGCTTTCTCGAGGGTCAAAGCCTGAACGTGCCATTAAATTTTGGCCAACAATATCGGCCTCACTTTCATGAGTGCGACTATAGGGCATTAACACACCGTATTGCACGCCAAGCCCGAGACCAGCCATCCACATATTTTTATTTTCTATTTCTTGGCTAGTTAAAATAGCATTAGCGGCAGCCAAACCGACTTGTGCTAACTGCCCCGACGATAAACGCTCATTGGAATGGTGTTCAATAACATGACCAACTTCATGCCCAATAATGGCAGCCAATTGGTCTTGATTTTCGGTCACATTTAAAATGCCCGTATAAACGCCTATTTTGCCACCAGGTAAAGCAAAAGCATTAACTTGCTTTGAGTCAAATACCACCACTTCCCATTCACCACTATGCACCGTTTTATCAACATTTTTGGTAATAGCCTTAGCGACACACTGCACAAAGTTATTAACCGCTTTATTATGGCTTATGGGCGTTTCTTTTTTCATTTGCTCAAATGAGGTAATGCCCATTTTATCAAGCTCAGCGTTAGAGAATAATGTGATTTGTTTGCGTCCTAAAGAAGACGTAGAGCAAGCCGTAATTAATAGCACACAGCTGATCATAGTGATAAGTTTAATTTTCATCTTAGTTCCTTGAATAAATTAACCTTTTACTATTGTAAAGAATTTGGCACTAATTATCTAAAGAGATTTTACGTAAATTAAACATAAAAATGGTGCCCTGCCCTAATTGGCTTTTAACGCTGATTTCTGTTTGTAATAGTTCAATTAAACGTTTGGTGATCGCCAAACCTAATCCTGCATGTTGTCCTTTGCTTTTTACCGCATTACTGGCACGGTAACGCGCATCAAAAATATAGGCAACTTCTTCTGCTTTAATACCTGTACCAGTATCTTTTACTGATATTTGACATTGATTTTCACAGTTTTCATCAATGGCGATTAACACTTCTCCATTTTCAGGCGTATGGCGCAATGCGTTTTCAATTAAATTAGATAATATTCGCTCAACTTTGCCAATATCGCTGTAAACTTGTACCTGACTTGATTGTGGTTGAACGGTTAAGCGAATCTTTTTTTGCTCGGCCTGTAAACTAAATTTAGCCACTACATCCCAAAGGAGTTCGGTTAAATTAAAAGCTTCTAACTTTAATGAGACTTGTCCGTCTTCTAAATGCGCTAGCTCAAAAATTTGATCGATTAGCTGTTTCAGTTGCGATGAATTTTTTAAAGCAACTTGAATATATTTCTGCCGTTCTGCTACGGTTAACTTGTCGCCTTTTAACGCTAAAATTTCAATATAGCCCTGTAATGAAGCCAAAGGTGTGCGTAAATCGTGAGAAATATGTGCAAGTAATTCGCGCCGATGAATATCAGCCTGTTGTAAACGAGCCAATTGATTATTAATTTGCTCTGCCATTTGCACAAAAACACTACCAAGCTCATGCACTTCATTGCTGCTATTTTTCTGCCATTGATTAAGTTGCACTTTGTTTTTGTTAAAGCCTGAAGCCACAAAGTTTTTCATCTCTTGGGTGAGCTGGCGTAACGGATTGGTAAAATAACGAAACAGCCCTAATAAAATAATGAATAAAAACAGCATTGCTCCTGCACTAAATAACATAGCAAGCTCGATAGCTTTATCAGCTTGTAAGTCGGCAAAAGCTTGATCGTATTGCTCTCCTGTCACAATAACGTATAAATAACCTTGTAATTTTTGTCCGTTAAAAACGGGGGCTGCCGAAAAGATTTTTTTACGATTTAAATGTCGAGGATCATCACCATAAATAGGTAATGGGGCTTGATTACGGGTAAGCTGTAAAATAGGGACAAGATCAACACTGTCTCGTTTTACTTGTGACTTATCTGCTGAATAAGTCAGAATTTTTCCCGTTGGGTCAAGGTAATAAAACTCAAACGCTGGCCCTAAAATCATTAAGGTATGAAAAAGGTTTTTTAAGGCTTGATGATCAAAAACACCTTGTTGCAACAGTGGGTTATCAGACGCTAAATTAGCTGCTAGTGATAGGTGTAAACGCTGTTCAGATTCAAAACGGGTTTGCTGTTCAATATATTGAGAGAAGAAATAAAAAACAATAGCTATCGCAATAAACACAGCAAATAAAGATAGGGCTAAACGCTGATACAAGGAAAATTTCACGACATAACACCTTGTTTATTAAATTTATAACCAACACCCCACACTGTTTGCACAATATCAGGCTTGGTGGCATCTTTTTCCAGCTTATTACGCAAACGATTTATATGAGAGTTCACCGTATGTTCATAACCACTATGATGATATCCCCATACCGAGCTCAGTAATTGTGCTCGAGAAAAAACCTGTTCAGGGTGTGAGGCTAAAAAGAAAAGTAAGTCAAATTCTGTTGAGGTTAATGCTAAGGCTTGATCATTTAAATAAACACTATGCGTATTAATATCAATGTGCAATTTTCCTAAGGTTAATTGATTAGCACTATTTGCTTGCTCACCTTGTTGCTGATATTGAGAGAAAAGCTGTACGCGCCGTAACTGGCTACGCACCCGTGCTTGTAATTCTCGCACACTAAAAGGTTTGGTCATATAATCATCCGCGCCTAATTCTAAACCAACCACACGATCAGTTTCAGAAGTACGAGAAGTCAGCATTAAAATAGCTTGCTCAGGCTTTTTATCTCGAATTTTACGACAAACATCTAAGCCTGACATTTGCGGTAACATCACATCAAGCAAAATAAGCGCATAATCTTTCTCTACGGTTAACTCAAGTGCTTTTTCTCCTGTTAAGGCATGATCTACCTGCAAAGACAGTTCTTGTAAATGCACTTTGATCAAATCAGCAATGTCTTGTTCATCTTCAACAATAAGCACTAAGTTACTCATATAGTTTCAACTTTTAATCTCTTTTTATCAAAAAAAAGGCTGTAAAAACAATCAACAACGACTAACAGCCTTGCTAAAAACATTGTGTAACCCATAGTCGTAATGTCACTTATTTTGACTAAAAAGAGTTATTTTACTCGCTTAATAGTAACTTTTAAGCTTGGGTTATCAAAACGATGTGCCTGTGTTAATACCGATTGCATTAAACCGTCATCTTGACTCACAATACCCGCATGCATCGCAACAAAATCAACATCATCACGTGCATTATTAAAACCTTCACCGCCAGCTGCTGGGCCTGGAATAGTGGCCATTAACTCGCTATTTTTTTCAGTGCCTGCATCATAAGAGTTTGTAAATACAGAAATACTTTCATTTACCGCTAAATTTTCAATCGCTAAAGCATTAATACCCGTAAAAGCATCATTGGTATTAACAAGCATAGTAGCTAGTGATAATTTTGCGGGTATATTATCTTGAATATCAAGCATTATGGTTTCACTCATACCCGCAGGTAATATGCCTGCACCACTTTTACTCACAAGAATAATATTGTTATCTAATAATTCACTATTATCACCGCTTTCAGCTAACTTTTCTAAGGCAGTTGAGGCACTTGTTCCCACTTGCCAAAAGTCACCATCATTATGCAACATAACCGCAATAGGAGACATGGGTTGCGCTTGGGTCAAATTAGTAACACTAATTTCATAACTATAAATAATCGGAGGAGGAGGCGTTACCATAACTTCATCATCGTTATTACTATTATTACAAGCACTAAGTAGAAAAAGACTACTGCTTGCCAGCAGTAAAAATGTTTTTTTAGTCATTAATTTTATTAAATTATTCATGATGCACTCCTACATTACTTTAACCGTAACGCGAGCAACAGGGTTTAACCACCGATGAACACTATTAACGAGATCACTTTTGCCGCCACTGAGATCATCATCACCTAAATTACCACGATGAATATGCACTTTGTTATTATCTTCAACCATAGTAACCCCTGTGGCTCCTGTACCATTTTTACCACTAGGATCCGCAGGAATACCTAAAACCCCCGGCGCACCACCGCCATTAATGACTTCATTATTAGCTTCTGTGCCCGCATCATACGCATTTAAGGTAAAGGTATAGGTGCCAACTTCGCTAGGAATTTTCCAACTATTCAAACCAACAAAACCGTCATTAGTGGGTAATAACATCGCCACAATAGATAGATAATTATTACCTTCTGCAGTATCAAGCATAGTCGTAGTGCTCATAGCTGGAGCAAGTAAACCACCAGCAGGGTTCTCTACACTCGTTGCATTAGCATTAGTAAGCATGGCTGATAAACCTGAAATATCACCACCTTCTGCCATTGCTTGCAACTCGGGTGACGCCATTTCGCCTAATGAAAATAAGGCAGTGTCGCTATTATGCGCAGAAACTAATAAAGGTGTGTAATATAAGCCTTGGGTAAGGTTGGTAACGGTTATTTCTACTTGTTGCGCATAAGCACTACTTGTTGGTACCGCTAATAATAATGCTGCTGTTAATAATGTTGTTTTCATGATCTTTCCTTTCATTGTTAATTGTTTAAATAAAACAACTAGAGTATGAAAAGAAAAAATCGCAAAAGGGTCACAGAGTTATCACAAAAGTATCACATTCTTAAAACAAAAAAATCACTCACTTAAAATCTAACAAGCGTTCTTTGCCTTTGCTCATATCATATATATCTTGCGGATTAAAACCTAAGGTAATATGAAAATCTTTAGGTTTTAATAAATATTGTTGGCGAAAATATTGTCCATCAGCAGAGCTTACCACAACAAAATAACTTTGCTGTAATACAGCCGTTGCGGGTTGGCTTTTATCATTTACCGAAGTGTTTTTTTGCACGCGTCCTAAACCTTGTAAGGTTAAACGAATGCTTTGTCCAAACTTAACAGGCTTTTTAAGTGTTTGATATTCATAAGGGTTAATTAATGTTACATGAAAAGTTTGCTGATCTCGACTTGCTTGATTAGCGCGTAGCTGTTGATAAAGTTCGTTATTATCAACCACCAACTTCATTTTTTGCAAATAAACACTGATATCTGCTCGATTAATTACAGCACCAACATACACCAAACCACTGCTGTCTTGTAATTCACTTATTTTGGCAACAAGGTGTTTTTCTTGCATCTTGTCAACACTATTAGCATTAACCCCTGTAATGCTAATTAAGCTAATAAATAAGGTAATGATAACCTTTAAAAAAAGAGGCTTAATATTCATTTTTTTATTCATTTTAATTGCCATTTTGATAACTTGCTAATAGGGTCAATAGTTCATCTTCGC
>WFQC01000045.1 GCA_015487235.1 Alteromonadaceae bacterium
ATGCCATGCCGCTTCCCTGACTGGGGCCCGGGGCGGAGGGTCCGCGGACAAGGAAACGCCCGACGCGGTGCGCCGGGCGTTCAGTCTCGTTGGCGGAGTGGACGGGACTCGAACCCGCGACCCCCGGCGTGACAGGCCGGTATTCTAACCAACTGAACTACCACTCCGCTACAAACTTAAAGTGCATCAACAGCTTCTCGTTGAATGCGGCGGGAATAATACGGTTATGATGCTAATGAGTCAACACCTTTTTTTCACAAATTTATCGTTTGCGCATTTGCTGAACAAAAAGTTGATTTTACCAGCAATTTTCTGGGTGCATATCAAACCATAGTCATTTAAAACAATAAACCTTTAGCTAAGCAAATATGCTCTAACCCACCTATCTTTCAAACCAGCAATAATCTCGGCCGTCAGCCGTTTATTATTTTTGTTTTTTACGTTGCAGCACAAAGAATATACCTAAACCCAGTACAATAATCACTAGGTTTCCAACACCAATAATTATCCATAACTTTTGTTGCTGCTTTGCCGCTTTAGCCGCTAACTCAGCTTCACGGGCTTTTTGTGCTTTTAGCTGCTCAGCTTTTAGTGCTTCCATATCAAGCTCATCACTATTGCTATTTATTTCACTAATATGAGCCAGTAACTCTTCATCACTTATTTCAACATTAAAAGTAAATTCGGGTACAACTAAGCGAAATTCTCGCCCATTTTTCGTTTTACCAAAAGCACTCACATTAATACGATGCACCCCAGGTTCCGTATAAGGAAACGGTTCAATACGCTCTGTACCTTCACCTTCCATAATTGAAAAAGGTTCGTCTTGACGATCGGGATAAGTTATTTTGCCTTGAAAAACAAAACTATCTGGATCAACATACGTAGGATCTATCATAAAATGAACCAAGTGGTTTTCACCTTCTTGCCTCGCTAGCTCAACACGAATAGTAATTGGATTTTTATGTAAAATCACAGGTTTTTGTCTCAGCTCTCGTGTTGCCATAGGAAGTTTTACCCGATAAACAGGTATCCATTCTCCTGCGGGAATTGTTAGCTCAAATTCACCGGTAAAAATACCATCTCCTGAGTATTCATCAAGTTCTTGTCCATCATCTCTAAACGTAGTTAATAAAACATTTTCAGCGCCAAAATTCTCATACGCGGCATTATTGGTGCTGATAAATCTAACATCTAGCTCAACTACCTCTCTAAATTTAGGATCATTAATAGCCAAATTACCATTAATTAATTTACCTTCAACTTTTAAAGTTTCACCCGCTAAAATAACTTCAGGTAAAGGCTCAACCTCAATACGTACATCAGAAACAACCAATATTTCACTGTTTTCAGATACATTACCAATTACTTGCCATGGGCCAGGCATAGGTTTTTTTATTTTGATCATGTCAAAAGTAACATCGTCATACCATTCAACCCGCTCTCTAGGGTAATTATTAATACGTAATTTACTGCCATCAGGACGCACTAAAATAACAGGTACTGCTCCAGCATCATGATAAAAAAGCAGTGTTATTTCATCTAGTTGAGCATCAAGACGAAAACGATGGTCAAAATAAGGAATTTGGTTTACTTTTTTATCGTCTTTTAAATAAGCAACGTCAGCTTGAATATTTTTAGATTGCCCTAAGGCACTAAAACAAAAGCAAAATAGAAGCAAAGCAACAGTAAATTTAGTAATACTCATATGTCCTCTGTTTCGGTTTAATAAGGTTTAATGTGGCCATAAAGGCGTGCTTCCTTTGTCGGCAATAATCGCTAGACGTTCTTGATGAGCAATAAGCTCATCTTGAGTCGCTTTTACAATCAATAACGGTTGCCTATGGCTGCTTAAACGTCTGATAGCATTTGCATCACTGCCTTCTGCAGAATCACTCGATGTTAGGTTTAATGCTTCTTGTCGCCTTGTCATTTCAATGTAAACAAAGGCGAGCAACTGGGCATCAATTAATGCGCCATGATAAGTTCGGTCAATTAATTTATCCACACGATAATGCTTAGCCAAAAAATCTAGTGTTTTAGGTGAACCGAATTCATCCTTTGATACTTTTAATGTATCGGTAATTGTGCAAATTTCTTCAGTTTTTGGTAAATTTCTTTTAAGTAAACTAAATTCATGATCCATAAAGCCAATATCAAACTTAGCATTATGAATAACTAATTCAGCACCTTTAATAAAAGCAATAAAGTCGTCTGCAATATCGGCAAATAGTGGTTTATCCCGTAAAAACTCATTTGTTAAACCATGTACATTGATAACCTCTTGGTCCATTTCTTTCATCGGGTTTATATAAACATGGTAACTACGGCCGGTGAGTTGGCGATTGATCATTTCAACACAACCAATTTCAACAATACGATCGCCTTCTTGCGGATTAAAACCGGTTGTTTCCGTATCTAAAATAATTAAACGTTGCTCTTGATTATTGCTGGCTGTCACCACTAAACCTTCTCTATCAATGTTATTGATTATAGTTGTTATTATACCTATTGGATTTGAAGAAGCGAGGTTTGTAGCCATATCATAATAAAATACTCATACGGCTTAAAAAGACTCATTTAAAAGAGCACTACATCATTACTAACCAAGGCTCATATTTTATAAATAGCTATTTTTTCAGTGATTTTAGCGATAAAATACATTCTCATCTTTTATTTTTAATAGATTGGCTCACAAACTATGTCTCCTTCTATACAAACGGTTGTTATTAACGCTCAACCTATTGAATTATGTAAATTACTTAAAATAGCCAATTTAGTAAGTGGTGGTGGCGAAGCCAAAGTGGTGATCAGCCAAGGACTAGTAAAGTTAAATGGCCAGTACGAATTTAAAAAAAGAAAAAAGATCGTGGATGGTGATACTATTGAGCTAAACGATGAAAAAATCAACGTTGTGTATAAAGCGCAAATAAAAGAGCCTAAATCGCTAACAAAAACCAGTGATGCTAAACAACACCAAAGCGATAAAACAGTACGAAAACAGCGTAAACCGATCAGTTTCTGAAGCAGTTTACGCTCCTGTTAAATAGGCTTCAAGGTTATTTAATTTTTTTCTCCCAAAACATTGCCTTACCTAATTTAGGGTCAAGTTCGTATCCTGAAAAACCAAATTTTTGATAAGACTGCTTAGCTACTTCGTTACCTTCTAGTACTTCAAGTGTTAACTTACAGCAGCCTCTAAATGAGGCAAGTGCTTCAACTTCGTCTAACATTTTTGTACTTAATCCTTGCCCTCTAAATTTTTCAAGCACGGTAACGTCATGTATATTCATTACTGGCTTACAATTAAAGGTTGAAAACCCTTCTATACAGTTAATTAATCCTGCAGGTTCATCATCTACATAGCAAAGAATAGTAAAGACATCATTGCGTTTAGCGAGTGTTTTTACTAGCTCTTGTTTTACATGTTCACTGAGCCCTTCGCCGCCACCCATAGGGTCTTTAGCATAGGCATCAAGTAACATCACAAGATCTTCACCTTGTTGAGGGTTTTCATAATCAGCAAGAAATATATTTACAGCCATTTAAATTTCCAAGTAATACAAAAATAAATTTTCGGCTAGCATACACTGAAATAAAAAAATTATTTACTAGAATTTTGATTTTAATTTCATTTCCCGACAAGAATAACTGAAAATTATTGATCTATGTCAATAAGTCATAAAACAAAATACGGTCTAATCATACGGCAGTTGTCGTACCAAATTTGAGTCTATGTCTAAAAATAATAAAAAAAAGACTTTCACCTTTCCCTCACCAACACTTTCTATTACGTCAGACTTATCTAAACTAAACGAACAATTAAAACTCTCAAACTTTGTTTTTGATTACGCATCCGATGCCATAACCATCACCAACAAAGACAACGAAATAATCTCGGTAAACAAAGCGTTAGAAGAAATAACAGGCTATAAAAAAGCAGAATTACTTGGTAAAAACCCTTCTATTTTCTCATCAGGGAAACATAATAAAAGCTTTTATAAATCAATGTGGTACGAACTATTAAACAAGGGTTCATGGAAAGGTGAAGTTTATAATAAGCGTAAAAATGGTGAAATATATCCCGAAGAATTATCACTTAATACCGTCAAAGACAAAGAGGGGAAAATAACGCACTATATTGCTATTTTTCGAGATATTTCTGAGCGTAAAAAAACAGAAAATAAATTAACCTTTTTAGCAAATAATGAAATATTAACAGGGCTGCATAATCGCCGATATTTCATTGAGCAACTCGAAAGCTATATACAACAACCCTATTATGAAAAAACAGGGTTGTCACTGTTATTTATTGATATTAATCATTTTAAAGAAGTTAATGACGTTTTTGGTCACCATGTAGGCGATAAAACTTTACAACTGATTGCCAAACGAATAAAAAATTCTGTCAGTCATCATGATTTGGTTTGTTGTTATGGGGGGGATGAGTTTGCTATTTTGCTGATAAACTCACCAGCAAGTAATGCTGAAATTGTTGCCCAACGCTTACAAAGAAATATAGAAAAACCTTACCAAATAAATGAAATATCTTTAGATATTAGTGTCAGTATTGGTATTGCTCAATACCCAGAGGCAGGAAACAATGCCAATGCTTTATTAAGAAATGCAACTCAAGCAATGGCTAATGTGCGGCATTTACAGCATTCCGGTATAGGCTTTCACAGTGAAGAGTTGCAATTTAAACACTTGCAAAAAATATCCTTAAAAGAAAAGCTAAAAAAGGCACTTAATGAGAATAAACTCTCTGTTTATTATCAGCCTATTATTAATGCTAGCACCCAGAAAATAGAAAAATTTGAAGCATTAGTACGTTGGTATGATGATGAAGATGGCTTTATTCCGCCTAATTGTTTTATTCCTATTGCGGAAGAATTTGGTTTGATCACAGCCGTAGGGCAATTTGTACTAAAACAAGCATGTAGTGACTTAAAGAAGTTACATCACTTGGGTTACAACAACATTAGCTGTTCAATTAATCGCTCGATCAATGAATTTACGACTAAACAAAATGAAGACGATGTTATTAGTCAAGCCATATTATTGGCACAACTACCTTTCAATAAAATAACCATAGAAATCACCGAAACAGTCGCAATGTCATCCAATGTGCTTACCGCTAATGTATTACAAAACTTGCGAGCAAATGGCGTTAAAATTGCGCTAGATGATTTTTGTACTGGTTATTCATCATTGAGTAATCTAATTGAATATCACACTGATTTTTTAAAAATTGATAAGTCATTTATTGATAAGATCACTTCAGATAAAAGCTGTCAAATATTAATCTCTACATTAATTAATTTAGCTAAAAAGCTCGATATAACAGTGATTGCCGAAGGTGTTGAAACGGCTGAACAATTTAATTTACTTAAAGCTTATGATTGCCATTATATTCAGGGCTATTATTTTAGCCCTGCTCAGCCTATTGAAACCTGTTTAGCCATGTTAGCGCAACAATAGTTCATCAACAGAAAAGCCTTTTAATGCTCATATTAAAAGCAGCATTAAACCAATTAAGGCACTTTAAAGGTACCAACCGAATCATCAAGTTTTGCAGCTAGTTCTGCTACTTGTTTACTATAAGATAACGTTGATATAGATTTTTCACTACTTTGTTGGCTTAAATCAACAACTTCTTGAATACTTTGATTAATATTAGCACTCAAGCTGTTTTGTTGAGTTGCTGAGTGTGATATTTCACTGCTCATTTGGTGCATTTGTTCAATTGCTTGTGTAATTAATAACAAGGTTTGTAATAATTGATCGGTATGATCCTGACAATTATTCGCTTCGTCTTTACCTTGAGCAATATCTTTCACCGCTTTTTCTGTTTGGTTTTGCAATGATTCAATCATGTGTTGAATTTCAGTTGCCGATTCTTGCGTTCTACTAGCAAGCAACCTAACCTCATCAGCAACAACAGCAAAACCACGCCCTGCTTCTCCTGCTCTTGCTGCTTCTATGGCAGCATTTAAAGCCAATAAATTTGTTTGTTCAGAAATACTTCTTATGGTATCTAAAATACCACTAATATTGGTTGATTCTTGCTGTAATACCGTCATAACTCTGGTGGTGTCATCAAGCATTGAAACAAGGTTTTGCATTCTGTCATTGGTTATATTCGCTGTTTTTTCTAATTCTGTACTTTGATTTAAGGCTCCATCCATTTGCTGCTCAGCACTATTGGCCTTGGCAAGAATATGATCAGCACTTTGACTTAGTTCATCGGTGATCACTGTAACTTGCTCAATAGTCTCTTTTTGCAATGCTAAAGAGTCAGTAACTTGGGCTATTTTTTCACTCGATTGATCGGCCGCCCTATTAAGTAAATGGGTATTTTCGGTAATTTCGCCAATTAATTTACGTAAATCAGCAACCACTAAATTAACACTTCGAGAAAGTTCACCATATTCATCGTCAGCATGAACAGTTAATTGTCGTGATAAGTCACCTTTTGCTATATAAGACAATACTTTATTTATACGTTTTAAGGGCACTATCATTGCCTTAATGGTAGCAAAAGCAATACCTGCACCAACGATAAATAACACTAATAAAATAACAATGGTTTCAATATTACCTTGATCTACATTATCAAAAACAGCCAATTGCAATTCTTCTAAATTTTTATCAACTGCTTGCAGGAAATTATCAATGGCTTGAATTGAGGTGTTAATATATTGCTCAGAGTTATTAAATGCTTGTTGTAAACCATTTTTTTGTTCTAACTGGGCAACTTTTAATTCAAACAAATTGCCTTCTCCACGTAACATAGCTTTTGAACGTGTAAATTCTTCAACAAATTGTTCAATTAAACCATCGGTGTTGTACTCTTCGCCTAATCGCGTTAAAAAGTTTAAGTTTTGATCAATATTATCAATACCAAAATTAATCGCTTCTTGTGATTTTTTAACTTCATCAATACTGTCAATAGAGATAATTGCCTTGGTTGCATCGGTTAAGGTAAACAGGTAGCCTTCTATTTGGCTAGCAGCACCTACAATGCGATCTATTTGTCGTTGATTTTTGGGATCTTCAAGATAAGATAAGTCACCTAAAATAGCACTAGCTTCATCCAAAATATCGTACAGTGCTTTTTGTTGTGCCGATAGTTCAACTCGCTTATTTAAGTCAGCAATACGGTGAGCAAACATTTTTTCTACCGCATCGGTATAGCTTTTGTAAGAGGCTTTGAAGTCGTTAAGGTTTTTAATATTAGGAAAAACATGCAACATTTGATCAATGAGCTTGGTATTTTCAGCTAAAAGCTTTCCTTGTTGGGCAAATTGCTTCTTTAATTCTTTTAACTGCTCTACGCTCGGTGTTGTTGAAATAAGTGCTGAAGATTTGGCTTGTTTTAACAGTTGTTTTTGCACTTCATTACCATATTTTTGAATAGGTAAAGCAAAATCATCAACTTTTGTAGTGGCTTCCTTGATATCGCTTAATATTCCCATTGAGCTAATGCTAGAGAATAATAAGAGTAATAATATAACGGCAAATCCAATAATTACTTTATGTGCGACTTTTAAAACCATAACGTTGTCTACTTCTTAATGTCCGACCAGTTAGCTATATTAATAAAATATAAACAAAATTATCAAGAAAGTAATTAACTCTTTTTAAAACTTTATTAAAATATTTGTTAACTTACTGATAATAATTAAATAAATTTGAATAAAAACATTGCTGTTTTTATCATTAACTTACAGTCTAGTCAGATAATTTAGAATTTTCACTACTAAGTTTGTTATTTTTCTCGTGTTGTTGCTGTTCTGCTTCGCGTTTAACTAATAAAAAAGTGAGGTACATTTTAGTCGGCAATGAAAAAATAAGCCCAACAGCAATAGAAGTTGCACTAATAATGATGCCTTGCACGCCTAAACTTTCAATATAATCACTAAAGTTATGTAAATAAATTCCCAATATAAGTAAGCAAAGACCGAAAAAAATAGATAGTTTTAATAAGCGGATCAATGTTTCATCAGTCATAAAAACCCTCTTGTGTTTAAACTACTAATCATTACATTGATAATAGCTAATATATTTAGCATGTAAATTGACCTTGGTTTGATTTTTATAACTTAGGTACAAGTACCCAATATTTTTTAGCTATTTGCTCAAGCTGGCCACTTGCTTTTAATTGTTTTAGTTGTTTTTCTATTACGGGGCGCAATGCAGCATGCTTATTATTTAGATATAAAAATTGATCATAAGAGGTAATTGTTTGGGCTTGTATTTTTAATAAGCTTTTTAATTCAATATGCTCATTTAATAATTTTTTGGCTACCGATGCGAACATTACTGCAGAGCTTGCTCTATTATTGGCAACCATTTTTAGTGCTTGAATAGTAGAAGAAACAGCAATGCGATGGGTTGGTTTTAAGTTTTTTCTGATTGTTTTTGACCCGCGAAGAAAAGCCACACTACCTTGGTTAACCCTATCCCAATTAACATTATCAACGGTTATGCTAGCAAGCGTTACCATGACTATTTCAGTGTGAACTATTGCTTCATTTACGCGAAGATAATTTTCAGTATTATCGTTAGATACTTGGGTAAAGTTTTCAACACGGCAAAGATCACCATCAATTTCGCCGCTATTAACTTGGAAAATAACCCTTCGACCCGGCATTTCAAGCACTTCAACGTTAATATCCAAAGGCTTAAGAGCCACTTTTATGACTTCTGTTAAATATAAACTGAGTGGTGCACGCGTATGTGTTGCAAAGGTTAATGTTTGCTCGGCAACCGTAGAAAATGTAACAACAATCAAGAATATGACTAACGCAACTTTCAAATGAGATCCTTCTTTAATTTGCTTTTGAGTGCAATACTATAATAAGCGCCGCTAAGTGTAAAAATTATAACCCTTGCTAAAAGCAAAAAAGGTACGTTATAGCAATATAAAGTACCTTATTCTATTTTACTAGTAGCAAAGAATTATTTAATCAATTAACTGATATGCTTCTTTTAATATTGAAATAATCTCTGCTTTAGGGTTTTCACTTAATTGTATCTTCTCACCCGTAATTTTTTCAGCGATTGAAGTGTAAGTTTTTGAAACATCCATCAATACAGATACCGGTAAAGCATTATCTCGTGCAAGTGCTTCACGCTCAGCCATACGTTCTTTATTCAGTAAAATATCAGGATCAGGAAAGTGGTTTAACAATAATTGACGGAAGCCTTCTTTAGAGTTTTCAACGACTTTACCTTGACGATATTGTTCGCCATCCCAAATACGTGATGAATCAGGGGTTCCGACTTCATCCATGTATATAAGTTTATCATTGCCGTTTTTGTCTTTGACATAACCAAATTCAAATTTAGTGTCGACAAAAATTTGATCTAACGGTGCTAATGCATCGCTGATCACCGCAAAGCCTTCACGCAGTAACTTTTCATAAAGATTAATATCTTCACGAGATTTAAAATTAAAAGCATGATAATTGTCATCAATATTTTGACGCGTAATATTAACATCATCAGCTTCAGGTACACCAGGAATACCTTTTAGTACACCTTTAGTTGAAGGAGTAATAAGTAATTCGGGCAGTTTACTGTCTTTAGCTAAACCTTCAGGTAATTCTATGCCACAAAAATTTCGTTCACCTTTAGCATAAGCTCGCCACATTGAACCAGTGATATATTGACGACATATAGCTTCGATCATTACGGGGTTTGCTTTTTGTACGATCCAAACAAACGGGTGAGGAATATCTAAAATATGGCTATCAGCTAAACCATTTTCTTTAAATAGTTTAAACCAATGGTTAGAAATAGCATTTAGCGCAGCACCTTTACCTGGAACGCCTTTCATGCCCCCTTCACCATGCCATATACAATCAAAAGCTGAAATACGATCACTAATTACCATGATCGCCAAGGGCGTATCAACAGGTACATCGTATCCTTTTTCTTGAATTAACCGTTTGCTATCGGCTGCTGTTAACCAATACACAGAGCGGACTTTACCACTGTGGACAGGGGCATCGGTGCGAATGGGAAGATCATTATTTACTGCTAAAACTTGATCAGCTAAGCTCATAACTCTTTCTCTCTTGTTAATTGAATGTTAGTTAAAAGCACTTGCGTTTATGTTTGCTGATGAAAATTCTACTATAAATGCGCTTAACTAACACAACTGTCAATTTTTAGTGTCACAAAAACAGAAAAAGGATGCCGAAGCACCCTTTTTCCTAGCTTAAAAACTCAAAAGAGTTGCTATATTAGGCTAAAGCAGCTTGCGCTTTTTCAACCAATACAGCAAAAGCTGCTTTGTCGTATACTGCAATATCAGCTAGGATCTTACGATCGATTTCAATAGCAGCCTTTTTAAGACCATTAATGAAACGGCTATAAGATAAACCATTTTGACGAGCTGCTGCATTAATACGAGCAATCCAAAGTTGACGGAATTGACGCTTACGTTGACGACGGTCACGGTAAGCATACTGGCCAGCTTTAGTTACAGCTTGAAAAGCAACGCGATAAACGCGACTACGAGCACCGTAGTAACCTTTAGCTTGCTTTAAAACCTTCTTATGACGTGCACGCGCTTGTACACCACGTTTTACTCTTGCCATGTTTTGACTCTCCTATTAAGCGTTACGTAAAAGTTTATCTACTGCTTTTACATCAGCAGCTGCGACCATGCTTTTAGCACGTAAATGACGCTTAACTTTAGTACGGCGCTTAGTCAAAATATGACGAAGACCAGCTTGTTTACATTTGTAACCACCAGAGGCAGTTTTTTTAAAGCGCTTTGCAGCACCTTTATTGGTTTTCATTTTAGGCATGTGAATAACTCCGCATTGTTATGCCAAATATTAAGTAACTAAGGCGAAAATGCCCTGATATAACATCAGGTTATTTTACTTGTAGGCCTTAAATTACCAGTTTCAAAATAATATTGGTGAATTAAAATATTGCTACTTTAATTACTTGTTAAACCAAGTATTATCGTTTTATAGGGGCTAATACCATCACCATTTGGCGTCCTTCCGCTCTACGCGGGAAGAATTCCACTTGAGCAATGTCTTCTAAATCGTTTTTAACACGCGTTAGTAGTTCAATGCCCAATTCTTGGTGTGCCATTTCGCGGCCGCGGAAACGCAAGGTTACCTTAGCTTTGTCGCCACCTTCTAAAAAGCGTCTCAGGTTGCGTAGTTTGACCTGATAATCGCCTTCATCTGTACCAGGACGGAATTTAATTTCTTTGACCTGAATTTGTTTCTGCTTTTTGCGTTGTTCTTTTTGTTCTTTACTTTTTTCGTAAAGAAATTTGCCGTAATCCATCACACGACAAACAGGAGGTTTGGCCGTTGGACTAATCTCAACAAGATCAACACCAGCTTCATCTGCTTTATCCATTGCTTCACTTAACGAAACAATCCCGATGGCTTCACCATCATAACCAATTAAGCGTACTTCTTGCGCTGTAATTAATTCATTTAAACGATGCGCTGGCTCTTTTTGCCCGCCTCGTTGACCATTTTTTATAGCCATGTTCCTCCAAAGAACTTTTGTATTATCTAATTATTTTTTATGACGGTTAGCTTCGATTAGCAACTTCTGTTTTAAGTTTTGCTAAAAAGTCTACTACCGACATCTTACCTAAATCTTCACCACTTCGCGTGCGAATAGCAATTTCGCCATTTTCCATCTCTTTGTCACCAATAACTAACAAATAAGGAACACGCTTTAAAGTGTGCTCGCGGATTTTAAAGCCTATCTTCTCATTTCTCAAGTCTAGTTTTACTCTAAATCCACTTTCTTTGAGTTTTTTTGCCACTTTTTGACAATAATCACTCTGTTTATCGGTAATATTCATGATCACCGCTTGTGTTGGTGATAACCACGTTGGAAATTTACCTGAATATTCTTCAATTAAAATACCAATAAAACGTTCTAATGAACCTAAAATAGCACGATGGATCATCACCGGCGTGTAACGTTCATTGTCTTCACCGACATAAGTAGCACCTAAACGTTCAGGTAAAGCAAAATCAAGCTGTACGGTACCACATTGCCAAGCTCGACCTAAGCAGTCCATGAGAGTAAATTCTATTTTAGGCCCATAAAATGCGCCTTCACCAGGTAAATACTCAAAATGGATATTATTGTCGGTTAAGGCTTGTGCTAGCCCTTCTTCAGCTTTATCCCAAATCTCATCACTGCCGATACGTTTTTCAGGGCGCGTTGAAAGCTTAACAACGATATCTTCAAAACCGAATGATTTATAGACATCATAAACCATTTTAATACAACTGCTGACTTCTTGTTGTACTTGTTCTTCGGTACAGAAAATATGTGCATCATCTTGCGTAAAACCTCGAACACGCATTAAACCATGTAAAGCACCTGACGGTTCATTACGATGACAACAACCAAATTCAGCCATACGCAGTGGTAAATCACGATAAGATTTTAAACCTTGATTAAATATTTGTACATGCCCAGGACAATTCATAGGCTTTATGGCATATTCACGCTTTTCAGAGGTCGTGGTAAACATGTTTTCAGCATACTTTTCCCAGTGACCTGACTTTTCCCAAAGCACACGGTCCATCATGAGTGGCCCTTTTACTTCGTCGTAGTCATATTCATGGAGTTTTTCACGAACAAACTTTTCTAATTCTGTATAAATTGTCCAGCCATCGTTATGCCAAAACACCATGCCTGGCGCTTCTTCTTGCCAGTGAAAAAGATCTAGTGCTTTACCTATTTTACGGTGATCACGTTTTTCAGCTTCAGCAAGACGTTGAATATACGCTTTTAATTGCTTTTTATCTGCCCATGCCGTGCCGTAAATACGTTGCAACATTTTATTGTCTGAATTACCACGCCAATATGCACCTGCAATTTTCATCAATTTAAAATGATGGCAATGACGCATACTTGGTACGTGCGGGCCTCGGCACATATCAACATATTCTTCATGATGATATAAAGCTGGTTTGTCATCACGATCAATATTTTCATCTAAAATTTCAATTTTATAGCTTTCACCACGTTGCTCAAAAGTATCGCGTGCTTCTTGCCATGAAACGACCTTTTTAATAACAGGATAATTGGTTTTAGCTAATGCCTGCATACGCTTTTCAAGCTTGATTAAATCATCTTCAGACAATGAATGATCGAGATCAACATCATAATAAAAGCCATTTTCAATAACAGGACCAATAGCCATTTTAGTATTGGGCCATAACTGTTTAATTGCATGACCAAGTAAATGTGCACAAGAATGACGAATTATTTCAATTCCTTCATCATCTTTGCTGGTAATAAGTTGTAATATTGCATCTTGTTCAATTATTTCACAAGCATCAACAAGCTTGCCATTAATACGGCCGGCAATTGTTGCTTTAGCAAGGCCTGGACCTATATCTTGTGCAACATCCATTACAGTAACAGCTTGTTCAAATTCGCGTTTTGAACCATCAGGGAGAGTTATAACTGGCATGAAATTTCCTTCAAACAGTGGCGATACACACTAAGCATCGCATGCTTTAATTTTATCGTTTAATAAGGGAGTAACTTAACATTGAGATAAACTCAACCATACTTAGGTTAAAGTAATACCTTTTTGTTATCGTTATTAATATATGAAAGGCGAAGGTTACCCGATAGTTAGCTAAAAGTACAGCAACAACAGAGATTTTATCGCTAAAAAGTTTGCACTAAAATTTAGCATTTTAGGCAAATAAAGCCATACTTAATATCGAGCTTATTGGCGATTTAGGAGGCGCTATGCCGAAAGATCTGATTGATAAAAAAATTGAGTGCCCTCATTGTGGTCATCATATTTACCTAACGTTAGATAGTAGTGCAGGCGATCAAGATTATTATGACGAGTGCCCCGCCTGTTGTCATGATATTCATATAAATTTACATATTGACGAATATCGTCAGCAACTTGATCTTGCCGTAGATAGCGATGACGAGCAGGTATTTTAACTCTTTTATTGGCTTTATTATTAATAATAGCACTATCATATTGACAAAACACATAGTTGCACTACAATGCAACCATGCATACATTAATTATAAATCCTGAATTCCTTTTTCAAACATTATCAGATAGCACACGCTTAAGAATAGTACGCTTGCTTGCAATGACTAAGCAGGAAGTATGCCTTTGTGAGTTAGTTGATTCTTTATTTGAGCCACAATATAAATTATCTAAGCATTTAAAAATATTACGACAAAATGGGCTGATTAGTATTCAAAAAGAAGGACGTTGGGTATATCACCGTTTAGTTACTGAACCTCATTATCTAGTAACACTTTATCAAGTGATTTGTTTACTGCCAGATAATAAGGGAGTGTATCAACAAGATATTACACACTTTGAGAAAAGGCTAACACTTAGAGAGAACGGACGTTGCAAAATAGGTATACAGTCTTATCAATTAAAAACTAAGGGTACATAATGGCTTGTACTGCGTGTAACTCAGCAAACGACGATAAACCAATGCCACCAATATGGCAAAACCCTCAGGTGATCACATCTGTGTTATCTGGGCTACTTTTAACTATTGGCTTTATTGGCTCATTTTTCGGGTTTTCAACAACAACAGCACTAATACTTTATGTTTTAGCTATTACTATTGGCGGTTGGTATTTTATCAAAGAAGGACTAGCCGAATTATGGTATGAAAAAGAAATAGGCATTGAGCTTTTAATGGCTATTGCCGCTATTACTGCAGGACTTTTAGGCGAATGGGCCGAAGCTGCTATGTTAGTTTTTTTATACTCAATATCTGAGGCTGCAGAGGGATATACAGAAGAACGAACGCGCAATGCAATAAAAAAATTAATGAATTTAGCGCCTAAAACGGCTCTGTTGATACAAGGAAATAAAGAAGTTGAGATCCCGGCTAACGAACTACAAGTAGGCGATTCTTTCATTGTAAAACCAGGAGAAGCCATAGCAACAGATGGTAAAATTCTTGCTGGACATTCAAGTGTCAATCAAGCCCCCGTTACCGGTGAATCGATTCCTGTTGAGAAAAATGTTGGTGATACTGTATTTGCTGCAACATTAAATGGTGAAGGGGCATTAACCATTCAAGTAACGAAAACTACAGCTAATAATACGCTTACTCGCATTATTCAACTCGTCAAAGAAGCGCAAAAAAACAAAGGTAATAGTCAACGTTTTATAGAGCGTTTTGGACGCATTTATAGCCCTATTATTTTACTTGTTGGTGTATTTCTTGCCACTTTACCACCGCTTTTATTTTCACAAAATTGGGCTGACTGGATTATGAGAGCTACTGTTTTTATTGTTGCAGCAGCTCCTTGTGCATTAGTTATTTCAATTCCTATCACGCTTGTTGCCGCTATTGGTACCGCCAGTCGTAATGGTATACTAATTAAAGGTGGGGTACATTTAGAAAACTTAGCTAAAATACAAGTAATCACTTTAGACAAAACAGGCACCTTAACACAAGGAAAGCCTCAAATAAGCCAAATTATTACGCTAAATAATTACTCTGAAAAACAAATATTAAGCATTGCTGCAACGTTAGAATCTCGCTCTCAGCATCCTTTAGCAAATGCTATTACGCAAGAGGCCAAAAAACAGCAACTTCAACTTTTGACTATAGAGAATTTTCAATCGTTAACAGGAGCTGGAGCTAAAGGAAATATTATAAATGAAAAAGGTAGTCTTGAAACATTCTATATTGGTAGTCCCTCTTTATTTGCCAAAATGAATGTTGATATAACCCCATTGAAGGCAGAAATAACAAGGCTTCAAAAAATTGGTAACACGGTTATTTTACTCGGCTCAGCACAACAACTTTATGCTTTAATTGCTGTTATTGATCCCTTAAGAGACAACGCTAGAGACACCGTGCACAATTTACGTCTTGCGGGCATAAAAAAAATAGTGATGCTAACCGGTGATAATCAACTCGCAGCACACGCAATTGCAAAGCAAGCTGGTATTGATGACGTATATGCAGAATTAAAACCCGAAGACAAGAAAAACCAAATAGAAATATTAACGCAGCAATATGGTGCTACGGCCATGGTTGGTGATGGTGTTAATGATGCGCCAGCTTTAGCAGCTGCTCATGTTGGTATAGCAATGGGTGCTGCTGGTACTGATGTGGCTTTAGAAACTGCTGATGTAGCATTAATGTCTGATGATCTCTCTCGCCTTCCTTATTTAATTCAATTTAGTCATCGTAATTGGCGTGTTATTCAACAAAATTTAATTTTATCAGCTCTAGTGATCAGTTTGCTTATTGTTGGTGCCATCAGTGGGCTACTAACTTTACCTCTTGCGGTACTTGCCCATGAAATTAGTGAATTTATTGTTATTGGTAGTGGATTACGAATGTTAAAAACATAACATGAAAACAAGATATTATTTAGTGATATTTTTACTTAGTTTTAATACGTTATTTATCCATATTGCTTGGATGACTGATGAATGTCATGTGACAGAAATTACAAACTACAAAATAGAGACTTCCAATAACTTATCAACCTCAAACTGTACAATATTATGTATTGCTTCAATCAATATAAGTTGTATTGTTTTATTAACCCTAATCAAAAAATTATCGAAGGTAAGTAATATAATAACGATAATTGCTACATCCTATGACTCTCTCAAATTCCCTCCTATCGGTAAACCTCCCAAACCATTCATTGTACTTTTTACTAAGTTACACCAAAACATATACAACCCTTCACATTAAACAATGTAAAACCCATCTAAATGGCTTTATTACTAAAGTTATTAGTTAGTTAATAAGCGGGTTATTGCGTTAATGTACATTAAATAATAGGAAATAATTATGTCAAATACTATTTGTGACTGGAATATGGGCTGGGAAATGCCCTTTTTATGGATTTTATTCTGGGTGGTCATTATTGCTGCCGTCATTTATATCGTGAAATTCGTTAGTGGTGATAAAGCCTTACCAGAGCAAGGACAAGAACAAGCTTTAACAATACTGAAACAGCGTTATGCCAAAGGAGAAATAGACCAAGAAACTTACTTAAAAATGAAAGAGGAATTAAATCATGACTAATATTATTTATAGCCTTTTACTACTTATCTCTATATTTGTTATGTTTGATGCAAATGGAGCTAATCAACAGTATAACAACATGATGGATAATAATATGGATTGCGCGACAACAGCGATGCCACAAGGTATTGATCCTCAGTTATTACCTAATAAAAATTCTCAAAGCGCACAAACCTTTATAAAATATTGTTCACAATGCCACCGTGTTCCAGGACCCGGTTTACATACCTCTGCACAATGGCCCAGTGTTATTGAACGCATGAATAAGCGCATGAAAATGATGAGCCAAGATATGATGATGATGAATATTAAAGCACCAACAGAAAAAGAATTGGCTCTTATCACTGAATATGTCACTCAAAATGCACAACAAGCCATGACAATTGATGAAATAGCCAAAATAAACTCAACTAATGGAGAAAAATTTAAGCAAGTTTGTGCTCAATGCCATGCACTTCCTAACCCTGCAAAGTACCCTAAAAGTGCGTGGCCAAGCATTATTAAACGTATGCGGGCAAATATGTTGAATATGGGTAAAACACCACCCGATGAAAACACAACAAACGCTATTCTCAATTTTTTGGTAACACAAGCTAAATATTAATCATTTATTAATATTACTTAACAAAGCCGAATAAGTTTTACGATTATTCGGTTCTTTCATCAGATATATTTAAATTTAACTGGTTTTTACAATAATATCTTCTAACACGTTTGCACAATTTTTGACTCGATTGCTAATATGCTTTAAATGTAAGTAAAATTCTTTCATTTTCAAAATATATAAATGATCTTGTTTTTTAAATAATTTTCCTAGTGCTTGATAGTAATAATGCTCTACTTTTCGGTCGGCGTGACGAGCATTTAACGCATGATACTGAGCTTTTACAGGGTGTTTTTCTAGCACTAAAAAACCCTGTTCAAGTGATTTTACGCCTTGTTGTATGTAAACAAACATTTCAGCACAAGCATTATCAGGAACAACGTCAATGGCATTTGCCTCATAAAAAGCGTTTTTACAATGGGTTACAATTGCATCCATGGTATCAATGGCTCGATAAATATCTTCTCGGTCTATAAAAGTTGAAAACGCTTGATTTAGTGCCTGTAGGTTATTTATTCGAATAATATCTGCCTGATGCTCATTTTGACTTAATTGATTATCAGCAGAAGCGTCAGGATTTTTTAAAAAATCATGTAAATTATCTACCGCCACACAAACTTGACTACTTTGTTGATGTAATAATTTAAAAAAATTAGGCGACTTAGGAAAAATACGATCAAAAAATCCTTGAATCACATTAGATTTCTTTTGATTTTGAATCATAGTGTTACCTTTATTTCTTTAAATTATTTATAAATGGCTGATGATGTACTGCAAAAACAAGTTTTTCAACACCTCATCAGCGTAAAAAGTTTACTATAGAATATGTCATCATAGCGATAAAAGCCGTTGCCGGTATTGTAACGACCCAAGTTTGCAACATTTCTTTCGCCTTTTGCCATTTAACCGCTTTGTAGCGTTCAGCTGAGCCTATTCCCATAATAGCAGAGGAGACAACATGCGTCGTTGACACTGGAGCACCAAGCATTGACGCAGAAAATATTACGGTTATTGCGCTTACCTGTGTATTAAACGCATGAATAGGTCTAATTTTATAGATCGAAAAGCCTAACGTCTTAACAATTCGCCAACCGCCTAATATCACCCCTAAAGTGATCGCTGTTGCGCATAATAAAACCACCCAAAAAGGCACTGCAAATTCAGCTATTTGCCCACCTAATAAAAGCACTAAGGTTAAAACCCCCATACTTTTTTGTGCATCATTAGTTCCGTGAGAAAAAGCCAACCCTGCTGCGGTAACAATTTGCCCTTTTTTCAACGAGTGATTTATTGATGGTTTGGCTGCTCGTAATAACAACATCATGACTTTTTGCAAAAAGAACCCTATCCAAAAACCAATTAAAGGCGAAAAAATTAAAGCAATAATAACCTTAGTTACTCCAGTAAACTCACCAGTTAATAACTGTTCAAAACCCCAAATAACGTGATCACTACCTGCTGAAATCATCACCGCACCGACAAGTCCACCCACTAATGCATGCGATGACGATGACGGGATCCCCCATTTCCACGTAATTAAATTCCAACTAACCGCAGCGATTAACCCTGAAATTAACACCGTTAAAGCACTTAATGCACTAAAGTCTTCTAATGAAATAAAACTGCCTAAAGTATTGGCAACAGCGGTTCCACCAAAAATAGGCCCTAAAAATTCAAAAAAAGCGACTAAAAATACTGCCTGAATAGGTGTCATTGCCCGCGAAGCAATAATAGGGGCAATAATATTAGCGGTGTCATGAAAACCATTGGTAAAATCAAAAACAACCACAGTAATTACTGCTAATACAATGATAATAAGGGTTAAGTCCATCAACTTATCCTAATAGCTAAGTATTAAATTAATTTTTTATGGCTTAAAATAATACCGTTATTATCCGCATAAATATAATCGTGAGGCTTAATAGTAACACCAGCAAAATTAAGCGTTACATTAACCTCTCCTGCACCACGTTTTTCAGTTTTACGTGGGTGAATATTTAACGCCTGTACTCCTAAGTTTAATGTGCGAATGATGTCAATATCTCGAATGCAGCCATAAATAATGAGCCCTTGCCAGCCATTATTAACAGCTTTTTCAGCCAACATGTCTCCTAATAAAGCTGCTCGCAGAGAACCGCCACCATCAACAACCATAACTTTACCGTGCCCTTCTGTAGCCACTAAGTCTTTTACTTTTGAGTTATCTTCAAAACATTTAACGGTAACAACTTCACCACCAAAAGCCTGTTTGCCACCATAATTGTTAAAAATTAAATCAAGCACTTCAACGTCGGGGAATTGGTCACACAAATCGGGTAGTATAATCTCCATAATATTTCCTCATTTGACCTAAATAATGACTTCAGAGTAGCACAGCTATAAGCCGTAAAAAAACAACATTTGCTATACTCATTATTAACATTAAAAATGGCTAACAAACAACTTGTTAGCCATCACTGATTGGGAAATAATCATTTAAGTTGTTATTAAAGCAAGGCTGTTACTTAATGGTTAAACAACAGCACTTAGCCGTAATTATTTGAAAAAATTTTCAGTAATATCACCTCCTATTTGCACATAAATCGATTTAAACGCTAGTTTTTAGCCACTTGGTTACTATCTTTTTCAAGCTTAATGACTACACGACGATCGTAAAAACTAGCTTCATTATCTGCTTTAGCAACTACAGGAGCACTTTCTCCGTAAGCGATTGTTTTTATTCGGTTACTGTTAACACCATAGGCGATTAATGCTGCTTTTACTTTATCAGCACGCGCTTGTGATAAGCTTTGGTTAAGTGACTCGCTACCTTGCAAGTCGGTATAGCCTGATAAATTGATCTTAAGAGTAGGATTTTGTTCAAGTAATGATGCTAACGCTTTTATCTGCTCTTGATAAACCGCTGCTATGTCACTTGATCCTGTAGAAAACTGTAAACTCATTAATAAGTTTTCAGCCTGTAATTGATCGGCTTTTTGATAATTTTGCTCTAAAGCTATTAATTCTCGTTGAAATTCTTGCTCTATGGCTTGCAATTTTTGTTGATATTGCGCAATTTCTTGTTCAGACATCGCTTTTTGTTGTGTTAGTGTTTGCGCTAATACCTTAATATTTTCTTTAGCGTTGGCATCTTTTACCAGTAAGGAGCCTGCTAGTCCGGTTATAAAAGCACCAATAGGGCCACCTAAAATACCACCGATAATTGCCCCTGCGCCAAAGCCGAGTTCTTCTTGGTGTTGTTGACTAATTTTACTCGCGTCTTTTGCTAACACCATATTAGGGGTTAACGCTAATGACGTTATAAGTACTACACTAATAGCTGATTTTTTCATGATATATTCCTCTGTTTTTATCGTGCTTTTTCATCATTGAATAAAAAGCGCAATTAAGTTTGTTTTTACAGGGGTTATTAAACACAATAAAAACGTCAACCTAAGGGCAAGAAAAAGGCAAAGCAAAGATCAAATGTGGCAATAAAATGGCAATTTCACACATTTGCAGAATTTAGTGAATTTTTTCGTTATAGTGCGCTCATATTATTGAGAACAACAATCGATTAAAGAGAATGACTAAACGTATTGCTATTGTTGAAGATGAGGCGGCAATTAGAGAAAATTATGCTGATGTGCTGCGTAATCAAGGCTATCAAGTACAAACCTATGCTAATAGAGAAACGGCAACACAAGCATTTTTATTGCATTTGCCTCATTTAGTTATTTTAGATATTAGCTTAGAGCAAGAATATGATGGGGGTTTTACCTTGTGTCAGTGGTTGCGCTCATTATCTAAAACTTTGCCTATTATTTTTTTAACTGCCCGCGATAACGACTTTGATACCGTTTCAGGCCTTAGAATTGGCGCGGATGACTATTTAACTAAAGACATTAGTCTTCCGCATTTAAGTGCTCGTATTGCCGCTCTTTTTCGTCGTGAAGATGCCTTAAAACAACCGCAAACAGAAGATCATTTGCTTAATGCGGGAGCTTTAACCATAGACAGCCAACGTATGACTATTTTATGGCAGCAACAGGCGATTGATTTAACCATTACAGAGTTTTGGATGGTTTATGCATTAGCCAAACATATTGGTCATGTTAAAAGTCGTGAACAATTAATGAAAGAGTCAAAAATTTATGTTGATGACAGCACCATCACTTCACATATTAAACGTATCCGCAAAAAATTTCTTAAGGTTGATCAACACTTTGATTGCATTGAAACCGTTTATGGCATGGGCTATCGCTGGAATTTGCCGCAAGCTGATCATACTTAGCTCAACAAAAGAGTAGAAAATGTCATTTAAATTTGGCTTACGAAGTAAACTACTACTGCTTTCCAGTTTTCTCTTTACTATTCCATGGTTTGGTTACCAATATGTTTGGGAAATGGAAAAATACCTGCGCTTTGGTCAAGAGCAAACCTTAGTGGGTACTGCCCGAGCTTTAGCCACCGCTTTACATGAACGCCCTAACCTGTTTAATAATCAAGCCAGTTTTTTGCCTTCTGTAGAACAAGGTAAAGATTTATACGGCTATCAACTTAAACAAGCAATACAACTTGATGGTCTTAATAATGACTGGCCTTTTGTTGAAGAGCGTGCTCATTTATATGATCGAAAACATCTACGTCAGCAACATAAAGCGGCAAAAATAAGCCACAATTCAAACCTTAAATTTACTACCCTCGTCGGTAAATATGACAAATATTTATATTTGTTTTTTGCAGTGGTTGATAATCAAGTTAAATACAGAGGACAAAATACCTTATCGATAACTTCTAATGATTTTTTAGAAATAGCTTATATAAATCAACAAGGTAATTATAGTCGCTTTATCATTAGCAATAAGAAACCTGGTTGGCTAGATGCGTATCGCGTAACCAATATTGCGCATAATATTCCAGTTATTGCTAAACATATTCAAGGTAATTGGTTAGCAACTGCTGTTGGTTATAATATTGAACTACGTATTCCTTTAGCTGAAATTGGTGACAAAATAGCTTTTGCTGTGCATGATTATCGCGGTAAAAATAATGAAGTGATCATAGGCTCTGCTGATCCAAGTGACGAAAATAGCTTAGGCACTATTTTAGTCCCCTCACCTGAAATAGAACGTATTGTTAAAGGAATGAGTTATAGCCATTCAAGAATTTGGGTGGTAGATCAACACCGCCGCGTACTTGCCAGTGCCGGTGATATAAAACAAGCCGATGGTGTATGGCAACGTAGTATCAGAGAAAATAAAGAACAAGGTTTATGGGCTTATATAAAACGACACTGGCTGCACCCGCTTTATTATAAAGTACTAACCAAACCACCTGAAGATTTTATTGATGAGATTTATGACGCCAGTAAATTAAAAGGAGAACATATTCAAAGTGCTCTACAAGGTAAAGCCAAATCACAATGGCGACTCACCCAAGATCAACAGGCCGTTATACTTTCGGCTGCCTACCCTATTTATATTAACAATCAAGTACATGGTGCTGTAATTGTTGAAGAAACAACAAACGGTATTCGTACCTTAAGAAACCGAGCTTTAGAAAAATTATTTACCGCTATTTTAACCATTTTAGTGATAGGTACCTTGGTCTTTTTTATTTTTGCCTCGCGTATTTCTAATCGTATCAGAAAATTACGCAATCAAGCTGAAGTAGCGATTGACCAACATGGTCGTATTCGAGGTAAAGTTATACCTTCCACAGCAAAAGATGAAATCGGCGATTTATCGCGCAGTTTTGCCAGTGTGGTTAAACGTTTAAGCCAATATAACCATTATTTAGAAAATATGTCATCACGGCTATCACACGAGCTACGTACACCCATTGCTATTGTAAGAACATCGCTTGAAAATTTAAGTTTACAGCAACTTCCTAACAGTGCTAATGCTTATCTTGAACGGGCTCAAACAGGTATTAACCGCCTTAACCATATCATTACCCACATGAGTGAAGCCACACGTATAGAGCAAATTTTACAACGTATTGAAAAAGAAAAATTCAACTTAAAAGCGGTATTGTCGGGTTGTGTACAAGGCTATCAGCAAATTTATCCTCATATTTGCTTTAATTTAGTTATTGATGAAACAGATGAACAATACTACTTATTTGGCTCACCCGATCATATTGCTCAACTACTAGACAAAATAATCGCCAATGCTGTTGAATTTAGCCATGATGATCACGTCACTATAAAGCTCAGCCAAGAGAAAAAGACAATACAACTAAGTGTAAGTAATAATGGCTCATTATTACCTGAAAATATGCAGGACAAACTGTTTGAGTCAATGGTTTCTTTACGTCCGCAAGAAACACAAGATCAACCCCATTTAGGATTAGGTTTATTTATTGCACGCCTTATTGCTGAATATCATCAAGGCTCAATAACAGCACACAACCACTATGATCCCGAAGGGGTTACGATTGAAATTGTTTTTAAACTCGTTGACTAACTAAATGCTGAAAGAAATTCAGCATGACAGTATATATAAAAGATAAAATAATCACTCAATACCAATATATTTATGTACTTGAATTGATAAACGCCAGTTATTTTCAATACAAGCTTTTATTGCCAACTCTGTAGCGCGCTTTTTTTGACTGATCGGCTGAACATAAATAGGTGTTTGGCTAATTTGATGATCGTGCAGCAATATTTTTAAGTCGTCAATATGCTGCGTTGTTGCCACGGGGTGCTTTATTTCGTTTGCTCTTTGCATGGCCGACGTTAAAATTTTATAGCCCCCTTTCATATTAACTTTAGGCGACACCGTTACCCAACACCTTGCCGTGGTTTTAACTTCAAAAGTTCCCGAGGTTTCTATTTGTGTGCTATAGCCTTGTGCTTCAAGGGCTTGGCAAAGTGGTGTTAAGTCAACCATACAAGGTTCACCACCGGTGATCACAATATGTTTAGCTTGAAAACCTTGCGTTTTAATTAAGGCTAAAATATCAACTACACTTAATGCAGCCCATTGTGATGATTCTTGTTTTTTATTAAGCAGTTGTTGCACAATTATTTGTGCATTTTCTTCGATCTCCCATGTGTGCTTGGTATCACACCATGAGCAACCGACAGGGCAACCTTGTAAACGAATAAAAATAGCCGGTTGACCGGTAAATGAGCCTTCACCTTGGATCGTTTCAAATAACTCATTAATTTTATAACAGGCACTCATAGGAAAATATTTACTTTTTGTCTGGCTGAATTAGCTATTTTAATTGGTATTAGTTTGCAAATCGAGTAAAATCGCCGCCAATTTTTACAATATCGTTATTCACACAACAGTGGTGAATATTTACTCAATATTCAGATGGGTTAATCACTTAATTCATGTAAGGCAGTTAACCTTCTGAATGTTATTTCATTGATTAGCAAAATAAAGTGACATAAATGGCAGAAAAAGTAGTAGTAATATATTCAGGTGGTATGGACTCTTTTACCGTATTAAATCGTGCCTTAAAAGACGGTAAAGAAGTGTATGCGTTATCGTTTGATTATGGTCAACGACATGTTAAAGAATTAGCGTGTGCCAGTCAGGTTTGTCAACAACTCAATGTTCATCATAAAGTCATTGATATTTCAGCTATTAATCAATTATTAGCAGGGTCATCACTCACCGATGATATTGATATTCCTGAAGGTCATTATGAAGCTGAAAACATGAAGTCAACTATAGTACCAAACCGCAATATGATCTTACTCTCATTAGCGGTTGCCTATGCTGTTTCAGTAGGTGCTGGACAAGTTTACTATGGCGCGCACTCTGGTGATCATGCTATTTACCCTGATTGCCGCCCTGAATTTGTCAAAAAAATGAACGATGTGTGTTTAATTGCCAATTACGATGCCGTTGAAATTTTTAGCCCTTATTTACATGTTGATAAAACAGCTATTTTAGCTGACGGTTTATCAATGGGTTTAGATTATAGCAATACGTGGACATGCTATAATGGCCGCGAAAAAGCTTGTGGCAAATGTGGGGCTTGCCAAGAACGCTTAGAAGCCTTTCGCGATAACAATGCCCATGATCCTATCAGCTACGAAGCAGAATAATTAATCTTTAAGCGGTAATTCTCTTTATCTGGGCAAATAAATAATCATTACAATACAAAAAATGACGATTGCCCAGAACGCTTTCACAAAAAAACTTATTTTGGCTTTTTTCGGATGATACTTTGCCAATGGCATTCCGCAATGGCTACATTTTTCATTATGACTGTCGTTAGGGGTTTGACAATATAAACAAGGTGTTTTTTCTGTCGACATTTTTTGCCTCTATCACTTAATGGCTAGTCAGCTGATGATACAACTGCGGTAGCCGTATCGGTAACTGTGCTGGATGTAAAATTACCGTAAAGTCTCGACTACCAAATAAATAAGGCAGATAGTCTTCGGCTTGTTGATCAACGGTAATACAAAACGGTCTTATACCGAGTTTATTAGCCTCAATAATGGCTTGATGAGTATCTTCAATACCAAAACGTCCTTCGTAATGATCAATATCATTGGGTTTTCCATCGGTTAAAATTAACAGGAGTTTTTGGCTAGATTGCTGTTCACTTAATACCTTGCTTGCTTGGCGAATTGCCGCTCCCATGCGTGTATAAAAACCTGGACGTATTGCTTGAATTCGCCCTCGCACTGTATTGTCATACTTCTCTTTAAAGTTTTTTAATACGCTAAAACGTATATGGTTACGCCGAACAGATGAAAAGCCATACATGGCAAAATTATCACCAACAGCATGTAATGCTTCACCAAATAGCAACATACTGTCACGAACAACATCAATAACACGGTTATTATCATCAATATGCGCATCGGTCGACATAGACAGATCAGCAAGTAATAAACATGATAAATCACGATGATTACCACGATAACTCTGGTATAAGCCTTTTTCGGCTGTCGGAGCAATTTGACTTTCAATATGATGGTCAAGCCAAGCATTTAAATCTAATTCTTCACCTTGAACTTGACCTTTTAACCAATAACGTACACTGCGTAATTGCTCAAATTGAGCTTGTATAGACTTAGCTTGTTTTTGCAAATTTATCGGTAAAGGTTTTGGTAATGCATTTTTAGGTAACATTGGTTGCAATAAGCAGCGATCGGCTTGTAATAGCTGTTTGCGATAATCCCACTCAGGAAGTTTTATGCCCTCTCCCAGCGGAATATCATCTTCAGAAGCTGAAGGTAAATCAAGGTCGATTTTAATGCGTGCACTTTTCTGTTCTTGTTGTTGAGCGAGTGTAATTTTGTCAAGATCTTCGGCTACTCGCTGATTTTCTTCTTCATCTTCGTCACTGTCATCAATGCCTCTATCCATTTTGGCAAATTCACTCCATGAGAATAGGCTTTCTAAACGAAATATCATCATGCCATCTTTTTCGTTACCTGAGTCAACACGCTCTGCTTTTTTACGACTGCTATTACTTTTTTTCTTTGCCGTTTTTTTATTTTCTTGCGCTTGCTCATTCAGTAAATTTTCTTGCTCAGGCAAAACTAAAGGATCAACATGAGCCGATGGATATAACCATAAATAAACCGCTTGAGGGGCATAATTAACGGTAGGAAATTCTTTCACTGAACCTGGGGTTAATATAGCTTGAACAATCGCTTCTTCCATTAATCGTTCTTCACTAGGTAGATGCTCAAAGCGGGTTCGTTGTGCAACAAAAGCTTTTGCTAACCGATAATAGCGTTTTTTTAATGAAGGGTATTTTTTTAACACGGTTAACACTAACGCTTGGTTATCTTGTGCCCAGTGATTAAATTTTTCATGGTGTTGTGCCGCTAAAATAGCAAGCCAAAGGTAAAGATCTCGGTTTAAGCTTTCATCGGGAAAAACTGCAAGCGACTCAGGTAAACGCAAACTTTCTTCATCTTGCCAAGCAAGGCTAACCTGTTGATTGCTACCTGAAATTTTCTGCAAAAAAGTACGTCTAACAAGGTAATCTTGAGCACTGGCTGCTTCAATTCGCTTAACACTATTACCCCCTAATGCCCGAAAGAGCACACCAACAGATTTACTTACTTGAGCAAACTCAACCTTAGCCTCAATAAAATCAGTATTGGCTTTTCGGGTAATATATTTATGCCAAAGACCACCAACCCACTCTTCCATCACAACTCACAACCATTGCAAAAAATAGATATATATCATAACGATAATTAATATTTTTATTGTGATTTATATCAATAATTTTCAGGGTTTGGAAAATTTAAAATAGGATCTGTTTTAAAGCGCGGTTTACATTCATCAGGAGAGGTTTTAATAATGTGTCGACGAAAAGATTCATCAAGCGCTAGCCATTTTTCGACTAACTCAGGGTGAGCATTTGTTTCAGCAAAAGCCTCACATAACAGTTGCTTACGCACTTCAAATAACTCATCAGTAATAAACATATGATCATGAGCAATGCTTGGCGATTTACCCACATAAATATTTTCACCACCTAACACTTTTTGCATAAAATCAACTTGTTGTATTTCAATATGAGCTTGGGGAATGGCTTCAAAATAAAGTTTTAACCATGGGTGCTTATATATTTTATCGTAGAAAACTTTATTAATAGCAATTAAGCTTTCGCGACCACCCATGGCGGCAAATTTTTCTTGTTTGGTCATATCCCTTGAAATCACTGTCATATGCTAGCACCTCAACACGTTTACGTCTTTTTATCTCTTTATTTTTCAGTGTAGCTTATTATTTTGTTTTAGCGGTACTTTCTGACGATTTCGAGTTTATTTGTAAATTAGGTAAGCTAGCAGAGGCAATGGCATGTAATACCAACCCGATAGTAAAGCAGAAAAAAGCAATAGCGCCTACCCCTGCTTTTAATGCTTTTTCAGTTTCGTCATTTAATGTAAATAAATAACCTGCTGAAACAAATGCAACAATTAAGGTAATTATGCTAAAAACTTTAGCTATTTTTTGTAAGAAATGTCTTTTTTCACGATGAACTACAGGATAATTCTCCAATAACTGTTGTTCACTTTGTTGGCTTGGCGTTTTCATGCTGTTTCCTTTATATAAAATTACATCAACACATTTTAATTTAGCGCTTTTCAACTCAGCTAAAATTAATCAAATAGGTATTACTCAAAGGTAAATACTCTAAAAAAAAGCCGCGATAAATATCACGGCTTTATCATTTTATAGCTAACTAACCCTCATTAACATAAACAGTTACTTTATTATGTTAATGGGTACAAGCTTTAAGCTGTTTTTTCTTTAACAAAGAAGCTATATAAGTAAGCTACTAACCCTAAGAAAAATACCACACCCGCGCCTTCACGCAACCAGTAAAATATAGCCAGTTTTTCTTGTGTTGCCATAAAGCTCAAGGCTTCACCACCTTCAGGTAAACGTTGTAACCAAACTTGTAGTACACCCGCACCTGTTAAGAACAAGGTGATAAAGACCATACCGACTGTCATTAACCAAAAGCCCCACATTTCCCACACTTGTGCTTTGTTGCAATTTGCTTCACCAATGCCTCTAATTTTTGGCATAGCATAAGAAATAATAGTCATTACAATCATCGCATAAGCACCATAAAAAGCCATATGTCCATGCGCTGCGGTAATTTGAGAACCATGAGTATAGTAGTTAACAAAAGATAAGGTATGTAAGAAGCCCCAAACACCTGCACCTAAAAATGCCATAACTGCGGTTCCTAATGCCCATAAAGTAGCGGCTTTATTAGGATGTTCACGACGACGACGATTAACCATGTTAAAGGCATATAACACCATAGCAAAAAATGGTAGTGGCTCCATTGCTGAGAAAATTGAACCAATCCACTGCCAATATTCAGGAGTCATTAACCAGTAGAAATGGTGTCCTGTACCTAAAATACCGGTAATTAATGCCATTGCTACAATTACATATAGCCATTTTTCGATAACTTCACGGTCAACACCGGTAACTTTAATTAATACATAAGCTAAAATTGCGCCCATGATTAATTCCCATACACCTTCAACCCATAAGTGAACTACAAACCACCAGAAGTATTTATCAAGTGCTAGGTTAGAGGGGTTATAAAAAGCAAATAAGAAAAATACCGCTAAACCGATTAAACCTGTAATTAACACCATGTTAATGGCGGTTTTACGGCCTTTTAAAATGGTCATACCAAGGTTAAATAAAAAGCCTAATGCAACCACAACAATACCTATTTTAGTAATAGTGGGCTGCTCTAAAAATTCGCGCCCCATTGTTGGCCATAGATTATTTAAAGTATATTCAGCTAATGTTGCATAAGGCACTAATAAATAACCCAAAATAGTCGCCACACCTGCTGCTGCAAAAATCCAAAACAGTGCAATGGCTAATTTAGGGCTATAAAGTTCAGTTTCAGCTTCTTCGGGTACTAAGTAATAAGCAGCCCCCATAAAACCGAATAATAACCATACGATCAAGAGGTTAGTATGCACCATACGTGCAACATTGAACGGGATCAAGGTGCCAACAATATCGCCGACAACATATTGTAATCCCATTAATAAACCAAAGAGTATTTGGCCGACAAACAAGATCATAGCAAAAACAAAGTAGGGTTTTGCTACCGCTTGTGATTGATATTTTAAAGTATTCATCAACGTTACCCTTCTATGTTTGGTGGCCAATTATTGGTATTAAGTTCTGAAGTCCACTTCAAGAATTCAGCTAAATCATCAATTTCTTGATCAGTTAGGTGAAATTGAGGCATTTGACGACGACCAGGAATATTCAAAGGTTGGGCTTTCATCCAGCCATTGAAAAAGGCTTTAAATCCAGCTTCGCCTCCACGACGAATATAAACATTTCCCAATTCAGGCGCAAAGTATGCACCTTCACCGATCAGCGTATGACAACCAATACAGTTATTTTCTTCCCAAAGCGCTTTACCGCGTTCAACCGCTTCAGTGATATTGTGGCGATGATCCCGTTTGGGCATTTCTTTTGTTGTATGAAAGGTTAAACCAAGAAATATTAAAAAGAAGAACACGGCTCCCCCATAATAAATATTCCTTGCCATACCTTTAGTAAAGCTTTCTGACATGACGTTTCCCTTATTATTAAACAGTAATAAAGCAAGTTGATAATATTAGATCAGGGAAACAACACTTTGATGGAAATCAAGTTTTTCTATTTGTGTGTCAAAATGTAACAATAATGTAATGAATATTGAGCTATATCAAAATAACGGAAGCTTTCGTGCCATAGCGCGCGATAAATTAAGCATACCGATTAACACAAAACCTGCATGTAAGGTAACAAAATAAAGCAGCATAACCATTAAAGAGGCTTCAAATTCTGGCGATAACCAAATAACTAAGAAAGGAATAATAACGATACAAATACCCGCTAAAATGGAAAGCTGAATAGCACGATATAAATGAATAACCGCCCAGCGAGGTTGTTTATTTTTATTGAAGAGAAAATAAAGTAAAGTCAAAAAAGATAATGCGGGCAGTAATAACAGATTAGCTAAATAAAGTGATTGATAAATAACAGCAAGTTTAGTGTTTTTTACTAATTGTTGTTTCATATTCAACCTCTTAATATAGCAAATAGCTCTCCCCTACTTTGTTGGGGAATGTTGATCTTTCGCACTCGTATTTACCAAATATAAATCAAGGCAATCAACAAAGGTACAATAACAATATAACTTATCACTAAAAAACGCCATTTATTCGGGGCAAATTTAAGCTCCATAAAAATATCAATGATCTGCTGCCCTTTTAGCGTCACAATAAATAATATTGCCACAATAAAGAGACTATTATGAAGTGCTAACTTACCTAAAGTTACCGACAAAAAAGTAAGTAATAAAAGCCATAACCAGCTTGCAATAATATGTTTTGTCGTTATTTTTTGCATAAGTTCACCTTAAATAGTAGGGCATGTATATGACCTTTCGAGTTTGAATTTTGTTCAACCTAAAAGCGTTTTTATCGCGGCGTTTGTTGCAAAAACATACCCCCAAAGATATTAAATAATATAAATTAATGGAAACAAAATAATCCATAACATATCAACCATGTGCCAATAACTTGCTCCAGCTTCAAAACCTGAAACACGCTTATTTTGTAGATAAGCCCCCTGAAAAGCTTGTTTAGCCATGTAAGCTAAAATAACCATGCCCAATAAAATGTGCATGAAATGAAAGGCAGTAATTAAGAAATACAAGGTAAAAAAGGTATTGGTTTCAATATCAATGCCTTGTTCAAACAACACTTGATATTCCCATAACTTAGTAACGATGTAGATACTTGCAATAACTAAAGCATAAATAAGTCGCCATGCAGCTACTTTTTCCTTACCTTGATGTAATGCTTGTAAAGCGAGTGCCACAACAAAACTGCTGGTGATTAAAGCAAGCGTATTAATCAGCCCTGCAATTTTATGTAATTGCGCTTTACCTTGCATAAACATGGCTTCGTTTAAATGTTCGGCAACAGCAAAACCGATAAAGAAAAGCGCAAAGACACTTAATTCGGCTAGAATAAAAAACCACATCGCCATATCACCAGGTAGTTTTTTTTCTTGGCTAAGCGTAAGAGTTTCGGCCTTAACAGTAACTTCCATATCAGTCACAATATGAGCCGCTTTATTAGACGCATTATTCATCAAAATAAACTTTTGCCACATCCATTAAGGCATTAACTGTTTCCAAGTCATCTGACAATGGTTCAGCTAAACAACAGCGACAAGCATCAAGCGCATTCATACCACTGTGGATCATTTTGGCGGCATAAATCAATAAACGTGTTGAAGCAACCTCTTCAAGATCATGGTGCTCTAAACGCCTTAAAGCTTGTGCTAATTCAACTAATTTATAAGCTAAATGCTCATCGGTTTTTGCTTCTTTGACAATAATTTCTTGCTCTAAGGCTTTGTCTGGATAATCAAAACGTAAACCAATAAAACGTTGGCGTGTGCTTGGTTTCATACCTTTTAGAATATTTTGATAGCCAGGATTATATGAAACAACCAACATAAAACCCGGAGCCGCTTCAAGTAATTCGCCCGTGCGTTCTAAAGGTAGAATACGACGATCATCCGCTAACGGATGAATTACAACCGTAGTATCTTTACGCGCCTCAACAACTTCATCTAAATAGCAAATTCCCCCTTCTCGAACTGCTTTGGTTAGCGGACCATCTTGCCAATAAGTACCGTTAGGGCCAATTAAATGTCGACCAACAAGATCAGCAGCGGTTAAATCATCATGACATGAAACCGTGTAAAGAGGCACATTAAGTTTTTCTGCCATATAAGCAATAAAGCGCGTTTTTCCGCACCCTGTAGGCCCTTTTATTAAGACAGGTAATTGGTGTTGATGTGCATATTCAAACAGCGTAACTTCGTTACCTTGTGGTTGATAAAATAAGCTGTTTTTTTGAGAGATGTCAAGATTGACCGTAGCCATAAAGTTTGCCTATAAAGCTAAAATATGGCTTAACAATAACGAGATAAGCATCTTTCTGCAACGAAGATATTAAGGTTGTTTGATACTGATCAACTCTATTTTTTCAAGTAAGGTCATTCACTTAACCTTGCTATTAACAACCTTAACAATACCTTGCATTTTAGGGTGCGGGCCACACTCATACGGAAACTCACCAAGTTGATCAAAAGTATAACGATAGCTATCTCCAGGAAATAAATAGTCAGGCTCTTCTGTGAAAAACTGTTTAAACCAGACGTTGTGATATTGCCGTTTTTCTATATTTTTCCATATCACTGTATCACCTTTAGCTATGGTTATTTGCGCTGGAATAAATTTTTTCTTATAAATTTCAACAATAACTTCTTGCGCAAAAACGCTATGTATATTTAACCATAATATTATTAAAGTAATTAATTTCATCATCTTATCCTTTATTTGATTTCTTTGGTCGCAATAATATTTGCAGGGCGGTCAACTTCAACAGCTTGCTCACCACTGACCCAATGAAGCAAACTTCCTTGCGGGTTATGTTGTTGTACTTTAGAACAAGCAGCGATGCATTGTCCACATTGAGTACACGTAAACTTAGCTCGCTTCATATTGCGTGTAGGCAAACGCATTGGGCAGGCAGCATCGCAAGGTTTATCTGGCGTATTAGCACTACAGCTACGACAAATTTTTGCGCGTTGGCGATCAAATTTTATCACCATAGCTCGCTTATTTGCCATCCAAATTAAGCTTTGAAATAAGCCTAAAGCACAACCGTATTTACAAAAAACATGGCGAGTAAAAATAAAATCAAAGGAAAAAATTAACGTGGCGACACTAATGAACAGTGTTGCACCAAAGCTTAAATTAGCCTGAATAAGATCATTTAATAAAGGTTTAGGTGGTAATAAATAACTTAGTAAACCTACTGCCCAAACAAAAGCCATTAATATACTCGGTAAGGCAACAATAATTTTGGGATAAATACCTTGACTCGGCTTAAAAGGTTTTTCCCATACAGTGACTCGATTTAACTGTTTAAGCATGAGTGTATTAAACATTTCTACTACAGAAAAATGAGGGCAAAGCCAGCCACAGTATATACGACCATATTTCCATATCAGTAGCATGGTTATTGCAATAAAAGCGATTAGTGGTAACAACATACGTGTAAAAATACGTATTGCAGCATCAACACTATCACCTGCTAAAATATCACTAATATCCAGTGTCCATGCTTGGCCAAATAAAATAAAGTGCCCTAACGTTAGATCAAAACGAAAAATATCAAGTAAAGGTGCCAATAAAAATAAAAGAAAGAAGGCACTACGCGTTAAAGTACGTGCTTGTTGTATAGTCACAATTTAACAAAAAAGTAGAAAAGCATCTCGTTAAAATAGCCTATTTCTAGCTGTTCAGCTTTAACCTAGATCAGAAAAAAGTAGTTTTCCTAGTGTGCTAACCATTATTAGCTATTAGCGCCGCTTGCTCTGAATGAACAATGAAAACAAAGAAGGCTCGCGATTATACTATTTTCAAATTAAACAAAGCTTAACACGATCTAGTATTTTTTTAATCAAAATTACTTTATGCTTAAGTATTCCTTAAGGTTTAGCTAAGATAATGATAGGTCTCATACTTAAATGTTATTTTTAAACAAGACGTTAACCGTAATTTTATGTCTATAAACATACGCCAAAGCGTAATTATCAGCTTAATTTTTATTAATATGAGCTTTGTAACGTCTACAAATGCTGCTCCTCAAGATAATGAAACAGGCTGTGGTTGCAATAAACATACAGTAACTTTTCACCCTAATACTATTTTTGATGAAAAAGGTGATGATGTATTGTTCTTGCATCACTGGGCTAACTTATTACACATTACTACCAAAAAAATCACGCTTGAAAATGAAGCCGCTTTTTTTCTCGAAAAATGTGAGAAAACAGATCAAGATCTTGCTGAATTAGAGCGTCATTTACGCAGTCGCAAGTATTTACGCGATGCAAAAGTATCAGCCGATGCATCAGGTAAAAACATTAAGGTAGAAACGTGGGATAATTGGTCTTTAATGCCCACGGTAAGCTTTGGTCGCAAAGGTGGCGTAAATACATACAGTGTTGGCATAAAAGACAGAAACTTATTTGGTTTAGGTATTGATGCCGAAATAGAGTCTTTTACTAATTCACAACGTTCAGGCTATAAATTTGATACCCAAATACCTTTATTTCAAAAGCAAAATACTGAACTTAGCTTACGCTTTTCAAAAAATGATGATGGCAGACAAAAAGCCTTATTTTTAACTAAGATTTTTGCTAGTTTTTACACGCCTTATGCCTACAACATTGGCTTTGACGATGAAATAAGAAATGACACTATTTTTCAAAATGGGGAAGACTTAACCACATACAAACACGAAATAGACTATAAAACGCTGAGTTTTTCTTGGCTTAATTTTAATACTAAAAAATACAACCTAAGATATAGCTTAGGGGCTACTCGAGATTTTAATCATTTTTCTAGCGCTGAAAATTACCTTTCACAACCTGAGCTTTTACCAAGAGATCGTAACTTCACCTACCCGTGGATGGGATTTGAATTTACCGAACAAGACTTTAGAGAACTCACTAATATTCATCTTATTACTCAAATAGAAGATTTTAATTTTGGTTGGCATGTAAAAGCACAATTAGGAGTAGCCGATGGCAAGAAAAACAATTCGGCTTGGGCGTTATGGCAAGCTAATATAAGCAAAGGTTTCGCCTTAAATAACAATGCACTGTTGCTGTTTGATTTTGCTTTTTCTGGTGATATTTATGATCAGCAAGAAAATCGTTATGTTGTTAAAACCAATACAGAGTTCTTTTACCGCTTTTCAAAAAAATGGGGATATTATTTTAATAACACTAATGTTTTTAGCCAAAACCAGTATTTAGATCAACCCATTACACTTGGTGGCGACTCTGGATTACGAGGTTTCCCCTTACAATACCTTCATGGCAATAATAGTGTAAAATTTACCAATGAGTTACGTTATTACCCTCATATTAACGTGTTTAAGCTTTTTGAACTAGCAGGTGCTTTATTTATTGATAATGGTAAGATCAGTGGCGGTATTGCAAAAACCAATATTGACCAAGGCTGGGTTCATTCACTTGGAATAGGCGCAAGAATATACTCAGCCCATGCCGTAGGCAAAAGTAGAGTAATACATATTGACCTTGCCAAGCCCTTTTCCCAAAATTCACAAATAAATGGCTTTGAATTAAGACTTCAAGCTAAACAATCATTTTAATTTGAGTTGTATATGATTACTAAAATAAAAAACTTTTTTGCTGCAAAATCAATCACGGTAAACCAATTAATTTTACTGATCAGTTTTTACTTTGTTGTTGTACTTAATGAACCTTTTTGGGCGCTAGCTTTTGAGCGTATTATGCAGTTAGAACAGCATAATATTGCTTTTATGATCTCTGTACCTTTTTTGCTGATGAGTTTACTCGTTATTGTATTCTCTTTATTTTCAATAAAATATCTTATAAAACCCGCTTTTATTATACTCACTATTGTTTCGGCATTAGTTTTTTATGCAACCTCTGAGTACGGCGTTGTTTTTGATTATTCAATGATGGTTAATGTGGTTGAAACCGACAATGCTGAAGCCTTTGCCTATTTAAATATATATGCAGTTATCTTTTTCATTGTTTTTGGGGTATTACCCGCTACGCTGATCGCTTTAGTTAATATTAAATTTCATTCACCCCTTAAAGAGGTTTTATTACGCGTTAAGCTTATTGTCGCCGCTTTAATTGTATTTTTACTTATTGCCTTTTTATTTTATTCAAATTACGCAGCCTTTGGGCGTAATAATAAAGAATTAAAACGCTATATCATACCGATTCAATTTATCGACAGTAGCTATAAAGTAATTCGCGATAAATATTTTAGTGAACCGTTAGTTTTTAAGATTTTAGACAAAGCTCCTACTTTAAAAACTCAAGGCAACAACGCTAAAGTTACTGTGTTAGTGATTGGTGAAACAGCTCGGGCAATGAACTTTAGTTATAATGGTTACGAACGTGAAACTAATGCGTATACCAAAGCATTTGATCCTATCTATTTTCAACAGGTAACCTCTTGTGGCACCGCAACAGCAGTGTCGGTGCCTTGTTTATTTTCAGCACAAAAACGTGAAAATTTTGATAAAAAGTTGGCTGATCACCAACAAAACTTCTTAGATATTGCCAAACTTGCTGGCGCTGACGTGCTATGGATAGATAATAATAGTGGCTGTAAAGGGGTTTGCAAGCGAATAGAAACAATTGAAATTCCAACAGATAAAAGTCATCCACTTTGTGACGGTGACTATTGTTTTGATGAAGTTTTAATACCTGAATTAAATAAAAAACTCAATAATTTACACGCAAAAAACACCTTGATCGTTTTACATATGATTGGTTCTCATGGGCCAACCTATTATCGTCGTTACCCGAAAAAATTAGCTAAATTTCAACCCGACTGTCCTCGCAGTGATATTCAAAATTGTACGCAAGAGCAACTGATCAATACTTATGATAATACTATTGCTTATACCGACTATGTTTTAGCTAAAATAATTGCATTACTAAAAGAACAGCCTCAAAACATACAAGCTAGTATGTTATATATTTCGGACCATGGCGAATCTTTGGGTGAAAATGGCGCTTATTTACATGGCTTTCCTTATGCTTTCGCCCCTGATGAACAAATAGCTGTACCCATGTTATATTGGGCAACAGCCAATGACAGCAGTATTGATCTACAATGTTTACGTGAAAAAGCTAAAAAAGACGTTTACAGCCATGACAATATATTTTCTACTTTACTTGATTTAACCAATATCAAAACATCAGCTTACCAGCAAGATGACGACATTCTGGCAAGTTGCAGAAATAATTAATTTAGCATAACTCATAATATTAAGGCGTTTTTTGATATTGACGACGGAATAAATGACCTCGAACAAAAACGCCATAAATAAACTCAAAGATAATTGAAAAAGCAATAAAGGCTAAAAAAACTTCAACAGCGTTTTCATTGGTGTGATGAGTATGAATTAGCAGGGTCACTAATGCTGAAAAGCTAGCTAAAAAGGCGCTTCCGGTTATAACACGATAAGCTTTTATCGTGTTAGCCAATTTAAAAGCACTTAAATTTACCATGGTAAAAATAAGTAAAAAGCCCGCACTACCAATAATAGCAATTTCAGTTAACTCTATCGAATTAGCGATTAACAAACTAAAAACAGAGGTAATAATTACGCCATCAATAGGAATGTTACGTTTAGTTTTTTCTAATGTATCAGGTAATTCACCTTTTTTAGCTAAATAAAAACCTAACCTTGCATTACCATAGATCGTCGCATTGATTGCCGAGAATGTAGAAAGTAACGCGGCTATAGCAACAATGGTAAAACCAACTTGCCCTAAAGCAGGTTTAGCGGCTAAAGCTAAGGCATAGTCTTTTGCTTGCATAAGCTGGTTTTCAGCTACCGCACCAACAGTAACAACAGAAATAAGTACATATAATAAAATAACAAAAAGTACTGCGGCATAAAAAGCTCTAGGCAAATTAACAGTAGGATTTTTAACATCTTCAGCGGCATTAGCAATAAGCTCAAAGCCTTCATAAGCAACAAAAATAATCATACCTGCCGCAACAATAGTTATTGGCGCCCCCCACTTTGTTGAAGAAAGGTTTTCACTATCAACATAGAACAGCCCAGAAATAATAATTAAGATCAATAAAGACACCTTAATTAACACAATAATAAATTCAGATTTACTGACAAAAGAAGCACTAACTAAATTAATTAACCAAGGTAACAAAATGGCGACACTGATCAAAATATGTTTAGTTAATGCACTTGTTTGCGTAAAAAAAGTTTCACCATAAGAGGCAAAAGCGGTGGCATACAAAGAAATAGTCACTAAATAGCTTAGCCATAACATTAAGTTAATACTGCCAGAGAGTAAGTTATGACCAAATGCCTGATCAATAAAAACAACAGTACCGCCACTTTGCTGAAAGCGAACCGACAGCTTGGCATAAGAGTATGATGTAAGTAAAGCCACTAAACCTGCGAGTAAAAAAGCAATAGCAGTAGCACCATGAGCAAGTGAAACAGCTTCACCTAACACAGCAAAAATTCCACCGCCGACCATGCCACCTACCCCAATGGCAATGGCTCCCAATAAGCCAATAGTTCTTACTTTTGTTTGCATGTTATTTTTCATAAACCTTATGCTTAACTATTAATAGTAACCCTAATAAATAACTGAACATTTATTTATTAGAATTAATGGTCAATACTCTTAAAACTAAAACGAAAACTTTTACTCACACCACATGAATGTAACTGTGTATAAAAACACAAATAGCACTTATTTTTACACAAAGCATAAACCCATTTACCTTAATAACTGTGCTTTTTATCGCTAACAAACTTGCGCATAATGATTAAAGTGTTTTATGATATTATTGTTATAATATAACATTACACCTGTAGTAATTAATATTATTATTTTTCAATAAAATGGCTGTATTCATGATAAAGTTAACTTACCACAATATAAGACAACTAGCGCATAATCGCTGGCTATGGTCATTATTGTTGATAATATGGCTTTTTATACTCAGTGTTAGCATTGTTCATACGCAACAGCATGTTTTAACAACAGATATTCAATGCCAATTATGTGTAAGCAGTTTTAATCATACGCCGTTTATTGGTACTAATCCATTCCATTTAGCCGTTAATACGCAACAGCAAGTTGTAATTGATGTACCCTTCTTTAGTTTAGCAAAACAACCTCCGACAACCTTCTATAACCGTGGCCCACCAACAGTTTCTTATTAATTTTTTTTAATCCAATACTAATAAAATGTAAGACATATTAACGTTATTTTCATAGCCATTTTCTGCTATCGGAGTTTCCGTATAAATAGTTAATAAAGCTATTACCGTAATAAACGAGCTTTACTTTGTACGTTTATCTGAACGTAAAACCTAACGTTAATAACCTAAAAAAGAATGATATGTGCACATTATTCCAATGGTTTAATACCACCATAGATCAACGTGTGTACTTATAAACATAACCGCGAGTAACAATGATGAAGTTTAACAAAATCAGCTATTTGTTAGTAATAAGTTTATTTGTTAGCCAAGTAGTGGCTGCAAACACTGCACAAGAAAATGATTTAACAAAATTAAAAAACGAACTACTACAACTTAAAAGTGAGTATCAACAAAAAATGACGCAGCTTGAAGAAAAGCTAGCAGAATTAGAAGAAACCAGCGAAGAAACGCAAGAAGAGATAGAAACTTTAGCTATAGATATTTCTCAACAAGGCAATCAAAAAGCCGCTAACACCTTTAATCCAGGTATTGGTCTTATTTTAAATGGACGTTGGGTTAATTATAACGACCGTTTTAATTTTCAATTACCTGGTTTTTTCCCTGCTGAAGAAATAGGTTCTGGAGAGCAAGGCTTTCAAATTGGCGAGTCAGAACTCAACTTAAAAGCCAATGTAGATGATAAGTTTTATGCCAGCGCCACACTCGCTTTTGCTGATGGAGTTGAGGTAGAAGAAGCTTATATTCAAACATTAGCATTAGATAATGGTTTTAGTGTAAAAGCAGGGCGCTTTTTTTCAGACATAGGTTATTTAAATAATAAGCATAGCCATACTGATGATTTTGCTAACCGCCCACTCCCCTATGAAGCCTTTTTAGGCGGTAAATTAAGCGATGACGGCGTACAAGTTACTTGGTTAGCTCCTACAGCATTATATTGGCAGTCGGGTATCGAGTTTTATCGTGGCGAGAGCTTTCCCGCAGCAGGTGCGGCTAATTCAGGTATGGGCACTTGGACAGCTTTTTCACATATCGGTGGCGATATCGGTATCAC
>WFQC01000046.1 GCA_015487235.1 Alteromonadaceae bacterium
GATGTACATGCAGCAACAGTAATTACTGCATTAACAGGGCAAAATACGCTTGGTGTGATGAGCATAAACGCTGTCAGTATTGATGTGCTTAGTGCACAACTGTTTGCCCTTGAACAAGATAAATTACCTACAGTTATTAAAATAGGTTTATTAGCCAATATTGAGCAAGTAGAATTTATTGCAGCTAAAATTTCACAATACAAACAAAAATGGTCTCACCCACTTACTGTTGTTTATGATCCTGTTGCTGTTGCTTCAAGCGGTGATAGTTTAGTTGAACAAGATATTTTACCTGCTATAAAAAGCCAATTATTTCCATTAATTGATGTCTTAACGCCTAACTGCCATGAGACGCAAAAATTAACGGGTGTTTATTTGCTTGATAGTTTCGCTATGGTAGCCGCACGCGAAAAGTTTCAACAATGGGGTATAAAACAACTCATTATTAAAGGAGGCCATTGGGATTTACCAAAAGGTTATTGTGTTGATTATGCTTTTGATGGTGTTAAAGAATACTGGTTGGGTAATAAAAATATTGCCACCATGCATAGCCATGGCACAGGTTGTAGCTTTGCGGCTGTTATTGCAGCCTGTTTGGCACATAATTATCCATTAAAAGATGCGTTTATTTTAGCTAAAGCTTATATCAATCAAGGTTTAAAAGCGGCTAAACAAATAGCTCACGGTGAAGGCTGCGTGGCTCATTTAGGTTTTCCGCATCAATTGAGTGATTTTCCACAAGTTATTGAAAAAAATAGTGGTTTAGGTAAGTTATTAGCTTTAGATGAATGCAATATAGCAAAAAAAATACCGACAACGGCGACTAACTTTTTACCTTGTACAATAAAAAACTTTGGGCTTTACGCGGTGGTTGATTCTGTAGATTGGCTTAAACTTTGCCTTGAGCAAGGTATAAAAACGGTACAGCTACGTATAAAAAATACAGATGAAGGTCAGCTAGCTAAACAAATACAACAGGCGGTTAAACTCGCAAAGCAATATCACGCGCAATTATTTATTAACGACTATTGGCAACTGGCCATAAAATATCAAGCTTATGGTGTGCATTTAGGGCAAGAAGATTTACAGCAAGCCGATTTGCATGCTATTAAACAAGCTGGTTTACGTTTAGGGCTTTCTACACATGGCTTTTATGAGTTAATGCGGGCGTATCAATATCGACCCAGTTATTTGGCTTTCGGCGCTATTTACTCAACTACCACTAAAGATATGAGTGGGCAAATTCAAGGAATTGAAAAGCTTAAACATTTTGTTGAGTTAATTAAAGAGACTTCACTGGTGGCTATTGGCGGTATTAATGTTGCGCGCGCTCAAGAGGTTTTAGCTACGGGGGTTGGTAGTATTGCCGTTGTTAGTGCTATTACACAGGCAAGTAATCCACAACAAGCTATTGAACAATTAATAGCTTGTTGTGGATATACTCAAAAGCTCAATACGCGCTAATGCACTTCAAAATTTTCTTGGCAAGCGAAGTGGGTATAGCAAGCTAAAAAGTGAGCTTTTGATAAATAGCAAAGCTAAGTGGTGCTAAAGTAAATTGAGTTTCACTGTTATAAGTGCGTGCGTTGGCATCACCATAAATAGCATTAAAATGAGTGCCTGCTAACGTAAATTTTTGTGGTGTGTCGCTCGTATTAAATATGAGCAATAACTTTTCATCAGCAAGCGTTTTGGTTAATGCGAAAATACCCGCCTTATTTTGTGAATAGAGAATATTTTGTTTGCCATTACGCAAGCTAGGATACTGCTGATAAAGAGCAGCATAATGACTAAAGGTTTGATAAAGCGGATGGTTAATATCAAAATTATCATCGGCCGTTGTTTTATCGGTTGCGAGTAAATCATCATCATTATAACTCGCAACGAGAGAAGGCATCATATCTTGGCGAGCATCACGATCGCCACCATCGCCAACAAACCCTTGTTCGTCACCGTAATAAATAACAGGCACACCACGCGCAAAAAACATCATTGCACTGGCTAAGTTTAAGCGAGCTATTTGCTGTTGTTCATTATAGTTGAATTTACTAGTGGCTAAACGGTGAGCAAAACGTCCCATGTCGTGATTGCTAATAAAGTTAATTAACTCATTCGCTGTGCTATTCTGGTTTTGATGTAAAGGATCTTGATATAGATGATCTTGGTTAAATAATTGGGCTAATTTATCAGTACCTTGCTGTTCTACTATGGTTTCAACTAATACGGCTTGTAAAGCAAAGTCGAGTACAGACTGCATTTTACCTGTGGTGGTATATTGGCTTAAGTAACTGGCATCACTACTGTAAACTTCGCCAAACATAAAAAAGTTTTCAATACCCACCTCTTTAGCATGTGCTATTAGCGCAGGAGCGAACTTTTGCCAAAATTCAATATTAACGTGTTTTACTGTGTCAATGCGATAACCATCAGGTTTAAACTCATCGATGAGCTTTTTGTAAATAGCGATCATGCCATTAACGACTACAGGGTTTTCTGTTTTTATGTCATCTAGCCCTGAAAAATCACCATTTAAAACACTTTCACCTTGCCAAGTTGAATCACCTTGGTTGTGGTAATAATTTACGTCATTTAACCACGCTGGCGTTTTTAATTTTTCATTACCTTGTGGAATAATAGGGCTGTATTTATCGCCTTTAGCCATATCGGCTAGGCTTTTATAAGGGCATGCATTGCCATTAACAATCCAACCTAAACCATCTTCACCATGGCATTCTTTATATTTGATCACATCGGCAGTATGGTTAGTAATAATATCAAAAAAAACTTTTATATTGCGCTGGTGTGCTTTGTTAATAAAATCTTTTAGATCTTGATTACTGCCAAAATGAGGATCAAGCTCACTAAAGTCTAAAATCCAATAGCCATGATAGCCAGCAGAGTCTGCTTGTACAGCCATATTACGTAAAACAGGCGTTAACCAAATGGCGGTTATACCCATATTATCAAGATAATCAAGTTTGGCTGTTAGCCCTTTAATATCGCCACCATGAAACATGCCTTTATTGGTTTTATCGAAACCACCATGTGATAGAGCGCGCTTTTTATCATTAGCATTAGCCCCTAAATCATTACTTTTATCACCATTAGCAAAACGATCAGGTAAGACAAAATAAAAGACTTCATCTGTTATAGGGCGTTTGCCATAAGGCGCAAGTTGTACAGCTTTAGCGACTAAATTAGTCGTGTTTTCTGCGGCACTACTTTGGTGAACATGGGTCGGGTTATTATTGACCGGTTCTTCTTTACAGGCGGTTAAAGTAAGTAACAGCGTACTTAATAGTAAAATATTTTTATTTTTTTTGATAAACATTAGGACGTATTGACCTTTTGAGTTTGAATTTTGTTAATTTAAAAGCGCTCTGATCGCGGCGCTTCTTTGTATTATTGCTTTTCTCTGCTTGGTCTTGCTTGTTGCATTGCTTTACATATCTCAATAACTGCTTGATGTTGCCATAAATCTTCTAGTTTTACTGGTAATTTTTGTAACCAGTTAGGGTGTTCATCAATGGTGCCGGGAATATTAACTTGTTCAACTAACTCCAACAGATCTTCTAATGGGATCAGTTGTAAATGACTTGGTGCTAAAGCTAAAAATTTTTGTACAGCAATACTTAACGCTCGGTCTAACTGGGCTGATTGTGTTGCTAACACCTCTGATGGGGTTAGCAGCTGTTTTTCAACCAGTGCTTTAATCAGTAATTGTCTATCTTTAGCACGATGTTGTTCATCGGCTATCGCCATTTGTGTATTTGGGTACAAGTTAAGTTTTTGTCGCCAGGCTAAATCATTACCTGTCCACCAACCTGCTAGCGTAGGTAAATCGTGAGTTGAAACGGTATTAAGTGCTTGAGCAGTATAATGTTCAGGCGCTTTAAAATTACCATCACTTTCACGTTCAAAAAAGAGAATTTTATAAGAAAGTAATCCTGCTTTCGCCATTAATTCACTAAAACCATCAGGCATAGTGCCTAAATCTTCGCCGATAACCACACACTGATTACGGTGAGATTCAAGCGCAATAATACGTAATATATCGGTTAGCGGAAAACTAATATAAACGCCTTGAGTGGCATCCATATCAGGGGCAACCCAATATTGCCGCATTAAACCTAAAATATGATCAATACGTAATGCACCGGCATATTGCATATTGCTGCGTAGTGCTTTGATCAAAGGTTGATAACCCTTTTCTTGTAAGGCGACAGGGTTCATTGGCGTTAAACCCCAATTTTGCCCCAAGGCATTAGTCGCATCAGGTGGTGCGCCTATTGACGCTCCTTTTACATACAATTCAGGAGCAGACCATACATCAACGCCTGCACCATCACAGCCTACGGCCAAATCAAGATATAGGCCAATAGGCATGTTATTTTCATTAGCGAGTTGTTTAGCTTTTAATAGTTGTTTTGCTGCAATCCATTGGCAATAAATAAAATAATCAATACGGGGTTGGTTATTTTTGGCAAAAGTGAGCACTGCTACACTGTCGGCTTGTTGATATGCTTCAGGCCATGTTGTCCAACCATAACTTTGCGGATTTTGTTGATGAAAATATTCATAAAGTGCTTCAAAAAGCGCTAACTGTGCTAAACCTTCGCCGCCCGATTTTTTGAAATCAAGAAAAGCTTGAGCTTGTTCACTATTACTTGCCAATTCGTTTTGTATAAAATCTTGGTAAAGTAATTCAATAATTTCAAACTTCAAGGCTGAAACAGCGCAGTAATCAACGTGTTTCGTTTGTTTTGCTAATGCCAAGCGTTGTTGAAAATTGTGACTTTGGTAGTGAGCTTGTGCAGGAATACACGTCTTGAAATTTTCTATTTGTTCAACATTAATATAAAGCGTATTTAAAAAGCAGCGGCTCGTTGGTGAATAAGGGCTACGATGAGCAGGATTATGTTGAAATAAAGGATGCAGAGGATTTAACCCTATGGTGGCTACCTCTTGTTGTGCTGAGTTTACGACCAGTTGTTGTAGATCAGCAAAATCGCCCATGCCCCAGTTGTTCTCACTTGTTAATGAGTATAATTGTGCGGCAATTCCCCACATTTTATAGGGTGCCGCTTGTGCTGTGCTGTAACAGGTTTGTGGCGCATAAATTAAATAACAGCTTTGCTGTTTGTCAGCATAAGTCAGTGTTAATTGATGATAACCCGCTTCTAGTTTAGGTAAGGGCAATAAATACTTAGCAAAGTGTTGTACATTTTTCTGCTGCTTGGTTGTTGTTAACGTTGTTTGTTCAACTAAATCGAGCTCTCTCAGTGTATAACTACCCTTTAGTTGCTGGTTGTTTTCGGTAGTAATTTGCCATAAAAGTGTTTGATGATCGCTACGCGCTAAACTCACTTTTATGTGTGGTTCTGCTTGTTCTAGCCCAATAATAACAGTACTAGGCAATATATTTTGCCATGTAGCTTGTTGAAGTTGCTGAATATGACTTTTTATACTGTTGCTATCGGTTAAGTCATACCCCATAGCTTGCAATAAAGCTTTTTGTGCGGCAGAGCAAGCAAAAACTTGTTCGCCGTAACTGTTCATATAGTCGCGATGAAAGCCGACGAGGTCAGCTAACTCAGCAATGAGATGATCCTGTGTTATGGTCATAAAGTTTGTTAGCCTCTTATTTGGTCTGTTGACAAGGGGTTAATTGCCAAATACGGCTAACGTAATCTTCAATGGCACGGTCTGAGTTAAATTTACCCATCATGGCCGCATTGATTATTGCCATGCTCGCCCAGCGAGGTTTGTCTTGATAAGCCTTGTTAAGTGCTTGCTGTGCTTCACTGTAACTGGCAAAGTCGGCAAGTACTTTGTAGGGATCACCACCACTCAGTAAATTTTCTTTAACGGTTGCTAATTCTCCAGGGTTATTAGGCGTAAAATAATCACTGGCTAACCAATCTAAACAGGCTTTAATTTCTTCATTGTTTTCATAGTAATGATAGGGATCATAGCCGGCTTTATCTAAAGCTTTTATTTGTGCAACGGTATTGCCAAAAATAAAAATATTGTTTTGACCAACTTCTTCAGCAATTTCAATATTGGCGCCATCGAGTGTGCCAATGGTTACGGCACCATTTAAGGCTAATTTCATGTTACCTGTACCTGAAGCTTCTTTGCCTGCGGTGGATATCTGTTCTGAAACATCAGCCGCTGGAATAATTTTTTCTGCTAAAGTAACCCGATAGTTGGGCAGAAAAACTACTTTGAGCTTGCCTTGAATACGCTGATCATTATTGATTTTGTCGGCAACCTTGTTGATTGCGTAAATAATTTCTTTGGCTAAGTAATAGCTTGGTGCTGCTTTTGCCCCAAAAATAAACACTTGCGGATGCATATCTAGCGCAGGATTTATCAATAAACGACGATATAAGGCAAGAATATGCAATAAATTTAAATGCTGGCGTTTGTATTCATGCAAACGTTTTATATGCACATCAAATATGGCTTCAGGGTTAACCTCTATACCGGTAAGTTGTTTAATCTCTGCCGTTAAAGCTAATTTATTTTGCTGCTTTATCGCCATAAATTGTGCTTGAAAATCAACATCATTGGCAAAGTTTGCTAGCAAGGTCAAACTGTTCAGATCTTTGGCCCAGTCTTGCGTTATTTTTTGATCAAGTAATTGAGACAAAAGCGGGTTACAGGCCTTTAACCAACGTCGAGGAGTAATACCATTGGTAACATTGGTTAACTTCTCAGGGTAAAGTTGATCAAATTCAGGAAATAAATCTTGTTTTACTAAATTTGAATGGATTTCTGCAACGCCATTGACTTTATGCGCAGCTACAACACATAAATGTGCCATGCGTACCATGCGAGGCTGGCCTTCTTCAATTAAGGATAGTTTTTGGCGTATCTCATTATTATTTGGCCATTGTTGATTTACTTCGTGTTCTAAAAATTCATGGTTTATTTTATATAAAATAGTTAAATGGCGCGGTAAAACTCGTGCAAATAAATCAACCGACCATTTTTCTAAAGCTTCGGGTAAAAGGGTATGATTTGTATAAGCAAACACTTGACGACACAGTTGCCAAGCCTGTTGCCAAGTGAGTTGGTACTCATCAAGTAAAAGGCGCATTAGCTCTAAAATAGCAATTGTCGGGTGGGTGTCATTGAGTTGTATTGCTACCTTGTTAGCAAAATAAGACCAGTCGTCACCAAATTGTTGCTGATAGCGTGCAATAATATCTTTTATTGAGCAAGCACAGAAAAAGTACTGTTGTATAAAACGTAATTCTTTTCCAACGTCGGTTTCATCGTTGGGGTAAAGTGTTTTTGATACCGTTTGTGCGAGTACCTGTTCTTTATGGGCTTGATGGTAGTCACCTTGATTAAATAAATCCCAATCAAACGGCTCAGGCGCACGACATTCCCATAAACGTAAAATATTAACCGTATCGGTTTTATAGCCAACAATAGGCACGTCCCATGGTATGCCGACTAAGTTTTTTTCAGCATGCCAATGGGTTTTTATTGAACCATCGGCTTGTTTTTGTTCTTCAAGGTAACCATAAAGGGGAATGCTCTGCTTCGCTTGAGGGCGGCAAATTTCCCATGGGTTACCAAATTCACGCCAAATATCGGGTTTCTCAACTTGACGTCCATCAGTAAAACTTTGTTTAAATAAACCATGTTCGTAATGAATACCATAGCCTGTTGCGGCATAATCTAAGGTGGCTAAAGAATCTAAAAAACAAGCGGCTAATCGCCCTAAACCACCATTACCTAAGGCTAAATCTGCGCCTTGTTCACATAAGTCTTCTAATTCAAAACCAAGCTCAGCAAGGGCTGTTTTTGCTGATTGAAATAAACCTAAATTATGGAGATTATTCGATAATAATCTACCCATTAAATATTCCATCGATAGGTAATTAACGCTGCGAGCTTTCTGCTGTTGTTGTAAATTTTGCGTGGTTTGTAATTTGGAAAAAATAGTGTCGTTTACCGCTAAACAAGTGGCTTGCCACCAGGCTTGTTTGTTATTTTTATCGTTATAAGTGGTGAGCGTAAATTGGCTGTGGTATTGAATACGTGCTTTTAAATCATTAATTAACGCTTGTTGATTATCGTGAGAATTTGTCATCTTGTTAATTATCATCTTGTCATTATTTGGATAAACATAAAGCCACTAAGACTTTATTTGGGTTTTATATTCATGCATCGTCAAATGGCATGAATATGTAAGATGGGTCAAGGTTATGATGGGCAAGCTAGTAAGCGCAATAACTTACATACGTATGCATAACTACAAGGGTAAAAATAACCATTACATACGTATGTAAGTTTTTAGCGGAGTGCTATACAAAAATTAACGACTCAGGTAGTATTTGGCAAAATAATTTAGCTGTGATTAAATTTTTGTGAAATCTAAACCTACTTCATTTGATATTGCGCACTTAGCAGGTGTTTCGCAGTCTACGGTATCGAGAGCTTTGCGAAATAGCCCGTTAGTTAATGAAGAAACACGCTTAAAAGTGCAAGCTATAGCCAAAGAGCTGAATTATAAAGTTGATAAAAATGCCAGTAATTTACGCACACAACAAAGTGCGACTATTGCTTTATTACTTTTTGAAGACCCAACGAATGACGATTCATTAATTAACCCTTTTTTCTTATCAATGTTGGGCAGTATAACCAAAGCTTGCTCAAATAAGGGATATGATCTTTTGGTTTCTTTTCAACAAATGAATAGTGATTGGCATGCCGATTTTGAAGACAGTAATAAGGCTGATGGCTTAATTTTACTTGGTTATGGTGATTATTTAGATTATGAAGAAAAACTAAAGAATTTAATCGAGCAGCAAACCCGTTTTGTTCGCTGGGGGGCTGAGGTAAAAAATTTACCTGTTATTTCTGTTGGTTGTGATAATTTTCATGGCGGTTATCAAATTACCGAACATGTTATTAAAAAAGGGCGTCGTTATTTTGCCTTTTTAGGTGTAGCCTCAAGCCATGCACCTGAATTTTTAGACCGATACTTAGGCCATTGTAAAGCATTAACCAATAATAAGTTAACGGCTAATAAAAGCTTGCAGTTTGATGCGATTTCAACAGAAGAATCTGGCTATCAAGCGGCGCAAAAATTATTAGCCAGTGGTGAAAAATTTGATGCTATATTTGCCGCCAGCGATTTAATTGCTATTGGCGCTATGCGGGCATTACAAGAGCAAGGGCTTAATATTCCTAATGATGTTGCTGTAGTGGGGTTTGATGATATTCAAATAGCGGGTTGTATTAACCCGCCTTTAACCACAGCAAAACAAAATACTAAATTAGCAGGTGAGTTGTTAGTTGATAAGCTCTTAGCCTTAATTCAAGGTGAAGACGTTAGCACACAACTTATGCCAACCAGCTTAGTTATTCGTAAATCTTGTGGTAGTTAAGCTAACTTTTGCTCTCTAGGGGGCAATGTAGTTGTGGCCTAGTAACTGTTTAAGCAGATGCTTCTTTTTAAGTCGTTGCAAATTTTTATTGAACGTATCAATAAAATACTGACTGACACCTTTACAGACTAACCTGTCTTCATGAATAGCCATTGGTTTTTGAATATTATGAGGTAACGGCTTCATCTTTAATTTTCTAAACACGTTATAAGCATCAGGAACATAAGCGATAAAAGCATCGATACGCCCTAATAACAGTTTTTGGATATTTTGCTCTATGGTATCTACATAATGAACGGTTAATTGGGCTTTTTCGAAATTAGTTCCGTAGGGCATTCCTGTTCTTGCCCCTATTTTTTTATTTTGTAAAGCGGCAAGGTTATCAATAGGTCGCTGATTTTTTCCGACAAAAATATATATTTTGGCAATATTCATTGCTTCTGTTTGGCTAATATCTCCATTAAAATGATAGAAGTCGTCACGTTTATTAGCTGGGCTAAAACAGCAGTTTTTCTGACATTGTGCAAACATAAGTTGTGCACGGATTGGCGGATAGATCTTAAGTGTTGCGAGTTTTTCTTGTGAAAAAACTTGTGTGATAATCTTATCGTATGAACCTTGGTTATCTTGTTGATGCAGGCCCGGTATTTCTATACCGTATATAGTTACTTGCTCTGCTTGAGCAATAATTATATTGAGTAACATCCCCCCTATAATTATAGATAAACGAGCAAATAGGCTATCCATATTCATTTCCTCTGCAACTAACGAGCACAGAGTCACTTTAACAAAAAATATTAGTAAACATCAATAAATACTAATACTTATATGCTAACAAATAAGCTGTTGCAAAAATATACGCTAAAAAATCAACACGCTTTAGCATTATCTTCAACAAAATAAAGTGAAATTGCAGCCAACAGCATTGAAACACCCGCTAATGAGATAATATAAATTGCTTGGTTATTAAACACCTGACTTAAAATAAAACCAGCAAAAATGCCTGAAACTATTTGAGGGGCTGCAATGGTAAAGTTAAATATACCCATGTAAATCCCCGTTTTCTTTGCTGGTAAAGTATTCGCTAAAATAGCATAAGGCATGGCTAAAATAGCTGCCCATGCCATACCAACACCTAACATAGGAATAAAAAGAGAAATAGCCCCTTGAGGTACCGTAACTTGTGTAATTAATAAATTAACTAATACTGGCTCAGAGGGTGTTATTAACATAATAGCGAGGTAACCTAAACCACCGGCAAGGAGTGATAACGCATAAGCTTGCTTACGACCAATTTTATGCGCTAATTTGGGCAAAGTAACAGAGTATATTGCGGCAAATAAAGAATAGGCGGCAAAAATAATTCCAACCCAGTCACCTGCTGCGCCTTTGGCTTGTGCGATGGCTTGAGGAATTTCATTAAGGGTTTTTAAATAATTAGGATCAAACCACTTGGTTTCTAACCCCCAAATATGTTGAGCAATGGCGGGCATGGTATAAACCCACATAATAAATAAAGCAAACCAAGAAAAAAACTGCACAATAGCCAGTTGTTTCATGGTTTTGGGCATACTTTTAAAGAGTGTTACTAAGGTGCTTTTTTCTACAGAAGTGTTTTCTTGAATAGCATCTAAAAATTGCTCAGGAGGATATTCTTTCGTTTTAAATACGGTCCATAATACTGAACCTAATAATACTGAAGCACCAAGATAAAAAGCCCATACAACTGATGGAGCTACTGCTCCTGCTTTGGCGGTGTTTTCTAAACCAATTACATTAGTCAGTACAAAGGGCAAAATAGAGCCAATAACTGCGCCAATATTGATCAAAAATGACTGTATAGAGTAGCCTAAATTATGTTGGCTTGGAGGTACCATATCTGAAACCAATGCTCTAAATGGCTGAAAAGCCACATTAAAAGAGGCATCCATTAACGCTAGCATGACAGCGCCAAAAACAATGGGGGTAACAAAGGTAATAAATAGTGGTGCATTAGGCATAAGGATCATACCTAAGGCTGCGGCAATAGCACCTGCCAAAATATAGGGTTTACGGCGACCGAGTTTGGTCCATGTTTTATCTGAGGCAGCACCAACAAGTGGTTGAATTAACAAGCCCATAATCGGCGCAACCAGCCAAAATAAGGAAAGGGAATGCAGATCTGCGCCTAAATCAGAGAGAATACGGCTAACATTGGCATTTTGTAAAGCAAAGCCAAACTGAACCCCTAGGAAGCCGAAGCTAACATTCCATATTTGCCAAAAGCTTAATTTAGGTTTAGTTATTGTAGAGGGGCTTAACGGTTGCGTTGTCATTAATTTACTTCTTTTTATTATTATTTAAGAGAAAGAAAAAGACGGGTAATAAAATACCATTACCCGATTAATACATTGTTTAACGTATTTAATATGAGATTGGAATTTCACATCATCGAAATGATAATATTCAAATCTGTCGTATAAAAGCAATTTTATGCATACGTATTCACGATTAAGGTGTTAGCCAATAGGGTTTTTCACCAAAGTATTGCCCTAGAAAATTAATTAAGCTTCTTACTCGTTGCGATAAATGTCTGTTTTCAGGGTAAACAGCATAAGCGGGTATTTCTTTAGGGCGAAAATAATCATTTAATATGGGCACAAGTTGCCCTAAACGAATAGCTTTATAGCAAAGGAAGTCTGGGCACATAATTACGCCAGCACCTTTGATAGCCGAACTCATTAAAAAGCTACCATTATTTGAGCTCATTGCGCTAGGTACTTTTATTTTCTTAATTTCATTGTGTTGAGTCGTATATTGCCAATATTCAGGCTCTGTATTGTATTTTAACCGTTTATGATTTGATAAAAGATCTTCGGGTGTTTTAGGCATACCATATTTTTTGAGATAGTCAGGGCTAGCACATAGGACTAAATGAATTTTAGTAAGCTTTTTTGCCATAAGGTTTGAATCAGACAATTGGCTAATGCGAATAGCTAAATCAAAGCCTTCTTCAATTAAATCAATTTTTCGATCATTAAAATCAATATCAAAATATATGTCAGGGTGTATTTCATTAAACTGTTGTAATGCGCTGCCTAAATGCGCTAAGCCAAAAGACAATGGCGCGGCTAGTTTAATTTTACCTTTTAAAGCGCAATGTTCATCGCGAATACTTGACTCAATTTCTGCTACATCATCAATAATACGTAAACACTGTTGGTAATAACTTAACCCGCTATTAGTTAAGGTTTGGCTGCGCGTTGTACGAATAAGCAGTTTTACCGCTAAGCGTTTTTCTAACTCGGTTAGTCGCCTACTTACCGCTGATTTTGCTGTATTAAGCTGTTCTGCAGCCTTTGTTATGCTACCCGCCTCGACAATACGTACAAAAGTTTGCATGTCTTCAAATTGGTTCATTGTTTGATACCTTTACTATGGTTGTTCTAATTATAAGAACTATATTTTGATTTTTTCAATGTTTATTTTGTTTTTGATAACTATAGACTAACACTATTGAGGCAATATGATTGTTTAATTGAAATTTAACGAGGAAAATTAGATGAATACATTAATTAAGATTTATGCAAACTTAATGGGCAGAGTTTTTATTTCTGCAATATTTTTGATGGCAGGCGTCAGCAAAATAACGGCTTATGAAGGTACACAAGGCTATATGGATTTAATGGGAGTACCTGCCTTTTTATTGCCTTTGGTGATCATTACCGAGCTTTTAGGTGGTTTTGCCATTTTAGTGGGTTATAAAACTAAAATGGTCGCTTTCTTATTGGCTGGATTTAGTTTGTTGTCGGCACTACTGTTTCACTTTGATTTTTCTGATCAAGTGCAATCTATCATGTTTATGAAAAATGTCGCTATTGCTGGCGGCTTTTTATTTCTAGTCAGCCATGGAGCGGGTTATTTTTCTATTGATAACGGCATGCCATCAACTCAAAACCAATAAATTAATAAAAGGAAAATACAATGAATACATTATTATTAGTCAATTCAAGTAGTCGCTACCGTGATGCTATAACTCGACAAGTGGCTGATTTATTAGTGGATCACTTAGCTGAGCAGCAAACAAAAATAATTAACCGTGATTTAGCGCAAGGTTTACCTTTTGTTGATGAAAAGTGGGTAGCGGCTAATTTTACCGACCCTAAACAACGAACGCCTGATCAGCTTGCTCACTTAAAGTTGTCAGATAATTTAGTGCAAGAATTGCAACAGGCAGAGCACATAGTTATAGCTTCACCTATTTATAATTTTAACTTACCTGCTGTTTTAAAAGCTTGGATAGATTTAATTGCTCGGGCTCGCTTAACGTTTCAATATACAGAGCAAGGGTCTGAAGGTTTACTAAAAAATAAAAAGGCATACCTTGTTATTGCCTCGGGTGGAGTTCCTGTTGGTAGTGCAATGGACTTTGTTTCACCTTATTTAACACATGTTTTAGGTTTTATTGGTATTAGTGATATTACAATTATTGATGCCAATCGCGTTGATCTCAGTAGTAATCAACCTAAAGAATTTATTATTGAGCAGCTTAATTAAGGGGGATTGATCTTTGGAGTATGTTTATTATCAGCAGGGAAAATTTATCTGATATATTCTTAAGTTTGCCATTGACCCTTTACTTGTTAATGTAAAGAGTCAATGGAGCGTAAATAGGTAACTAAGAGATTAAAATTTCAACGGTTTTTTATATTTAGCAGAACTAAGATAATTCAGCGGCGCGTTGTTCTAAAATTTCCACAGCAGGTAATTTTTTGCCTTCTAAGAACTCTAAGAAAGCACCGCCACCGGTGGAAATATAAGAAATTTTATCGGCAATATTGTATTTATCAACCGCAGCTAAGGTATCACCACCACCTGCAATTGAAAAAGCAGAGCTGTTGGCAATAGCGTTGGCAATAGCTTCTGTACCTTGACCAAATTGATCAAACTCAAACACTCCTACAGGGCCATTCCAAACAATAGTGCCTGCTTGAGCAATAATTTTTGCTAAATGCTCAGCGGTATCTGGGCCAATATCAAAAATCATCTCATCATTATTAACATCACTCACCGCTTTTAAGTTTGCCTTTGCAGAGGCTGAAAATTCTTTAGCAACCACAACATCTGTGGGAGTAGGAATATCACCATTATTTGCTTGTGCTGCTTCCGTTAAGCGTTTAGCCTCAGCGACTAAATCGGCTTCATAAAGTGATTTTCCTACATTATAACCTTGTGCGGCAATAAAGGTATTGGCAATACCACCACCGACAATAAGTTGATCAACAATTTTTGATAAGGCATCTAATACGGTTAATTTTGTGGATACTTTTGAACCACCAACAATAGCGACCATTGGGCGAGCAGGGTTGTTGAGTGCTTTACCTAATGCGGCTAACTCTCCTGCTAAAAGAGGCCCAGCACAAGCGGTTGGTGCATATTTAGCTACGCCATGAGTGCTTGCTTGAGCACGATGCGCAGTACCAAAAGCATCCATTACAAAAACATCACAGAGGGCGGCAAGTTTTTTAGCAAGGGCATCATCATTTTTCTTTTCACCAACATTAAAACGTACGTTTTCAAATAAGACTAACTCACCGCTATCTACCTCAACACCATCTAAATAATTGGTGACTAAACGTACTGGAAAGTTTAAAGCACCAGCAAGGTAATCAGCCACAGGTTGTAAAGAAAAAGCTTGGTTTTCTTCTGCATTAGCGCCTTCTGTAGGGCGACCTAAATGCGACATTACCATGACTTTTGCACCCGCTTCTAACGCTAACTTTAATGTGGGTATAGCTGCTTTTAAACGTGCATCAGAGGTTATTTTACCCGCGTCAATAGGTACATTTAGATCTTCACGAATTAGCACGCGTTGATTGGCTAATTCTAGATCGGTCATTTTGATTACAGACATGAAAATCTCCATTTAATTTGATTATAAAAATTTGGCTAAGCTGGCGGTGGTATCTAGCATACGGTTCGCAAAACCCCATTCGTTATCACACCATACTAATAGTTTTACTAGCCGCTTATGACTTACGCGTGTTTGGTTGCCATCAACAATACAAGAATGTGGATCATGATTAAAATCTACCGATACTAGCGGTTCTTCGGTATAACCTAAAATACCCATTAAACCGTTATTTCGTGCCTTTTGTATGGCTTGGTTAATATCATTGGTCGTAACATTGTTATTGACGGTAATACTTAAATCCATTGCAGTTACGTTAATAGTGGGCACTCGTACTGCAATAGCCTCAAAGCGACCAGCAAACTGAGGTAAAATGCGCTCAATACCAATGGCAAGTTTGGTATCAACAGGAATAATAGACTGGCTGGCTGCCCGTGTTCTACGTAAATCTTTATGATAAGCATCAATAACTTGCTGATCATGCATTGATGAATGAATTGTGGTGATGGTGCCACTTTCAATGCCAAAAGCATCATCTAATACTTTGATCACCGGCACAATACAATTGGTGGTGCATGAGCCATTTGAAATAATAGTATCTGTTGCTAAGAGTGTATTTTGATTTATGCCATAAATAATGGTTGCATCAACATCTTGGCTGGCAGGATGTGAAAAAAGGACTTTTTTCGCGCCTTGTTTGATATGGGCTAGGCCGTCGGCTCTGCTGCCATATCTTCCTGTGCAATCTAGTACAACATCAACATTTAATTGCTGCCAAGGTAAATCATTTAATTGTTGATGATGGGTTAAATTAACCTTGTCACCAGCAATAATAAGTTGATTTTCATGATAATCAACTGAAAAAGCAAAACGCCCATGAGTGCTATCATATTTTAATAAATGCGCAATACCTTCTGGCTCTGCTAATTCATTAATAGCAACCAGATTAAGCGTTTGATGACGACCTGTTTCATATAATGCTCGCACAACGCTACGACCAATACGACCAAAGCCATTAATGGCAATATTTACTGGCATGTTTTTTTATATCTTAAAGTGTTTAACATTGCACTTATAGCCTTTGATGTGATTTACGGTATTGAAATGATTTAACAATATTTAGCAATAGCAGTAAGAGTGAGTATTTCTCACTGCTATTGCGCTGATAACGAGTTATAAGCTATTTACTGTTGCAACTACGTTATCAACCGTAAAGCCAAAGTGTTCCATTAATACACCTCCAGGGGCTGATTCACCAAAGGTTGTCATACCAATAACTTTACCCTTAAAGCCAACGTATTTTGCCCAAAAGTCAACATGAGCTGCTTCTATTGCGACACGTTTTAATACATTGCTTGGTAAAACTGCTTCTTTGTATTCGGTAGGTTGTGCATCAAAAACATTGGTTGATGGCATAGAAACCACACGCACTTTTTTACCTTCTGCGGTTAAGACTTTAGCTGATTCAACGGCTAAAGCAACTTCAGAACCTGTAGCAATTAAAATAACCTCAGCAGTACCATCACAATCAAGCAGTACATAACCACCTTTAGCAATATTTTCTACTTGTTCGTTAGTGCGAGCCATAGCAGATAAACCTTGGCGGCTAAAAATTAATGCACTGGGTGCTTTTTGGTTTTGTATGGCGGCTTTCCATGCTACTGCGGTTTCTGTTGCATCACATGGACGCCAAGTTGTTAAATTTGGTGTGGTACGTAAATTAGTTAACTGTTCAATAGGTTGATGGGTTGGGCCATCTTCACCTTGACCAATAGAATCATGGGTATAAACAAAAATATTTTGAATACCCATTAAGGCTGACATACGTACGGCATTACGTGCATACTCCATAAACATCATAAAAGTTGCACCGTAGTTAATAAAACCACCGTGTAACGAAATACCATTCATAATGCCGCTCATACCAAATTCACGTACTCCGTAAAAAATATAATTACCGGCAGGATCTTCTTGAATACCTTTAGAACCCGACCATAAAGTGAGGTTTGAACCTGCTAAATCGGCAGAGCCGCCCATTAATTCAGGTAACAGTGGAGCAAAGGCTTCAATGGTATTTTGTGAGGCTTTACGTGAAGCGATATTTTCAGCTTTTTGCTGACAGGCTTGAATAAATTCATTGGCTTTGTCTTCAAAAGCTTTAGGTAATTCACCGTTAAGTACGCGGCGTTCAAACTCTTCTGCTAATTCAGGGTAAGCTAATTTATAGACAGCAAATTTTTCTGCCCAGCTTGTTTCTCGTTGTTGACCAATTTCTTTTTGATCCCAAGCTTGGTAAACATCTTCAGGAATGTCAAAAGGTGCGTAAGGCCAGTCTAAAAATTCACGTGCTGCAGCAATTTCTTCTTCACCTAGTGGTGCGCCATGACAATCGTGCGTACCCGCTTTGTTAGGTGAACCAAAACCAATAATAGTTTTACAACAAATAAGTGTTGGTTTGTCGGTGACTGCTTGAGCGGCTTTTATGGCAGCACTGATCGCATCACTGTCGTGCCCATCAATACTTATTACATGCCAACCGTAAGCTTCAAAACGCGCGGGTGTATTATCAGTAAACCAACCGTCTACCTCACCATCAATAGAAATGCCATTGTCATCCCAAAAGGCAATAAGTTTACCTAGTTTTAGCGTGCCAGCTAATGAACAAGCTTCATGCGAAATGCCTTCCATTAAACAACCATCACCTAAAAAACAATAGGTAAAATGGTCAACAATTTGATGTTCTTCTCGGTTAAATTGAGCAGCTAAGGTTTTTTCAGCAATGGCCATACCAACGGCATTTGAAATACCTGCGCCTAACGGGCCTGTAGTGGTTTCAACACCTGGGGTGTAGCCATACTCTGGGTGACCGGGTGTTTTTGAATGTAATTGGCGAAAGTTTTTCAAATCATCTATTGATAAGTCATAACCGGTTAAATGCAACAATGAATAAATTAACATCGAGCCATGACCGTTTGATAAAATAAAACGATCACGATCAGCCCAGCTGGGATTAGTGGGATTATGCTTGAGAAAGTCTCGCCATAACACTTCAGCAATATCAGCCATACCTAGCGGAGCACCTGGGTGTCCTGATTTTGCTTTTTGAACGGCGTCCATACTTAAAACTCGAATGGCATTGGCTAACTTTTTACGCGTGGGCATAACAGCTCCTGAGATAATTAATTTAAGTGAATTTTGCAGTGTGCGTATTTTCGCCTAGAGTGCCATTGCAAGCAAATATTATTCGCCAATTTGGGTGAATTTTTGTTATAAAAGAAAAATATTTGTCATAACTGTTGTAAATTATGTCTATTGCCTTACTTATTACCGACCGAGATTTATCTACCTTATATCAAGGTTTGAAAACACAATTACCTGATGTTGATATTCAATGTTGGCCAGAGATTAAAGTGCCTGAAAACGTTGAATTTGTAGTAGCATGGCGTCAAGAAAAAAATGCATGGCAAGCCTTTAAACAGTTAAAAGTTATTAGTTCGCTAGGGGCTGGTTGCGATGGCTTGTTATCTGATCCTGATTTACCTAAAAATGTTGCTATAACACGTATTGTTGATGCAGGGTTAGCTGAGCAAATGGCTGAATATGTTTTAGGGGCTATTTTACAAATAAAGTGTCGGTTTCATGACTTTTTTAAATTACAGCAACAAAAAAAGTGGCAAACATTTGAGCGCTTAAAAGGTAAGAAAGTTACGGTATTAGGTATTGGAGCTATAGGTGATAAAGTAGCCCGTACCCTGCAAGCCAATAACTTTATTGTAAATGGCTGGGCAAAAACAGCCAAAAAAGACCGTCATTACCCCACTTTTTATGGTAATAGTCAATTAGCTGAGGCAATAAAAGAGGCTGATTTCATTGTGTCTACCTTACCTTTTACCGATGAAACTGAAAATTTGCTCAATAAAGCATTTTTTCAACACACAGCAGAAAATGCTTGGTTGATTAATGTGGGTAGAGGACAAGTTGTTGACGAGCAAGATTTACTTGCTGCACTTGAAAAAAAACAACTAGCGGGTGCTGTTTTAGATGTTTTTCAACAAGAGCCGCTCGCCCCACAGCATCCATTTTGGGCACATGATAAAATTATTATAACACCACACATTTCAGCAATAACTGACCAAAGGGCGGTTTTATCACAAATTGTGACTAATTATAAAAACCTACAAGCGGGTAAACCACTCATAAATTTAGTAAATATTGATAATGGTTATTGATATTTAAATACTAACCTTTAAAATAACAAGTACTAATTCTGTCGTAGAAAATAAATTAATTTTTTACGATAATTGATTGAAATACTGTTAATAATCGTATAAATTTTACGCTAATTTATTTTTGTGAGTAGGTGCTATAGTTTGTAAAAACTTACTTGATGAAATAAATCGCTTAATAAAAATAATAACAGCTGAGCTTTTATTTAGGTTCATCCTAAAATAAAAGCAGGAAAAAATAATGAATAGGTCATCTTCTAAGGGCTTTAAATTAACGACCGTGGTTTTTGCGGTGTTATTTTTAGCAGTTTCGGCCCTGTTTAGTAACTCAAGTATTGCAGATGACATGGATGTGAAAGTAGAGTTAAGCCAATAAGTGCTATCGCTGTACTCTATAAAAATAACAATAAGGTATGTTGTTTTTCAAAGCCTCGTTAGATAACGGGGCTTTTTTATGCCGCTAATGCTAATACTAACTCGAATAAATAACTGATCAACCTTGCTAACCATCATTTTTCCTACGCAAATTTTAGAGCATTTACTTAATAGAATTGGTATAACAGCACTTTCGAGACTGTTTTTCGCCGTTGTTTGTTTCATCTATCTGCTTTTTATGGTTAAGTTGAAGAAAGCTTAACCCTTTAAAAAATTACAGCCACTAGGCTCATAATGTCTTAAATTAGGTATTTTTAGCCGAAGAATAAACTTTTAACTATTTGAAAAATAAAAATAAGTTAATTTTTATTAAAAAGTGGTATGACCAGTGTAAATATTTAGCTATACTCAAGCCATTATAAAGTGTGTTGAGCTTCGCCTAAAATTTAGGCTAAAAGTTTAACAAGACTAAAAATTATTACTAACCTAAATTCTGGTTACTAAGTTTAATGAGAGTTTTTTACTCTATTATCATTAATTGTAAGGAATGTGTTTATGCTAAGTTATAAAGCGCCTATCGCTGATATGAAATTTGTTATAGAAGATCTGTTTGATTTTTATGGCCATTATCAAAAAACACCAGAGTTTGCAGAAGCTACTCCAGATCTTGTAGAAGCCATTATGCAAGAGTGCGCTAAATTTAGTGAAAATGAACTCCTTCCTTTATATCAAAGCGGCGATAAAGAAGGTTGCCGTTGGGAAGATGGTAAGGTATTCACACCAAAAGGTTATAAAGAAGCATATCAACAATTTGTTGATGGTGGCTGGCCGTCAATGGCGCATGGCGAAGAGTATGGTGGTCAAGGTTTACCGCCTTCTTTAGGCATGATTAATTCAGAAATGATGGGTACGGCAAACTGGTCGTGGACTATGTATCCGGGCTTAAGCCATGGCGCGATGAATACCATTGCTGCCCATGGTAGTGAAGCGCAAAAGCAGCTTTATTTGACTAAATTAACAGAAGGTTCATGGACAGGTACCATGTGTTTAACTGAACCTCAGTGTGGTACTGATTTAGGGCAAGTTAAAACTAAAGCGGTACCAAACGATGACGGTACTTATGATATTAGTGGTACTAAAATATTTATTTCTGCGGGTGAGCATGATTTTACTGAAAATATTATCCACATTGTTTTAGCGCGTTTACCTAATGCCCCAGAAGGCACGCGCGGCATTTCATTATTTATTGTGCCTAAAATGCAAGTTGATGAACAAGGTAATATTTTAGGAAGCAATAATGTTACTTGTGGGTCGATAGAAGATAAAATGGGGATTAAAGCTTCTGCAACGGCAGTGCTTAATTTTGATAATGCCAAAGGGGTATTAATCGGACCAGAAAATAAAGGTTTAGAATGTATGTTCACCTTTATGAATACAGCGCGCGTTGGTACGGCATTACAAGGTGTTTGTGCGGCAGAGTTGTCATATCAAAATGCATTAGCATACGCGAAAGAACGTTTATCAATGCGTTCGTTAACGGGTAAAAAGTTTCCTGAAAAAGTAGCCGACCCTATTATTGTTCATCCTGATGTTCGTCGTATGCTGTTAACCCAAAAGGCTTTTGCTGAAGGTGGTCGTGCGATGGTCTATTATGCGGCCAAATTGGTTGATGATATCGAATCGGCAAAAACAGAAGAAGCGCGTAAAGTTGCTGATGACCGTTTAGGTTTTATCACGCCTATTTTAAAAGCCTTTTTAACAGAAACTGGTTTAGAAAGTGCCAACCTTGGCGTACAGATTTTTGGTGGTCATGGCTATATTAAAGAATGGGGTATGGAGCAAATTGTACGTGATGTTCGTATTTCAACCCTATATGAAGGTACTACAGGTATTCAAGCGCTAGATTTGTTAGGCCGTAAAATACTGTTAACGCGCGGGGCATCACTGAAAGAATTCACCAAAGAAATTTTATCGTTTTGTAAAGATAAAAGTATGCTTTCTAATAATCCGTTTAAGCGCCAAATGAATAAGTTTGTATGGCCATTAAGTAAGGCTGTTGCTAACTGGCATCAATACACTTTACGTTTAGCGTTAAAAGCGAAGAAAGATCGTGATGTGGTTGGTTCAGCTTCAGTAGATTATCTCATGTATTCAGGTTACATTGTTATGGCTTACTTTTGGGCGCAGATGGCACAAACAGCTTACGAAAAGTTAGCCGGAGAAGTGGAAAACCGTGATTTTTATCGCGCGAAAATTAAAACAGCTGAGTTTTACTTCGAACGTTTACTTCCTCGTACTAAATCATTGGCTAAAACAATGATGGCAGATCCTAAAACCTTAATGCAATTAGATGCTGAATTATTATCCTTTTTATAATTTAGTGTAAGAGTGGTTGCTCTTCCAAAGTTTTTGATAGCAAGTTGTTGGAGCTTCATAGTTAGAAACCAGTGAGTTATTCACTGGTTTTTTTATGTTTAATACCAATTCTATTAAGTAAATGAGCAGTTATTTATTCGAGTTGGTATAAAATACAAAAAGCTTGGCTAACTTATAAAATAAGGTAATGCGATTAAAGCACAGCCCACAATAATTAACCAAATTAGATTCGGCATAAAATAAGGAAAGGTGAATAAGGCAATGCCGGTAAATAATGGTACAACAGCACGCTGCTTGCGACCATAGCTAAAAAAGCCAATACCTATGCCAGCAAACAATACACTCCACAACATTAAACCTGTATCAGCCATGTTAATTACCTTTTATATAATACCATTAATCAGTATAAGAAAATGATCGTTTAGCGCAGATGAGCACTTCTTTATGCTGAATGCTCTAACTATTTAACCAGAGCTTGGCTTAGCAAATATTTCTCTCAGTAGCTATTTTTACTTACTTTGCTGGTAAATGCTATGTGTTAACGCATAAAAAAGCCAGTCATTAGTTATTAGACTGGCTTTTAGATTACGATAATAGTATTTTACTTGCTATGATCAAGCGTTTTATTCACCTGTAGCTTTGGTAGCTTGCGCTGAACTTTGGCTGGTAATATCAGCAACCATGGCTGAACGACCGCTGGTGGTAAGATCGTTACGATCTTCTATGGCTATTGCAGCTGTAGGTATTTCACCACTGCTCTCAATAGTTTGCGGCTTTGTCATTGGAGCTGAGGCTTTACCTTTTACTTGGCGCAGCGTTGCTGTTTTTACTGTGATGTTATCGATAGTATCTGTTGTAGTGACTACGGCATTTTCTGTTACCGTTTTTTCAGTTACGGCAGCTACAGGGCTTTCAGCTACTGTGTCAGTATCGTCAACCTTTTCCACAGTTATTGACGGCTCAGTTACTGTATTTTCAACTTTGTTTGTGCTTGTTTCTGCTTCACCATTATCTACTGCATTATTACTTTCAGTGTTACTTTCTTCGCTATTGCTAGCTGTACTGCCTTGAGCCGGTGCTGTTTCTACAGCGATAGCTTCAGGCTCGGCATTAACCATTTCAGTTTGTGCATTGCTTTTCGCTTCAGTAACAGTGTCGAGCTCACTTTTTTCCTCAGCAACTTCATCAGCTTGTGCAACAACTTCTTCACTAACCGTTTTTTGTGCAACCTTTGTTTCTGTACTTGCTTCAATAAAATCAACTTGTTCTGTTATTGACGCTGTATTATCTATTGGGGTTGAAGTTTGTTCGCTTACTGCATTTGTATCAGCCTTATCTTCAATTTGCTCTGTTACGGCTGTTGCTTCAGTTGCTGTAGTGTTAATAGGTTCAACAAAAGGTAAGTCTTGTTGTACTTCATTACGCTGAGCAGCGGTATTTGCTTGCGCTTTTTCTGGTGTTTCGTCACTTTCTACCGTGTTAGTTGCTACTTCTGTTGTTGCTGTTGTTATCGTGTCATCACTTGCTTCACTGTGAGGATAACGTACTTCAATAGGATCTTCGCTAACAGCCTTATCAAAAACATCTTCAATTGGTGTTGATGTTTGGTTTTCTTGGCGACGACGACGTTGGCCATGCGAGCGAAGGTGACGAGGAGAGCGACGATTTCTTGAACGCTCTTCTTTTACTTCTTTTTCTTTGACAACCTCTGTTGTTTTAACGTTTTCACCTGTTGTTTTTTCTTGTACTAAGGTTTGTTTTTCTGCGCTCTCATTGTGAGTTATCGGTTCAACAACGACAGTACTTACTTCTGTTGTAATAACCGTTTCAACAACCTCAGTCACAACAGGTTCTATTACACTAGGTTCTACGGCAACTGAGGCTACCTCTGTCGCTTTAACGGTATTGTTTGCTTGTACACGCACACTTTTTCGCTTATTGCGACGTTGTCTGCGCTCCGCAATTTTTTGCTCTTTAGGCTCTTTTGTTGGCGTTGTACCACTCTCGTTACGACGAATAGGCTTTTTATTACGAGTGTCTTTTACGTCTTTATCGCGTGTTGGGCGAGCTTCACTACGGTTATCGCTATTACGCTCATTTGGGCGCTTGTTACGAGTATTCTGACGACGTTGTTGATTATTCTTACGTGGTCGACGGTTATTTTGTTCACGTTCTTTATTTTTTTGCGGTTCAGGTTTTGGCTCGACAACCTCTTCGCTCATAAACAGTGATTTGAACCAAGCAAAGAAACCACCACTGGCTTTTTTCGTCGGCGTTGCTACCGCTTTTGTTGGTTTGTTTGCTGTTTTTTGCTCACTTGGCGCTGGTGGTTTAGGCGCGCTCATGCCTTGCAACGCAGGTTCATCGCGCTTGCTTGCATTGGTGTCAAACTTAGGCATAACAGCTTGTTCTGTTTCTGCCTGTGTTATAGGCATGTCATAGCTTGCTTCGGCAATGCTTTCATCTTTACGTACACGGATCACTTCATATTGCGGTGTATCCATATGTGGGTTAGGTATAATAAGCACTTTAACACCATGTTGTTTTTCAATATGAAAAACAGAACGACGTTTCTCGTTTAATAAATAAGTCGCAACAGGCACAGGTACTTGTGCTTGAATGTGTAAGGTGTTTTCTTTAATGGCTTCTTCTTCCATTAAACGTAAAATTGATAAAGCTAAAGATTCAACACTACGTACATGGCCAGTACCATTACAACGCGGGCAAACGCCTTGACTAGTTTCGCCAATGGATGGACGTAAACGCTGGCGTGACATTTCCATTAAACCAAAACGAGAAATACGGCCTAATTGAATACGCGCACGATCAGGACGAACGGCTTCACGCATACGATTTTCAACTTCACGTTGATGACGAACAGGGGTCATATCAATAAAGTCAATGACAACGAGCCCACCTAAATCGCGTAAGCGTAATTGACGTGCTATTTCATCGGCAGCTTCTAAATTGGTATTAAAGGCTGTTTCTTCTATATCACCACCTTTCGTTGCTTTTGCCGAGTTAATATCAATAGAAGTTAGCGCTTCAGTTGGATCGATAACAATAGAGCCACCTGAAGGTAAACGTACTTCGCGCTGAAAAGCCGTTTCTATTTGTGATTCAACTTGGTAATGCGTAAAGAGTGGCGCGTCGTTAGTGTAAAGCTTAACCTTATTAATAAAGTCTGGACGTACTAATTCGATATGCTTTTTAACACTGTCATAAATTTTAGGACGGTCGACTAATATTTCACCAATATCACGGCGTAAATAATCACGAATAGCGCGAATAATTACGTTACTTTCTTGGTGAATTAAAAAGGGTGCAGAACGACCTGCAGCAGCGTCAGCTATAGCATTCCAATGATGAACTAATACGCTTAAATCCCATTCTAATTCTTCATAAGATTTACCGACACCTGCGGTGCGAACAATTAAGCCCATGCCTTGTGGTAAATCAAGTTTGCTTAATGATGCTTTTAATTCGGTGCGTTCATCACCTTCAATACGACGAGAAATACCACCTGCTCTTGGATTATTAGGCATCAAGACTAAGTAGCTGCCAGCTAAACTAATAAAGGTGGTTAGTGCCGCACCTTTTTGGCCACGCTCTTCTTTGTCTATTTGTACAATAACTTCCTGACCTTCTTTAAGCACTTCTTTAATGCTAGGACGGCCTTTGAAAGTGTATCCATCAGGAAAGTAATTGCGGGCGATTTCTTTCATGGGTAAGAAACCGTGGCGCTCAGCACCATAATCAACAAAAGCGGCTTCAAGCGATGGCTCGATGCGGGTTATTTTACCTTTGTAGATATTCGATTTTTTTTGTTCGTGACCTGGGCTTTCAATATCAAGATCAAACAAGGTTTGACCATCAACAAGTGCTACGCGCAATTCTTCTGATTGGGTAGCGTTTATTAACATACGTTTCATAGTTTTTGTGACTCATTTTGCTAGTCACAGTACACTATTGCTTAGCAACAAAAAGCAATCTTTTGCATTATAAACAGAGTCTTGTCAGCCTCACGGTTGTCAAACTTACCCAAAAATAAGATCAAACCAATACACTTTTTTGTGGTGAGATCGGTAAGCTGTTTCTAAAATTGATTGTCATTATGATCTTTTTGATCATAGTTTTTAATACCAAAAGCACCCAAATTCTGTGTGATGATTTTGATACGATAATTTCTTTATGTGCTTTGCATGTGCACTGTGTGGGTACTTTTTGTTTTAACAACGATCATTTGTTCAAATTTTGGGAAATCTTTTGCGTCTGTACTTTTTTATCGTTAAATAGTTAGTTTTATGACTATTTAAAAGAATGTTTTGATTGATTAAACATTCAATAAAGACGGCTCACCAAAATAGTTTGTTAAATACATGAGTACCAAATTACAATAATTGCTCTATTGGGCTGGATGATATGTTTATGCTTTTTGTTTAACAGATTACACGCGTCAAACTCATCAATAGGCCTTTCTACTATTAGGTCATTTGTTTTCAAAGCCTAATAATGTGGCCGCATTTCACCTCTTACGATTCGCTTTAGAGCACCTTTTTATGTTACTGACCAAATACCTTGAGAAAACAAAATAGGCTTGGTTGTTTTGTAACCTATTCATTATCTCATTATATAGGTCGATAAGGCAATAAAAATGCTGTATTTATTCAATGAATGTTTATTTTTTTATGGTAAACTGCGCGCCATGAATGAAAGTAGCAAACCCCAAGTCCGATTTTATACGGCCGAAAGTGAAGATGCAGGACAACGCATCGACAATTTTTTATTAAAAACCTTAAAAGGTGTGCCAAAAAGCATGATTTATCGCTTATTACGAAAAGGCGAAATTCGTGTGAATAAAAAGCGTACTAAGCCTGATTACAAGTTAGTTGATCAAGATATTATTCGTGTTGCACCTATTCGACTTTCAGAACAACCTGCGCCAGTATCAACCAAGCTTAATATTGTTGCGAATCTTGAAAGCCAAATTTTGTACGAAGATGAAATTTTAATTATTTTAAATAAGCCTTCTGGTATGGCTGTTCATGGGGGGAGTGGTGTTAACTTTGGTGTTATAGAAGCATTACGCGCTTTAAGGCCTCAGGCCAAAATGCTTGAGCTGGTGCATCGTTTAGACCGAGATACTTCAGGTTGTTTAGTAGTTGCTAAAAAACGTTCGGCTTTGCGTCATTTACATGAGCAATTGCGCAGCAAAAAAGTACAAAAGTTTTATCATGCCTTGGTCAAAGGGCGCTGGTCACCTAAATTAACACGTATTACAGAAGCCTTAAAAAAGAATGATTTAAAATCAGGCGAACGAATTGTTATTGTTGATAATATTAACGGTAAAGACTCTGAAACGCGTTTTAAAGTTATTCAACATTATCACAATGCCACTTTAGTAAGGGCTTTTCCTGTTACTGGTAGAACCCATCAAATACGGGTGCATTGTCAGGTAAAAGGACATCCTATTGCGTGTGATCCTAAATATGGTCACCAAGATTTTGATGAACAAATGCGTAGTATTGGTTTAAAGCGTTTGTTTTTACATGCTGCGAGTATTGAATTTACTCATCCTCGTAGCGAGCAACGCTTGAAAATAGAAGCACCATTAGAACCTGCCTTGCAAAAAGTACTAAAACGTTTAACAACAGCCTAGGGCGTGCCCTAGTATTTAAGTAACTTTGAGCAGGCAATAATGGCAAAACATATTAACAGTGCTGAATGAGCATCAGCAATTTCTTGTTTAGTTCTAGTTTAGTTGGGTTTTATTTGTTTGGTTGCTCTGTTAATACATCTAAACCTTGTTTTTTCAAAAGCGCAACCAGCTTTATTAAGGGTAAACCTATCAAAGTGTTAGGGTCATCACCACTTAATTTTTCAAATAAACAAATACCTAAACCCTCGCTTTTAAAGCTGCCTGCACAGTTATAAGGTTGCTCGGCATGTAAGTAATGCGTGATATCAGTTGCTGACAGGGCTTTAAAATGCACATAAAAGGGTTCAACTAACGACAGTGTTTGTTTTGTTTCGGTGTTATAAACACAAAGACCTGTATAAAAAGTTACGACCTTTTGACTAAATTTTTCTAATTGTTTTACGGCATTTTCAAAATTATGTGGTTTGCCTAATATTTCACCATCGCATAAAGCTACTTGGTCTGAACCAATAATTAAAGCATTTTCAAATTGTGCGCTTACCGCTTGTGCTTTTTCTACTGCTAATCGCTCTACTAATTGTAACGAGGTTTCGCCTTCTTTAGGTGCTTCATCAATATTAGGCTTTGCGCACTGAAAAGGTATATTTAACTTTTGTAACAGTTCGCGACGAAAAGGAGACGTTGAGGCTAAAACAAGGTTTTTCATATCAGCTTAATTTACTCTTGTTATAAAGTTTATCGTTATTATAACAAGTTATGTTTTTAGCGTATTAAAAAAGTTATAAATTTTCATCAGGTGACAGTAAAAATAAGCCATGATAAAGTGCAGCTCATTATGATAATAACAACACGTAGGAATTATTTTGGCACTTGGTACTTTTATTTCTTTAGCACTTTATTTTCTTTTAATGTTAGCGATTGGCTTTTATGCTTATCGAAAATCAACCAGTGATGTTGCAGGTTATATGTTGGGCGGGCGTAGTTTGAGCCCAAGTGTTGCTGCATTATCGGCAGGGGCATCGGATATGAGTGGTTGGATGCTAATGGGGTTACCCGGCGCAATGTACCTTTCGGGTTTAAGTAGTTTATGGATAGCTATCGGTTTAGTTATTGGGGCTTATTGCAATTATTTAATTGTTGCACCGCGTCTTAGAACTTATACCGAAGTGGCTAACGACTCAATTACACTTCCTGACTTTTTTGAAAACCGCTTTCATGATAACTCTCGATTATTACGCGTAGTTTCTTCGGTTGTTATTGTTATTTTTTTCACACTTTATACCTCTAGCGGTATTGTTGCAGGGGGAAAATTATTTGAAAGCTCATTTGGTCTTAGTTACGAATTAGGTTTATATATTACTGCTGGTGTTGTTGTCGCTTATACTTTATTTGGCGGCTTTTTGGCGGTAAGTTTAACTGATTTTGTACAAGGCTGTATTATGGTGATTGCTTTAGTGCTTGTGCCTATTGTCGTTATTAATGAAGTAGGTGGTATTGCAGAAGTACAAACGACTATCGCTACAATTAATCCTGATTTACTCAATATTTTTAGTGGTGCTAGTATACTCAGTATTATTTCAGCGATGGCATGGGGTCTTGGGTATTTTGGCCAACCTCATATCATTGTTCGTTTTATGGCTATTCGCTCGGTTAATGATGTGCCCACTGCGCGACGTATTGGCATGAGCTGGATGATCGTAGCACTTGTTGGGGCAACAGCAACAGGTTTTGCCGGTATTGCTTATGTTGCCAAAACAGGGCTTAAGTTAAATGATGCTGAGACTGTTTTTATTGTGTTATCGCAGCTGTTATTTAGCCCGTTAATTGCAGGCTTTTTATTAGCTGCTATTTTAGCGGCAATTATGAGTACAATCTCATCACAACTTTTAGTTACTTCAAGTTCGCTAACCGGCGATTTTTATAAGGCTTTTTTAAATAAAGACGCCAGTGAAAAACAATTAGTATTTGTTGGGCGTTTATCGGTGTTATTGGTGGCTTTAGTGGCTATTTATTTAGCTTACGATCGTAATAGCAGTATTTTAACGTTAGTCAGTAATGCATGGGCTGGCTTTGGTGCTGCTTTTGGGCCTGTTGTTATTGCTAGTTTGTTTTGGCCTAAAATGAACCGAAATGGTGCATTAGCGGGCATGGTAACAGGCGCGGTAACCGTATTATTATGGATTTATTTACCGGTAACGATTGAGGGTGAAACGTTAAGCTCACTAATGTATGAGATTGTACCGGGATTTATTTTATCATCGCTGGCCATTTATATCGTGAGCCGTTATACGGGTGAGGTAACCCAAGCAACGCATGATAAGTTTACGGAAATGCTATCGCATCATTAAACATAACTAAAAAGAGTCTAAAAAAACGGAGCCTTGTGCTCCGTTTCTTGCTTAAACGCTTCAATTAATAAGAATAATTTAGCTTTTTGCTAAGGTATCGCTAATGTACCTATTAACTAAGCGTTCAAGTATTGCCAGTGGTACGGCGCCATTTTTTAACACCACATCATGAAAATCACGTAAATCAAACTTATCACCTAATGCTTTTTTGGCTTTTTCGCGTAGTTCAAGAATTTTCATCATACCTATTTTATAAGAAGTTGCTTGCCCTGGCATAACAATATAACGCTCAATTTCAGCAGTAACATCAGATTCAGCCATACCGGTATTCGTTTTCATGTAATCAATGGCTTGCTCGCGTGTCCAACGTTTGGCATGAATGCCAGTATCAACAACTAAGCGTACCGCTCTAAATAACTCGGCTTGTAAGCGGCCAATATTATCAAAAGGATCTTGTTCAAAGCCTAATTCCCATGCTAAGCGTTCAGCGTATAAAGCCCAACCTTCGGTGTAAGCCGTAAAAGGTGACATGCGGCGGAAAAATGGTATACCTTCCAATTCCATCGCTACCGCAATTTGGAAGTGGTGGCCGGGAATGCCTTCATGATAAGCAAGAGTTCGCATTGCATATTTAGGCGTGGCTTTTATATCGTAAAGGTTGGCAAAAAATCGTCCTGGGCGACTACCGTCAATCGCTGGTTGCTGATAATAAGCACCAGGGGCGGTTTTTTCTTTAAACTCAGGAATTCTCACCACTTCCATACCTGCTTTAGGGCGAATATTAAACGCACTGTCAAGCCCTGCATTTATTTCATCAAGAATGGTTTGGTAATCTTTTAAAATTTGTGCGCGACCTTCATCATTATCAGGGTAATAAAAGCGTTCATCGTCGGCCATTTTTTCGATTGCTGCACTAAAACCTTGGCTGGTATCAAAGCCTTGCTTATTTAAAATGGTTAAAATTTCTGCTTGTATACGATCTACTTCTTGTAGCCCTATTTGATGAATTTCATCAGCGCTATAATCGGTTGTGGTAAAAAACTTCAGTGATAATTGATAAGCTTTATCACCTTGCGGTAAGCGCCAAAAGCCATCATCGTTCGTTGCTTTATCTTTGATACTTTCAAAGTAATTAATAAATAATTGATAAGCAGGATGCACATAGTTTTTAATGTTTGCTGCTGCACCCGCTAAAAGTTGCTGCTGTTCTTCTTCTGAAATATCTTCAGCTTCTGCCATTTTAGTTTGCAGTGAAGTATAAAGAATATTTTCCTTAATAGGCGTTGCCACAAAATCGTTCATTTCAGTGAGTACACGATCGATCACAAAACGCGGTGGAATAATGCCTTTTTCTTCTCTAAGCTTTAACCCTTCAAGGTTTTGTGCAAATTTTACTTTTACTTTTTCTAAGCGTGACAAATAGTTTTCTGCATCTTCAACCGTATGAACTTGATGTTGAGCTTCCATGAAACTCGGATAACCATTTTGAACACCAAACAATTGATTTACAGGGTAGTTATGAAATCGATAGGGCTCTGATTGTTCAGCAAAATCAAGTAAATAGAGGGCGATTTCTTTTGATAATCGTTCACTTTCGTCTAAATCTTCGTCATTATAGGTAAGTAATGTTGCTTTAATTTCTTTTACTTTAGCAAACATTTCATCGGCTTTTTCTGGTCGATCATCGTCAAGCTCTGCGTTATGCCCTGTGATCCCTAAAGATTCAAGAAAACCTAAAGAGGTTAAGGTTTCAGGGCTATCAAAGGCCATTTTAATGAGTGTACGATCAAGAAAAGCTCGCAGTGAAAACGGTTTTTTTGCATACCATTCATGGCTAGCTAATCCGCCAATAATAAGTAGCAAGGTAAGTAATGTTATGCCCAGCCATTTAGCTATTTTTTTTATCATAATTTCCTCGTTGTTATTATCTTAATGTTCGTACTTTACGAAACTCTAGAAGAACAATTTAGCACTTTATATAAAAGGGATAAAAAATCATTTGTAATAAAAAGTGAATAATGAGACACAAATTCATAAAAAGCGTATCTATTACTTTGTTAAGGGGGCATTAAGGCTTAAAATAAGCGCAATATAAATAAATTATCATCAATAATATGTCTGAAAATAAATTACTTGCGCCTATTTTAAGCTTTCTTCATTGTAAAACCCCCCAAGCTTGGCTAAATGAAGCGAAAAAAGAAGAAAATTTGCCTATTATTTTAATTGATCATTTATTGTGTGAATTAAAAGCGGCGCAGTCGGCGATGTTTTTAATTCGTAAATACGCGGTAGATAAAGCCAGTGATCAGGCCTTATTGGCATGGTTTAAACCCTATGAAAACTTTGCATACCGTAAAGAAGGCAATTTAGCCTCGTTAGCTGATAAAAATAAATTATCGAAAGCGATTATTCCCAAAGTAGACTCTCCTTATGGGCAAGCATTAATTGATAAAATGGTGTTGTTAATTAAAGAAGAGTTACATCATTTTTATCAAGTACTAGAGATTATGGAAAACCGTGGTATTGCTTACAACAATATTACCGCAGGACGTTATGCCAAAGGGTTAATCAAACACGTAAAAACTTATGAGCCTGATGCTTTAGTTGATAAATTGATTATTGGTGCTTATATCGAAGCGCGTTCGTGTGAGCGTTTTGCTGCGCTTGCGCCTTATGTAGATGAAGAGCTAGCGAATTTTTATATTTCATTATTGCGCAGTGAAGCGCGCCATTATCAAGACTATTTAACCTTGGCTGAAGAAGTAGCACAGGGTTTTAATCAGCAACAAGCGAGTAAAAAAATTGATGTTAAAGCGCGTGTTCAGTTTTTTGGTGAAGTTGAAGCACAATTAATTACCACCCCTGATGATGACTTTAAATTTCATAGCGGTGTACCTGCATAATGATTAGGGTTAAAGGGTAATGGCTGAAATACATATCTCAAATACGGTTACCTTAAATGAAGATGAAATTGAGTTAACGGCTATTCGTGCGCAAGGGGCGGGTGGGCAAAATGTCAATAAGGTTTCATCGGCTATTCATTTGCGGTTTGATATTCGCGCTTCAAGCTTGCCCGATTTTTACAAAACACGTTTGCTGGCATTAAAGGATAAACGTATTACCAAAGAAGGTATTGTGGTGATTAAAGCGCAGCAATTTCGTACTCAAGAAAAAAACCGAGCGGCAGCTATTGAACGTTTAGTTGAGCTAATAAAGAGTGTCGCAGTAGTACAAAAAGTTAGGCGAGCCACTAAACCCACTAAAAGTGCAAAATTAAGACGTTTAGCGAGCAAAACTAAACGCGGCCAAGTTAAGGCATTGCGGGCGAAAGTGTATGATTAATCACAATCGCTATACTAGCAACGAGTTGTTCTCTCTTTGTTTAAGGTTAATAAACAATGCTAGTGTCAATATAAATGCAGAGTAAAGCAGTAAAACAATAAAAAGGGAAACGCATTGGTAGCGTTTCCCTTGGTACTTTTTATAGCATTAATTTTATTTCATCAGCAGAGCAGATCATAAAAACTTAAATTTTACGACGTTTCCAGAGCAATAAACTTGCTGCTAGTAAGTAAAAAATACTACCACCAGAAGAGCCATTGTCGACAGGTTCGGGCTCTGTTATTTGAGCTGCTTTTACGGTAATGGTTACCGTATCTTCAGCGGTTGCACCTTGATCATCGGTGACCACAACTTTAAACACTAAATTGGTATTACTGTTAACTGATGGTGCAGTAAAACTTGCTGTAGCACTGTTGGCATTGGTTAAAGTAACACTAGTACCACTTACTTGTGTCCATTGATAACTAGCAATAGTGCCATCGCTATCGGTAGCATTGGCAGATAAGGTTACTGTCGTATTCATTGCTACAGTTTGTGTATTACCGGCATCAACACTGGGTGCTTGATTATTTGTGCTTGAGCAAGCATCAGCATAAATCACCTCAACCCATTCTGGGTGATCAATAAAAGGATTACGATTGCCTTGGTACTCATAAATAGTGTTGTTACGGTCAAGCTCAAAATTATCAACAGGATCTTGGCTATGCCACTCAAGTAGTGTACAAAGTTTACCAAGTTCACCTTTACCGTCATTTAATGAGGTTCTCGCTGTGCCGACTTGATCGACTAAAATAAGATCAGGCATAGTGGCATCTGTGCCAGTGTCATAGCGAACATCCATATAAAATAGCATGCGGGCAACATCACCTTTTACGGTATCACGAGGTTCCCATGTGTTAGCTGTGTATGAGTTTTCTGGCGCTTCAGCAACAGGATCGCCACCTGCACCAAAATCTTTATCGCTACGCTGACTATTCATTGAAACATCAGCAGGGCGTAAATGATGAATATCGGTGTAACCACGTTGTGAACTGTCAGGAAAACCGTGAGATTTAGCCCAAACATGCTCTCTGTTCCAAAAATCTTGGTTAGTTGAATTATTACCACTGCCATTGTCTTTTTTAGCAATAGAGCGACCAGAATAAAGTAAAATAATGTTATCAGGATTAGCGGGATCTTGATCAGTATAGGTTAATGCTGTCCATACTTCAGTGTAAGTGAGTTGTTTTTGATTTGTGCTAATATCTTTAATTAACTCAGCTCGAAAATTACCCGAATTAGCTGCATGAGCATTGCTATAATAAGTGGCTTCATCGTATTGATTGCGATCGGCAATTTTAGGAATATCAGGGCAGTTGGTGCAAATGCCATCGGCAGGTGGTGTAGTTCCACCGCCTTCTACAGGCGTTCCTGCTTTGGGTAGAGGCTCATTGCCCGTACAAACACTTTCTTCTGTGCAGCCTAAACCATCGGCAGTATCTTTAGCAAAGCCTTGCCATTCATTTTCAGGAAGAAAAGCATCATCTTGTACAGTATCACCTTGGGTAATAGTACTTAAACGACGTAAGGTATGATCTTTGGTCGATAAATCGCCACTACCCCAATTTTTACCTGGGTCAAAACCTACTTGACCAAAAACATCTACAACACCTGCATTGTTTAACAAAACGATTGCATCGTCACCATTGAAGTTGATGGCACCTTGCGTATCAGCTAAACCTTGTGGTGCTGCCTTTTTAAACGCGTCTGTTGCGTTGGGGTTATAAACAACCAA
>WFQC01000047.1 GCA_015487235.1 Alteromonadaceae bacterium
GCGAACTTTTTGTACTTTACCGCTGGCGTTTTGATTGGCCGCTGCTGTTGAGCCATAATCCCAGCAAACCGTACCGCTATTGTCGTAACGACGTATTTTTCGGCCTAAATCATCATAGCTAAATTGTACACTTTGGTTTTTAGCATCACGCTGTAGCACTAACTCGCCAAAACCATTATAACGGTATGTCCATACCCCCTTATCTTTGTCCTTGGTCTTTATTTTACGGCCATAGTTATCGTATTCATTAATAACGGGGATATATTGCACATCATCACTATTGGTTAGGCTAACTTGCCGTAATTGCCCATAAGCATCGTACTGGTAGGTGATTTTATTATCTAAAGCATCAATCATCTGTGCTGATTGCCCCAGATAGTTATTAATACTTTTTTGTAATTGCCCTTTGGCATTCGTTGTGTGAGTTGATAACCCTAAATAGGTGGTACTGGTAACCCCGTTATTGGCTTGCCTATTTTCTACTACACGCCCAATGTCGTCATAGCTTAACTCACTGTAATAGTTACTTGCGCTGTTTTTGTCGGCTTCATACACTCGCCATGGGCGCCCTTGTGCGTCGTACTCTGTTTTATTGACCGACCAGCTACCATCGAGTAATTGCACCTTGGTGCTAATTTCACGCCCCCAACGGTCAATAAACTGTTGTTTTTCTGCTTGCCCTGTTGCCGTTTGGCGAATACGTACATACGCCTTAGTAACACCACAGCTTATCTCTGCGCAATAGCGTTGCTCTGTGCGTTTTTCTATTAGCGGATCACTACTATAACGCCCTTGTACTGTACTGCGTATTGTTTGTCCAAGCTTGTTACGATAAGTGGTTTGACGAATGCCGTTGTTATCAACGACTTTTAGTCGGCGAGTTACACCATAAGCACTATTAGCGTCTAAGTCATTATAGTAATAGGTTTGTACCTCTGCTAGGTGGTTTTTAGTGCTTTGAAGGTAACGATAATTATTGCTGTACTGGCGATAGTTATAACGGGTTTTTATAGCGCCCCCCGTACTATTACTAGCCGCGGTAACACTTTCTTTAATAAGTTGCCCTGCATCATTGTAGTAGCTGGTTTTGGTTTGTTTGGCTAAGTTATCATCAGGGGCAATAATTTCGCTTTTAAGTAAAAAACCTTGATTTGCTGGATAATAGGTAAATTGGCTTTTGCGTGAAATATTACTCACTACCAGGTGATTTTTATACTGCTTTTTGGTGACTGTGGTGTCAATTAATCGCCCTTTTTGCTTTGCAAGAGCTGAGCTGCCATAGCGATTACTTGTTGTAGTTTCAAGTCTGTTGCCTGCATTTTGGCTGTCTTTAACGGTGATGGTTGACGTCATAAGGTTACCGTAACCATCATAGCTAAAATCACTGGTTGTTGTGCTTATATCATATTGCGCACCATCACTACCTAAGCTGTTATTTTGCTCTACACTTTGTTTTATATAAGGAAAAGCCCCACCATTTGCGGTAATGATAGTGTCAAAGACGCTATTTTGGGCAACACTTAACACAACGTCATAACGCGTTTGAACAGTGCTTTTAGGCATACCTGTGTAAGGCCAGTCTTGGCGATAACGTGTTTCAGTGGTGATCTTGGTTTGCTTGTCGGTGGTTTTTAACGTTTCAAAACCTAGCAAGCCTCGCCCCTTCTTATGCAGTAGCAGCCCGCCATATTGATAATCAACCGCAACGGTTTCCCCTTCGGTTATCTCTGTTTCAACCTTAGCAACCACGTAAAAGTTTGTTTTAGGTGAAAAATAGTCACTGTTAATGTTATAGCTTGAGTCTTGTCGATAATAAACGCTAGGCTTGTTGATATTTTGGTAAGTGATATGGGTATTGTTTCCCCAGCCGGTAGTAATATCACTAATAACATGCTCTTTTATGGTTGAACGCGTGGCTAAAAATACTTTCCAACCACTACTATTGGTTGCGGTGAGTAAGTCTAGTTTGCCATCACCATTCATGTCGCCAAAGCGAATAGCGGCATTTTTATCATGATAAATTTCTCCTCTTCGGCTGAAAAATACGCGCGAAGCATCTAGCTGAGAGCGCGTTAAATAAACAGCCCAATAGGTTTTTGAAGTGGGAAAAAGTATATCGGTTTTACCATCGGCATTTAAGTCTATAAAATAGAGTTGCGACGTTAGCTCGTCACTGGTTGAAAATTGTGTTCGAACCGCAGGTAAAAACTCAATACCATTAGACAAACGGTAATACCAACGTTGATTAGCTTGATACATAATATCAGTGTAACCATCACCGTTTAAATCAAGAGCCCTTACAGCATCATAATCACCTAAGTTTTGTTGTACATTATAACGCGTGCCATTTGAGACGAGTAATTTATAGCGTGATGAGCGATTACCAACCCAAGTTCCACCAGCTTCACGACATTCACCCGGTTCAAAGGCTTCAGGCCTAAACTCCACCGGTGCATTTGAATTTAATTGGCAATAGCCTGATGTTTGAGTTGTTTTAGCCACCAAATCGGTACGACCATCGCCATTAATATCTATCGCTGAGGCTTCTTTTAGTGTAGTGCTGTATCGAATCACGTTTGAATTAAAGAATTGCCCGCTACTTTGTGGTGCTAAACCGATATTAGTTTTATAATCAAAAGTGCCATCACCTCGGTTGATATAAGCATTTAAATAACCGTTACGGGTAAAAATAATATCTTCTAAGCCATCACCATCAACATCTGCAACTTGCGCATTCCCTTTTAACCCATAGGCTTTACGCTTTGTATTGGTTAATGTATAAGGTACGGTAACCGAGCCTCGACTTACCTCACCACAAAATCGAGGATTAGTAAAACTGACATCACATTGTGTATCGGCCAAACTTGAGGGCGTATAGCTGATAATATACCAATTGCTATCTTCACTATCAGCAACAAGTAAATCACGCTGACCATCACCATTGTAATCGATTGTTAGTGCATATTCTTTTTGGCTGACACCAATAGGCGTTAAATTTTCTTGTTCGAGATAAGAAGGGCCAAAGCGTACTTGCCATTCACCGTCTTTGATGAAAACAATATCATTGTAACCATCACCGTCAAGGTCAATAATTTGGTTGTAATTGCGGTTATCTGAGCGTCCTTTGGTCGAAGAATAACGACTAAAAGGTTTAAAATTATCGGTAACCGCTTCACGAAAGCGCTCACCTGTTTCACCATCAACAATCCACTGATATGACGTGTTCTTTTGTGGTGGCTTTTGCCACGTAAAGCGTGTTGGCGGCAAACAATCGCTTCTATTTAAGTCTGTACACTCTTCAATTGATTCTAAATAATTTTTTTCCTCTGTCACATCAGAGGTAAAATAATTAAGTGCGTAATAACGATACAGTTGATTATCAACATAAACTTCAACCTCTTTTAATAACTGAGTTAAGGCAAAAGGGGCACCCATTGTCCAGCCAACGCGTGGCTTGGGGTTATCTTGATAATTAAAAATAACGCGTGCATAAGGCGCATCACCGTTGACACGCCCAGTGTAATGAATTTCGGTTAAGTAATGCTCACCTGTTTCATTATTTTTATGATAACGAAAAACAATATAGTTGCCTTTGACATCTTTAATGGCTTTTAGCGCCCACATTTTGGCCGTATAAACATTACCATGGTCAACAAAAGCATCATCACTGCGTTCACTACCACCACCGTAAACTTCTAAAGGCAAGCTTAAATTAATGCCTAAGCTATCAACACCGTAAACCGCTGACACTAACCCGTAATAATGTACTTCACCTGATTTGGTTTCAACGGTAAAAGCCTCTGGCCCTTGCTCGGCATTGCCATGCGCTCTAATAAGGCTAAAGTCATCAATTTCAGTATGATAGGATGCGGCTGACCAATAACTGCTGTTCGTGATATTTTGGTTATAGCTGTTGGTTGTTTTATTGTAATTGTTGCCTTCGCTGATCAGACGTTGACCATTTAAACATAAGCGGTCGTTGTCGGTATAGCTGACATTACCCTGCTCGTTATCTAAAGTTAAATTTTTAGGGCAACGGGTGATGGCTGAAACCGCACTTAAGCTCCACCCTTGACCTAAATAGCCCTCACCACCATTACTACTGTAATTTAAGCTAACCTGTGGCTTAACTCCTGCAATACCCGAGGGCAATGATAATGGAAAGTTATAAGTAGCCGCACCCGATTCGTTAACACGAAAATCGCCTGCACTTTGTCCTACATAGGTTTGCGCAGCAGCTAACGGGGTAAAAAACATGAAAAAGAGTAGCGTAATAGCGTAAGGCATTAAAAGTCCCTTTTATGAGCGTAAGTTATAAACGTAACAGTAATAAGCTAAAGTAGGCGGCAGATAAGCGGTTATCAACTTAATACCGCACTACTTATTTTTGCGCGATATTCTAGCGTTACCCCCCCAAGATGTAAATGGAAGGTTGCAAATATTTACAAATAATTGATGTTTTGAACTGCTATTTTAAAAATTTATTTAAAACATGCCCTAAAAAATAAAATTTAACCCCTTTTGCTCACTTCCTTCGTTTTATTAATGAACCCATAATAATTTGAAGGAAGTAACTATGAGCACAGCAGAGCAATTTATTACCTATAAACCCACGTTAACAAGCCAGTTATTAGCCATAACTATTGCCTTTGCAATTGCTTTTGGCTTATTTGTTTTCATGGCCTTTTTAGTTAAAGATGATAAAAAAATTACCTTTATTGATGAGGCGTTTCCTGTTATTAATGTTGCGCAAACACCACCCGAGTCAAAGGTATTTGAAAAAGATAAGCTAAAGTTAACTCCACCGCCACAACCTAAGCCAATGCCTCGTGAAAATATCGTGCCTGATCCTGTATCGACAGATAATGGCTTGAGTTATCAACCTAAAGGCATAGCAATAACACAGGTGGTAACCCAAGTTGGCGCAAGTTTTAAAAGAGCTGATGCTGATGCCCGCCCTATTGTGCGGGTAAATCCTAAATATCCCATTGCTGCGGCAAGAGAAGGTAAAGAAGGCTGGGTAGTATTGTCTTTTACTATTAACGAAATAGGTGCCGTTACTGATATAAAAATAGTAAACTCTGAGCCGAAACGCATTTTTGACAAAGCAGCAAAGCAAGCATTACGAAAATGGAAGTATCGCCCTAAGTCGGTCAATGGTAAAACCATTAAGCAAGAAAACTTAACAGTACAATTAGATTTTACTTTAAACGATAAACAAGGATCATAATTTGAAGTTGCCCTCAATGATCAAAGGCTGGTTAAACCCTGCATCTCAGCAAGTATTATCGCCTGAGCAGTTGTTAATGCATTATGCAAAAACACGGGACAATACCAGCCTTACTTTATTAGTAGAGCACTTTAACTTAATGTTATTTCATTACCTATTAACCCAGTCAGAACAAACTATTGCTGAAGATGTATTGCAAAACACATGGTTGAAGGTGATCAATAAAGCAAGCTCATTTCAAAAAAATACCTCGGTAAAAAGTTGGTTATTTACCATTGCTAGAAATACGCTCATTGATGAATTAAGACGTTTAAAGCGTTGGAATTATCAAGAAATAGAAGCCAATCATTTAATGAGTATAACCTTAACTGATAAATTAATTGGCTTTGAGCAACTAGCACGCTTTAATGCCGTGCTTAGCCAATTACCTTTTTATCAGCGTGAGGCTTTTATTTTACAGCAAGAAGGCTGTTCTTTAGCTGAAATAGCTGATATTACCAATGAAAAAACAGCAACGATTAAAACCCGTTTACGTTATGCAAAACAGAATTTGAAAACACATTTGGAGCAAAAGTTGTGAATTCATCGAAACAAGAGATTAACCTTGAGCAACTTTATCGTCAACGTAAACAAAGCATTACTGCCCCCGATACTATTGCGCGACTTAAAGCACAACAGAGCGCTAAAAATAAGGCTTGGTCATGGCAAAAAATTATGACTGTTTTAGGGCTTTCAGGGGTTATGTCATTTTCAATTTTTGCCTTAGTCAGCCATTTTGTTGAGCAAAATAAAACCACAAAAACAAATTTGTCGCCCACGCAAGTCGTTACTTTAGTGAAGCTTAAGCCCGTAAACAACCCAACAGAAAAAAATCATGAAAATATTGTTGTGAAAAACACCCCCTTGCCGCCACAACCTCATAAAAAGCAACTACCCGCACAAAACAACTTAACCCCAGAAACACCCCAATTAACCAAGGTGGAACCTGTTGTATTAAACCTTAGCACACAGGTAAGTGTTCCTGACATATCAACGCCTAAAAATCACATTAAGCTAATTAAAAAAGTACTGCCTAAATACCCGGTCAAAGCGCAATTATCAGGGCAAGAAACACGTATAAAACTTGCTTTTACGCTTAATAAACAAGGTCGAGTTGAAAATATTGAACTGGTTAATTTAAACAAAGATAATAGCTTTAGCCGAGCTGCTAAAAAAGCCTTAAAACAATGGCAATACCAACTGCCAAACACGATTGAGCAGCAACACTTACAGCAACAGAATGTAGTAGAGTTTAGTTTTAAACTTAATAAAGAGAAAAAATCAGCAAAATAATCATTTATTGCTATGCTTAAAAGCGAAGGATCGCACGACAACACATAAAAAGGATTTTACTATGTTGCTTTTATCGAAAAAGCTCAACCGACATTTTTATCAAATAATACTATTACTTGGCTTTTATTTCGTCATTATAAGTAAAAGCTTTGCTGCAATCATTCCCTTTATTAATGAAATTCACTACGACAATATTGGTGCTGACAATAATGAATTTGTTGAAATTGTAGCTATGGCCAATAGTGATTTAAGTTTATGGAATTTATACACCTATAACGGCAGCAACGGGCAAGTGCTTAATAGCTATAATTTAAGTAATGCCGCATTGATTAACCAGCAAGATGGCTTTGACTTTATTGTTATCAATACCAATGGCTTACAAAATGGTTCGCCTGATGGTTTGGTGTTGGCCAATGCCATAGGCAGGGTAATACAATTTCTTTCTTATGAAGGCAACTTTGTTGCAACAAATGGTATTGCGCAAGGATTAACAAGCAGCAATATTGGTGTAAGCGAGTCAAACGCAACACCACTAAATTTTTCATTACAATTATCAGGCATAGGCAATAAATACAGTGATTTTGCTTGGCAGAGCCCACAACTTAATAGTGCGGGCGGGCAAAATGTGCAACAATCATTTTTGCCTGTAATTCAGGTAACAGAACCTTATCATTTATTATTTATCGCTTTACTGATAATGTTAGTAAATCATTACCGAACTCGGTTTTAACATAGCTAAAATAGAAAAACGCTCTAAATCAATATAACTATCAGCTTCTTTAATGATATCTTCTGATAAATTTAAAGAAGCTAATTGATCTTCAGTTACTATTTCTGTGATTGGCATGTCAGGCAAAATATCATTATGAGTCATCACTCGCTTGGCAATATAAAGTAGCTTACTTTCATTGCTGAGCATGTCAAAATCTTCATTATCTTGTGAGCTTATCGGTTCAATTAAGCAGTAAGGTAAACGCCAAAACCTTAATAATTCAGCAGAGCATTCGCCAAAGGTAAACCCTAATACTTGTTGTTGCTTCTGCCAAGGCAATTCATCTTTACCATTACTTTGACAAGCAGCGATTTTTTCAGGTGCTAATTGTTGGATCACTAGCTCGCCTAAGTTATGCAAAATACCCAACACAAATAAACGCTCTACCTTTTTAATGTGGGTATATGCTCCTAAATATTTAATATAAAGTGCACAATCAACCGTTCGCTCCCAAAAAGTGTCGAGAAATTCATTATCTGCTTTTAGTTTGCTAAATGCCTTAGTGGTAAAGTAAGAAATAACCAAGTTATAAACTTCGGTTATTCCTAACACCAACATCGCTTTAGAGACCGTATCAATCGTACCAGCATAATTAAAAAATGAGCTATTAGAGAGTTTTAAAATGGCCCCCGTTAAACCGGGATCAAGTAATATAACACTGGCAATGTCATCAATGGTCGCGGTATCATCATCAACTAACTCTTTAATACGTACAAATGAGTCTGATAATACAAAAATATCACTTGCCTTTTCTGCATACTCTCTTGCATTCATAAATTAATCTCAAAGCACTGTCTCGTTATTTTCAGTATAGTCAATGCTGACATAATATGAGGTAAATTTTCGAATATTAATTACCCCAGTATCAAAAAGTAAATATTGCCCTTTAATTCCTTGTAATACACCTGAAACAATGGCAGATTTATCAAAATTATGCGATGAAATTTTCGTTGGAAATGCCAACACTGGATATTGAATATTGGTTACCGCTTCATTTAGCTCAGTGATCGCTTGCTCACCGAATTTTAACCGTAACTGATCAAGTTTTTTCGCAATTTGTGGCTTTAATTCATCAGCTAACTGCGTTAAATCAATAGCGTCATTATTACCCTTTAGCATGGCTCGCCAATTGGTTTTATCTGCAATAAATTCTGCTAAAGCAATTTCAACTAAGCCCGATTGAAAACGGGTATTAACCTTAAAAATAGGTAAGGCTTGCGTTGCTCCTTGATCGATCCAGCGTGTTGGTAATTGCGTATGGCGTGTAATGCCTACTTTTAAGCCTGAGGTATTAGCAAGATACACATAATGATCAACCATACAATGTTGCTCACCCCATTCGGGCTCGCGGCAAGTACCTGAATCAAAGTGACATTGCTCGGGTTTCATAATACACATATCGCATTGTGCTAGCTTTTGCATACAAGGAAAGCAAAACCCTTGTGAATAACTTTTTTTGGTTTTACGACCACAATGTTGGCAAGCAATATGATTATTAAAAATCAATGTTAATGGGCTACCAATAAGCTTATTCATCGCAAGTAAGCCATTGGCAGTAATGAGTTGATATTGAGCTATACCTTGATCATCAAGGTGAGTGGTCATTTTTTTTAATGGGTGAAAGTCTGTTGTTGGCATAAAGTATTATGATAAAAAGCTGAAAAGTGATATTAATGATGCATAGTATCATTAAATTATTCAACGAGCGCTAACGAAATAATGTCTTCTGTTTGGTTTACCTATTTACTTCGCTGTGCAGACAATAGTTTATATGCAGGTGTTACCACAGACTTAGCAAGGCGTATTCATGAGCATAATTATAATGATCGCTTAGCGGCAAAATATACACGTGTACGCCGCCCAGTAACGTTAGTTTATGCTGAACAGTATGAAAATAGAAAAGCAGCATGCCAGCGAGAATATCAAGTTCGCAAGCTCAATAAAGCCAAAAAAGAGCAGCTTATAGAACAATTTACCGAGCACAAATTATTACCCTAAAAAATACAAGTGTGCGCTGTAGCTAACATTTTTACTGGTCTGCTTAGTTTAATTAACATCGATATTTACAAAATCTACTGCTAGAATGCCCGCCCTTTGTTCATTATTTCAATCAGTAGTTGGTTTTATGTTTATCGAAAAATACTTTAATACGTTAGCTGCAGGCAAAATTAGTTTTAGTCGCCAACAAGCCAGTGATTTTGCTAAACAAGTGGCCGACGATTTTAATCCCTTACACGACGCAGACGCAAAACGCTTTTGTGTACCGGGTGATTTATTATTTGCTGTAATACTTAGTCGTTCTGGCTTATATCAAGAAATGCGTTTTACTTTTTCGGGTATGGTAAACGACAATGTTGCTTTAAATTTTCCAACAAAGATTACTGACAAAGCAGTGGTTAACGATGATAATAATAAAGAATATTTACATGTTGAAGTTGCAGGACAACAAGCAACAAACCCTCAACTTATTGAAGCATTGATCAAAGCTTATGTAGAATTTTCAGGTCATACTTTTCCTCATATTTTGGTCAAATTGATGGCTGAAAACAAGGTGATGATCAACCCTGCCCGCCCCATGGTAATGTACCAAAGTATGTCAATTAATATGCTGCGCTTAGATGTAGACTCGGTTCACTTACAGCTAGCTAAAACCAGTCTAACCATTGAAGGTAAGCGCGGTGATGCTTGGCTTGAGTTTGATTTATTAAGCAATAATGAAGTAGTCGGTCATGGTAAAAAGCATATGCTATTGAGCGGCTTGCGAGATTATGATCAAGCGACTATTGACAATATTGTTGCCCAATACAATGCCAGCAAGGCCAATTATATCGGTTAAGGTCTGTTATTGGTTAATTTATCAGTTTGTGATCGGGCTGATAATTTTTCTCAAAAATAGCTTGTTGCTTGGCTTTGTGTTCCATACAAAATGCAAATACTTGGGTAGTTTTAGGGCGTTTGCACTTTTCAGGACGCTGATAATAATCTAGCCATGCTTGCTGCTTTTTACCACTAAAACGACCTTTCACTACAATAGGCTTTGAGGTTGCAAAAGGTTTTACCGCTTTTTCAGTGACAATACTATTATCGTCATATTGATCGCTATATTGTGCTTTAACTCGCTTTTTTTGCCCTTTACGCTTTTTACTGGGTTTATTGATGCGATTTTCACACTGCCACCATTTTTCTCGCGCTTTATCGGCACGTGCTTGTAAGCTTATACCTTTTTTTACCGAATAACCTTGGCGCTGTTGCGCTTGAATATTTTGCAGCTTCTCTAAAAGTGGCTGGCAGCGTTTTTTACCTGCGAACGTTAGTGTACTGAACACTAATAGCAAAGAAAATACACTGAAAAGTATTGTTTTATTCATATCATTCCTTGATAACTTTATGCGCACCAAACAAAAAATACCGGTATGCGAGGATTATTGTGCTTTATTAATCATAGTCTATACTGAAGATAATTTATACGCTCGCTATAGAACAAGGATGTTCTGCATGAAAATTTTCTTATCTTTTCTTTTTTTCGCGCTACTCAGTGTTTACTCAATTATGAGTAGCGCTAAAAATATTCCCGCAATTCAACAAGGTGTTCGCTATAAAGAGGTTAATGATATTAATCAGTATTGGGTTAGTGAAAAACTTGATGGTGTACGCGGCTACTGGAATGGTAAGCAATTACTTACAAGAAAAGGCAATATTATTAATGCCCCCGCTTGGTTTACACAAAATTGGCCAAAACAAGTAATAGACGGTGAATTATGGATTGCTCGCCAACAGTTTGAGCAAGTTTCAGCCATAGTACGCCAGCATCAAGCCGCTGATACTAAGTGGAAAAAGGTGCGTTTTATGATTTTTGACTTACCTACACACAAAGGAAATTTTTCAACACGTATACAAAATATGCAACTATTAGTGCAGCAAGTTAACTCGCCTTATTTTCGCAACATAGCTCAAAAAAAATTTATCAGCACTCAAGCGCTATTTGCCCATCTTGATCATATTGTTGATCAAGGGGGTGAAGGATTAATGCTGCATCACCAAAACGCTTTTTATAAAACAGGTCGTAATAACCAGTTAATGAAACTAAAAAAATACCAAGACGCTGAAGCCATTGTAATAGCCCATCATCAAGGTAAAGGAAAATACAAAGACAAGCTTGGCGCAATAACTGTAGCAACACCCGCAGGATTACAATTTAAAATAGGCAGCGGTTTTACCGATAAGCAAAGAGCGAACCCACCACCCATTGGTAGCCAGATAACCTATAAATATTTTGGTAAAACCCAAAAAGGCACACCAAAGTTTGCTAGTTTTATACGAATTAGAACAGTGCTTTAGGCACCGTTTTCCTGATAATGAAAAAGTAAAACTTTTAAGCCCTTGCCTTGCTGTGCTTCTTTAAACACGCTTGGTGGTGATAATGTTTGTATAAACTTACATTGCGGACAATGCTCTGCCACATTGTCTAATAAAAACTGCGTATCTAAATCAGGAGAATTTAAACACAGCATAATATCTGCCTGATTATTTGCCCACTGAGGAATACGACGTATTAGTTTTGCATAATCACGTTCAATATTAACCGATCCTTTTTGAAAAGAAGGCGGATCACAAATAATAAGATCATAACGACCATGTTTTTTAATACGGCTATTCGATTTAAAAATATCGACACCTTCAAAAATAACTTTGTTGGTATCTTGCTGGTTTAAACGATGATTATCTCGCCCTTTCGCTAATGAGGCTTTGCTCATATCAAAATTGGCTACTTTTGTTGCACCACCAGCAATAGCCACCACAGAAAAAGCACAAGTATAAGCAAAAAGGTTAAGTACCTTTTTATGAGCAGAGTGATTTAACACCCATTCACGCCCATTACGCATATCTAAAAAAAGCCCTGTATTTTGTGCCTTACCTAGCTCGATATGATACTTTAAACCCTGTTCTAACACTTGTGTTTGTTGTATTTCTTCACCAAGTAACACTTCACTTGGTGCCATTTTACGACAACGATACTGTACTTGCACAGAACGACAACTTGGTATTCTTTGCTGCAATAATTGAGCTTGCGTTAATAACCAACGGCGTTCAACTTCTTCATATAACGTGATCAAAATAACAGGTGGCAACCAGTCAACATTAACATGTGTAAGGTTTTCATAAGCATGACCACGGCCATGAAATAAACGCTGGCATTCAGTAAAATCAGTTGCAGTAATAAAATCGATCATATAATACTCACAAAAAGAAAGAGGCCATAATGACCTCTTTTTAATTATTGCCCCTGTCGAGAGAACTCAATAAAGACTAACCAAAAATATTAACGCCAAAATAAATTCTGGCTACTGTGGTTATAAAGATAATGGCAACAATAACAGGAATAAAAGTACCTAAAGAGAAATCAACATATTTGGCTAAAATAGATTGACCAAAACTAGGATTGCCTTCACTCAGTTCTTTATTGAGGTTTTCTTTTTTCCAACGGTAACTAACAAATAAACAAATTAACAAGCCATTTAAAGGTAAAATGGTATCGTAAAACATATCAATAATCAGATCGAATAATGACTTACTCGCGCCACCATAACTGGTGAGTTTAGTTAGCCAATCAACCATACCAAATGATAACGCCGATAATGCCGCTAAAAGCCCGCCCCAAATAAAGATAGTATTCAGTGCTTTTTTACGGGTTTTATTTTTTTCATCCATTAAATAAGACACAGGTACTTCAATAATTGAAACCAACGATGTTAAAGCCGCAAAAAAGACCAATAAAAAGAAAATAGAGGCAATGGAGCTCGCAATAAAATAGCCTACCGTCGTTTGTAACGCTAAAAATATTTTCGGAAGAAAGATAAAAATCATGGATACTGAACTATCACTTAACTCGTTTGGATTAATATTCGGGTTAAATGAAAAAATAGCGGGTAAAACTAATAAGCCCGCAATAAAGGCCACAGAGGTATCAGTAATCGCAACTAAAATAGCAGAGCTTTCAATGTTGGTTTTTTTAGAAATATAAGAACCATAAGTGACTAAAATTCCCATACCTAGTGATAGAGAGAAAAAGGCTTGTGCTAAGGCGCCACTGATCACTTTAGGTGTTATTTTATCGACTTCTGGCACTAAAAAAAACTTCACTCCCGCAAAGGCATTATCAAGGGTTAATACAAAAATAACCAAGAGAATAAGCATCACAAATAAAGCGGGCATCATTATTTTTGCCCCTTTTTCAATGCCATCCTTAACGCCAGCCACTAAGATAAAATACACAACCGCACCCACAGCAATCATGGCAGCAAATAAATAAGGGCTATTAATAATTTCGCCAAACGCTTTTGGATCGGCTAAATAGGCTAAATTTCCCGTTAATGCGGCACCAAAATAAATTAAAATCCATACAGTTAATACGGTATAAAACACGGCGATCATAAAAGGGGTGATCACACTTAATAACCCTGCAAACCGCCACTTGCTATCATTATTGCTCAGTAAGCCATAAGCGCCTACAGGGTTTTTTGCTGCTTTTCGCCCGACGGCCATTTCCGCCATCATCACGGGCAAGCATATCAGCACAACAAATACCGCGTACATTAGCAAAAAAGCCCCACCGCCATTTTTAGCGGCATTAACAGGAAAGCCAACAATATTACCAATACCAACAGCTGAACCTGCTGCGGCTAAAATAAAACCTAGTTTGGAACTGAAATGTTCTCTGCTCGCACTCATAGTTACCCTTCTATCTTTTTTATATATTGTTATTATGCGCTTGATGCTAGCAAGGATTAAAGCTGATGTCTGCAATTTATCATGGAATAATTCGTTAAAGTACGAAACAAAGTGTATATGAAACTATACTTTGCTAGCATCATCACGCTTGCTCGATGCCTACTAGCATTGCTCTGAATTAGGAAGAAATTTGATCAAATCGCGATTAAAACATATTCGCATTCATCATGGTTAAAATATCATCAGCTTCTATTTGAGCAATATCTCGTGCAAAAATTAGATCATCTTCATCAATACTTAAACGTTTGAACACTTTACTATCAAGCAATTCATCTAGTGAAAAACGCTGCGGAAAACATTCAATCAAAGCAAGGCGAGAGGCTAAATATAACACGGGAATATCTTTATTGATTTGAATAGATTGGGCTTCGTTGAAATAACGAATAGGTAAAACAATTTTCTCGGGTATTTGCCAAATTTTCAGTAATTCCGCAGAAACATCCATATAAGTAAAACCCAGTAAATGCTTTTGTACCTGCCAAGGTAGTTTGCTGCCCTCATAATGATCTATTTTTTTGGCTATATTAGCGTCAACTTTAGCCACTAACAACTCGCCAAAGTTGGCTAATAAACCCGCCACAAATAAACGTTCAATATCTGCAATATTTGACTTAATAGCCAAATTTTTAGCCGCAGCGGCAGTAAAAACGCTTATTTTCCAAAAACGTTTTAAGTTAATAGCTTGATTAGCAAAATGCTTAAATGCACTGGCAGCAACATCAACCAGCATCATATTATAAATGGCTGCGGTACCAATAATAGTGATTGCGCGAGAAATGGTGCTAATTTCACCGGGAAAGTTGTAAACCGCACTATTAGCAATTTTCAATAATCGAGAAGTCATTGATGGGTCAACACTAATCACATTAGCAAAATCTTCTACAGTTGAAGACTGGTCTTCCATGAGGCTTTTTACTTTAAAGCAAGCATCTGGCAAAGCAAAAGAGCCACTCGCTTGGCTTGCATAATCGTAAGCATTCATCATTAATCAATCCTTTTATGTAATTAATAATTTATACTTTCACAATCATTCAAAAAATAGGAATA
>WFQC01000048.1 GCA_015487235.1 Alteromonadaceae bacterium
AAGTTTTTGCTTGGCGACAATAGCACTGTGGTACCACCTGAATCCATGCCGAACTCAGAAGTGAAACGCAGTTGCGCCGATGGTAGTGTGGGAGTTCCCATGTGAGAGTAGGACATCGCCAAGCACCTAATATTAAAAAAGCCCGTAGCAGCAATGTTACGGGCTTTTACTTAAACAGCATTAATTAACTTATTTATAAGTAACTTAATTAATACTGTTTTTTTTCTGGCGACAATAGCACTGTGGTACCACCTGAATCCATGCCGAACTCAGAAGTGAAACGCAGTTGCGCCGATTGTAGTGTGGGAGTTCCCATGTGAGAGTAGGACATCGCCAGATTTTATTTTAAGCCCTTGTCTAGAGACAGGGGCTTTTTTCGTTTATGCTTTTATTCTTTTTTAGGTGCACTTCTGGAGTTATTTATGGATTGGCAACCGACACTTTCAGTTGAAATAGCGAGAAAAAGAGCACAAATAATTGCACAGATCAGAGCCTTTTTTCACGATAAAAAGGTATTAGAAGTCGAAACACCAGCACTTAGCCAAGGTACAATAACCGATGTTCATATAGAAGCGCTTGATTGTCATTATAACTATTTGCAGGAGTCTGCGGTTAATAAGGCTAATCAACTTTATTTGCAAACATCGCCTGAATTTGCGATGAAGCGCTTACTAGCATCAGGTTATGGAGATATTTTTCAAATTTGTAAAGCTTACCGCCATGAGTCTTTTGGTCGCTATCATAATCCTGAATTTACGCTGTTAGAGTGGTATCGATTAGGCTTTGATCATTTTCAATTAATGGATGAGGTGGCTGAATTATTATCGCTAGTATTAAAGTGTGAAGAGCCTGAAAAGTTAAGCTATCAGCAAGTATTTTTGCATTATGTCAATATTGATCCGCTTACAGCGACGACAGTTGAATTATTACATTTGCTTGAAAGTAGGGGAAAATTAAGTGATTGGATAGTGCAAGAGGATGATACAGATTTACTTTTACAACTTATATTTTCAGAATTGATTGAGCCGCAAATAGGTAAAAAAGTACCTTGTTTTATTTATCACTTTCCAAGAACCCAAGCGGCTTTAGCTAAAATATCGCCAATTGATAACCGAGTAGCAGAGCGTTTTGAGTGTTATTATAAAGGTATAGAACTAGTCAATGGTTTTCATGAATTAACTGATGCTAAACAACAACAACAGCGCTTTGAACAAGATAATCAGATAAGAAAGCTTAAAGGGTTAGCTGAAAAACCGATAGATAAAAAATTTATTGCGGCTCTACAAACTGGTTTGCCGGCTTGTTCAGGTGTTGCTTTAGGTATAGATCGATTAATTATGCTTGCCTGTAATTGTGCTCACATCAGTGATGTGATAAGTTTTCCTATCAATAGATCTTGATAAAAAATAATGTGATATTATAACAAGTGTGATATTATAACATTTATAAAATATTGAGTTTCTATTAAGGTTTTTACAAATATGTTAGATCGCATTGGCATTACCGCTGCTTCAATTTGTGCATTACATTGCATCTTGTTACCTGTGATCTTACCTGCATTACCCTTACTTGGCTTAAGCTTTTTGGCGGATCATTGGTGGGAACATGTCTTTTTAGTTATTACTGCTATTATTGGTTCTGTTGCTTTGCTATCAGGTTTTAAACAATATCATCGTCGCTTGTATCCTTTTTATTTATTATTTTTAGGTATCGCTATTTATTGGCAAAAGCATGACTTTTCAGCCGACGTTCAGCCTTATATTATTGTTTTAGGTACCGTACTTATTGCGGGAGCGCATTTTATTAATATTAAATTATGTAATAGCTGTAAAACATGCACTGAGCATGAGTGCAAGACAACGCAGCATAATAATAATCATTAGAATTATTATTAAAGCTCAAACTCTTTTAATTTACGCGTTAAAGTATTTCTACCCCAACCTAGTTTCTTTGCGGCTTCTTGCTTGTGCCCGTGGGTGAATAAAAGTGCTCTTTCGAGTAATATTTTTTCAAAAATAGGCGCAGCATTGTTGAGAATATCTTGCTCTCCTGCGAGTAGTTGCTGATCAACCCATTGTGCGAGTAATGATTGCCAAGAATGTTGTCCTGAAGCATTAATTGGCTGAGATTTGGTAACTTTAAGCTCGTCGGGTAAGTCTTCCAATAAAATTTCTTTGCCACTTGCCATTACCGTTAAGTAGCGACATATATTTTCTAACTGACGAACATTGCCTGGCCATTGGCACTTTTGCAAAAAAGTTAAAGCGGCTTTGCTCATGGTCTTTGTCTCGACAGCAAGTTCATTAGCAGCAAGCTTTAAAAAATGTTCAGTAAGTTTAGGAATATCTTCTTGTCGCTCTCGCAAGCTAGGTAATTGTATTTTAATAACATTGAGGCGATGGTATAAATCTTCACGAAATTCACCAAGGGCAACACGTTCTTCTAAATTTTGATGCGTAGCGGCAATAATTCTTACATCGACACTGATGGGTGAATGACCACCAACGCGGTAAAATTGTCCATCAGCTAACACGCGTAATAAACGTGTTTGGACATCTAATGGCATATCCCCAATTTCATCAAGAAATAAAGTGCCTTGGTGAGCTTGCTCAAAACGACCATGTCTGATGGTATTCGCACCGGTAAAAGCGCCTTTTTCATGACCAAATAACTCTGATTCAATTAAATCTTTAGGTATTGCCGCCATATTAAGTGGAATAAAAGGGGCATTTGAACGTGGACTATGCATATGTAATGCATGGGCAACCAGTTCTTTACCTGTACCCGATTCACCATTAATTAATACGCTAATACTTGAGCGAGATAAACGACCAATAGCGCGAAAAACCTCTTGCATAGCAGGAGCTTCGCCAATAATACCAACCGCGATTGATGACTCTGTTACTTGTTTCTTTTTAGCGCTTTGTTCATTCGCGTGTGTGAGGGCTCTTTTAGTTATGGCTAAGGCATCATCAATGTCAAAAGGTTTTGGTAAATATTCGAAAGCACCTCCTTGGTAAGCATTCACTGCACTATCAAGATCTGAATGAGCCGTCATGATTATAACGGGGATCTCGGGGTATTGTTTATTGATTTTTCCTAGCAAGGTTATGCCGTCAATTTTTGGCATTTTTATATCAGAAATGATCACTTGAGGTTGATTATGCATTAAGGCATCTAACAGCCTTTCTGCACTGTCAAAAGAGGCAACGCTGATATTGGCACCAGCAAAAGCCTTTTCTAGTACCCACCTTATTGAGCTGTCGTCGTCAACAATCCAAACTTGTTCTATATTCATTATGGGTTCTCTTTAGTAATCGGTAATAAAATTATAAATTCGGTGCGTCCTGGGCGGCTCTTACAAGATAGTTTACCTTGGTGCTGGTTAACTAAGGTTTGTGAAATAGAAAGCCCTAACCCCGTTCCATTATCTCTGCCTGAAACCATAGGGTAAAATAAGGTGTCTTGAAGCTTAAGCGAAATACCTGGACCATCATCAATGATACTAATTTGTATCGCCAGTTTAACGAGCTTGCCATTAATGGTTTGGTTATTGGCAATACGTGTTTTAAATTTGATTTGCCCTTGTTCGCTTACCGCTTGTACCGCGTTATTTACAATATTTAATATCGCTTGTTGTAGTTTATCTTGATCAAATTCTATATCGGGGATTGAGGGATCATAGTCGCGTGTAATAGTGATATTTTTAGGATTATCATACTGCACAAGTTGATAAACCGCTTCGAGCACTTGGTGGATATTATGTAACTGCATTTTAGGGAGTTGATTTGGCCCTAATAAGCGATCGACAAGCTTAGTGAGTCGATCGGCTTGGGCTATGATCATTTTAGTGTATTCTTGTTGCTCATCAGTTAACTCTCGTGATAAGAGTTGCGCTGCACCGCGCAAACCACCCAGTGGATTTTTAATTTCATGGGCTAGCCCTTTGATTAAATCTCGAGCTGCTTCCCATTGGTGCAATTGGAAAGTTTCTGCACTAATTTGCTTTAATTGATCAACTTGCTTTAGCTCTAGTAAAATATAGGTTTTTTGGTTAAGTTCAATAGCTGATACACTTAATTCAACAGTAATTGGCTCTTGTTCTAATAATGTCAGAACCACGTCGTTATCGGTAAACTCTTGCCCTGTCTCCATAATTTTGGCTAAGCGTGCACCGTTAATCGAATCGGTAAAAAAAACATCATGAAAAGCCAGCCCTTTCAGCTTTTTAATACTTTTTAATAGCAGTGCTTCGGCGGCAGGGTTAACATATTGAATAGTAAGCTTTTCATCTAATAGCACAACTGCCGTAACTAAATGTACAGCAATTTGTTGTTGATAAGTTGTCATATCGTGTTGAATGCTATTGTCTATTGGCATCATAAAACCTTCGCGCACTAAAATGGTGCATATTTCATTGAGTGTAATGAGTTATGCTTTTATTTGCACTAATAAGTTGTTATTTTGCTCTAATAACAGAAGTTCTATGCATATAAAAGGTGGTAACATCTGATGATGCAATAACCTTGCCTTTGTTATTGATGAGTTGCATTTTTACTTGATGCTCACCTCTATCTATATTTCTTAGAATATAAATAGCGCGAGATTGTGGCTTTTGGTACTTTTTATTATCAAGATAAAGCTGTATTTTTAATCCTTGTTTAAATACAGGTTTAACAAGCCCTGTGACATAAACTGAACCGGTATTATCGCGTATTGTTTCATTTTGCTCGGGTTGTGTTATTTCAACTTGATATTTTTCTTCGATTTTTTGGGGAGTAATATCAAGTATTGAGGTATCAATTGAAGGTGATGAAACAATATTTTGTTCTGTTATTTTAACTTCTTCTGCGCCAGGGCGAGGGCTATCAGAAAACACCAGTACGCCTTGCTCATTGCGCCAAACATAAATTTTAGCTGACGTAGCAAACACTTGGGCAGATAAGCAAGTAAGTAAAATTAATACACCTACAACTTTCAACATAGTTCTCTATATATCCTTATACCAAGCTTATTTAAGCTACTGCTAATTACCTCTGCTTGTCTTTAAGCTGGTTTTTTCATTTAGTTATCTCTAATTTATCCAAATTATTAACTTAATACCACTAAAAAAGCTCACCGAAGTGAGCTTTTTTAAATTTTTTTATATTTTTGTCAGAAATATTAAACGCTATAGTACATTTCAAACTCGACAGGATGAGTGGTTGAATTCAATCGTTCAACTTCTTCACGCTTTAAGGCAATGTAGGCGTCGATCATATCGTTGTCCATTACACCACCTGCCATCAAGAACTCTTTATCTGCTTCTAGCGCATCTAAAGCTTCCTCTAGTGAAGCCGCTACTTGAGGAATGGCCGCTGCTTCTTCTGCAGGTAGATCATAAAGATCTTTATCCATCGCATCACCCGGATGAATTTTATTTTTAATACCGTCAAGACCAGCCATTAACATTGCAGTGAATGCTAAATAGGGGTTTGCACTAGGATCAGGAAAACGTACTTCAATACGCGTTGCTTTCGGTGAAGGTACCATAGGAATACGAATAGACGCGCTACGGTTACGTGCTGAATAAGCTAACATTACAGGTGCTTCGAAGCCTGGTACTAAACGTTTGTATGAATTAGTTGAAGCATTAGTGAAGGCATTTAATGCTTTAGCATGTTTGATAATGCCACCAATATAATAAAGTGCAGTTTCTGATAAACCGCCGTATTTATCACCTGAAAACAAGTTTACACCGTCTTTAGCGAGTGATTGGTGAACGTGCATACCTGTACCATTATCACCGACTAAAGGCTTAGGCATAAAGGTAGCTGTTTTACCATAAGCGTGTGCAACATTGTGCACTACATACTTATAAATTTGCACTTCATCGGCTTTTTTCACCATAGTATTAAAGCGACAAGCAATTTCGTTTTGACCTGCGGTTGCAACTTCATGGTGATGAGCTTCAACTACCAAGCCCATGTCTTCCATCACTAAACACATTGCTGAACGTAAATCTTGTGATGAATCTACCGGAGCAACAGGGAAATAACCGCCTTTAACGCCCGGACGATGACCCGTATTGCCATCTTCATAAGAAGTGCTTGAGTTCCATGATGCTTCTTTATCGTCAATGCTATACATAGCACCGCTCATATTGGCATGAAACTTCACATCATCGAAAACAAAAAATTCTGGTTCAGGACCAATTAACACTGTGTCTGCAATACCTGTGCTACGCATATATTCTTCAGCACGTTTAGCAACAGAACGAGGATCGCGGCTGTAGCCTTGCATTGTCGCAGGTTCAACAATATCACAACGAATATTTAAGGTAACTTCTTCGGTGAAAGGGTCTAAAATTGCGGTACTTGCATCAGGCATAAGCACCATATCAGACTCATTAATACCTTTCCAGCCGGCGATTGATGAGCCATCAAACATTTTGCCGTCTTCAAAAAAATCTTCATCTATTTGATGATAAGGAAGTGATACATGTTGCTCTTTACCTTTTGAGTCAGTAAAACGTAAGTCAACAAACTTGACGTCATGTTCTTTGATTAAATCGAATACTGCTTGTGACATTGAAAGTCTCCAGTGTTGTAGTTCAGTGAAAAGTTGCGTTCCATATATTATCGCAGTTTAAGCTAAATTTATGCCAAAAGAAAAGTAATTGATATAAAAGCAATTTATTGCTACCAAAATCAACGAAAGCACCACAATAGTGCAATAGCGCACTATTGTGGTTATTGCATACCTTATCTTTGCGGTATTGTCGTATTCGAATATAAAGTAAGTATGGCATAAAAATTAAACAAGAAAGGGCAATACAGCGTTCGCTATTTCCGCTATAATACGCCACCGAATAAAACCGTAGTGCTTATTTTATCTTATTCGAGAGTAAAATTATGGGCAAAAATGGTTTATCCATAGATTAAATTGTAGATGATATATAAATGACAAAACCAAACGAAATCAGTAAATTACGTAATATCGCAATCATTGCGCATGTTGACCATGGTAAAACAACTTTAGTTGATAAATTACTTGATCAATCAGGAACCTTAGACGCTCGTGTAGGGCATGATGATCGTGTGATGGACTCTAACGATATTGAAAAAGAGCGTGGAATTACCATTCTGGCTAAAAACACAGCCATTAACTGGGGCGACTATCGTGTAAATATTGTGGATACGCCGGGTCATGCTGATTTTGGTGGAGAAGTTGAGCGTGTTATGTCAATGGTTGACTCTGTGTTATTGATTGTTGACGCGCAAGAAGGCCCTATGCCACAAACACGCTTTGTAACACAAAAAGCCTTTGCTCAAGGGTTAAAGCCTATTGTTGTTATCAATAAAATTGACAAGCCAGGCTCTCGCCCTGATTGGGTGATGGATCAAATATTTGATCTATTTGATAACCTTGGCGCAACTGATGAACAGTTAGACTTTAAAGTAGTTTACGCCTCAGCACTTAATGGTTGGGCATCACTTGAAGATAATGTTGTCGGTACCGATATGACGCCATTATTTGAAACTATTATTAAAGAAGTGCCTGCACCTATTGCTGATTTAGATGGCGCCTTTCAAATGCAAGTATCTCAGTTAGATTACAGCTCATACCTTGGTGTTATAGGTGTTGGGCGTATTATGCGTGGTACTGTTAAGGCAAACCAACAAGTGACTATTGAGTGCACTAATGGCAAATTACATAATGGCAAAGTCGGTAAAGTTTTTGGTTATTTAGGACTTGAACGTCATGAAATAGAAGAAGGCAAAGCGGGTGATATTATTGCAATCACTGGTTTAGGCGAACTTAAAATTTCAGATACTATTTGTTGCCCACATGAAGTAGAAGCCTTACCAGCACTTTCTGTTGATGAACCTACAGTTACCATGACCTTTCAAGTTAATACCTCGCCTTTTGCTGGTAAAGAAGGTAAGTATGTCACTTCACGTAATATTCTTGAGCGTTTACAAAAAGAATTAGTACATAATGTGGCTTTACGTGTAGAAGAAACTGATGATCCAGATAAATTTAAAGTGTCAGGTCGTGGTGAGTTGCATTTAGGTATTTTAATTGAAAATATGCGCCGTGAAGGTTACGAATTAGCAGTATCTCGTCCTGAAGTTATTATTCGTGAAATTGATGGTGAAATTCAAGAGCCATACGAAACCGTTACTATTGATGTTGAAGAGCAGCATCAAGGTACCATTATGGAACGTATGGGTTTACGTAAAGCTGAATTAACCGATATGGCGCCAGACGGCACTGGTCGAATTCGTATGGATTTCATTATGCCAAGCCGAGGTTTAATTGGCTTTCAAACAGAGTTTATGACAATCACCTCTGGTAGTGGCTTAATTTACCATACATTTTTTGAATATGGTCCTCATAAAGGGGGCGAAATTGGCCAACGTAAAAATGGTGTGATGATTGCCAACGCAACGGGTAAAGCCTTAACTAATGCTATTTTTAACCTACAATCGCGTGGCCGTATGATGATTGGTCATGGTGTCGAGGTTTATGAAGGTATGATTGTGGGTATTCATAGTCGTGACAACGATTTAACCGTTAATGTACTTAAAGGTAAGCAATTAACTAACGTACGTGCATCAGGTACAGATGAAGCGCAAGTATTAACACCACCGATTGTGATGACACTTGAGCAAGCATTAGAATTTATTGATGATGATGAACTCGTTGAAGTTACACCTGAAAGTATTCGTATTCGTAAGAAATGGTTAAAAGAAAGCGATCGTAAGCGCGAAGCGCGTAATACACCTAAGTAACGCTTAATTGCTTATAAAAACAATGAAAAAACGCTCATTTGAGCGTTTTTTTTGATCAATATTGCAGAAATCAATAAGACTAAGAAAAATAAAATTTAGCCTGTTACGGTTGTTTTAACTTTATTGGTTTTCTCTAGTGTAAGTTCAGTACGTAATACTTTTGCAGCAGCTACCATATTTTCTAATGCAGCTTGAGTTTCAGGCCATTTACGTGTTTTTAGACCACAATCAGGATTTATCCATAAGCGCTCAACAGGAATATACTTTTCAGCCTGTTTAATTAGCTCAACCATTGAATCAACGGTAGGAATATTGGGCGAATGAATATCGTAAACGCC
>WFQC01000049.1 GCA_015487235.1 Alteromonadaceae bacterium
CTTTATAGGTTAATGCCAATGAAGGTAAAAGCACGCTGAGGTTGTTATAAATGTCTTTTACAGCGGGTAAATTACGATCACTTTGCCCCTTACCCCAATCTTTGCGACTGATGGTCATGTCTTCATAACGTAAACCGGCATTGATCACAAAATCTCCTAGCGTATATTCATCATGTACAAATAACGCTAATGCTTTGGCACTGTCTATACGGTTAGATTCACTACCTTTTATGCCATAACTTGTTTGTGTTAATTGATAATTTGGATCTAATTCAAAAGAATCAACCCATTGATAGCGATCCATTTCATCTTGATGTAAACGAGCACCAAATTTTAGCTGATGATCATCAAAGTCAGCATTTAATACCGTTTGAATTCCTTTTGAAAAATAAGCACGGTTATTAGCTTTCACATCAAAAGCCAGTGATTGATTATTGCTATTACGATCAAATTCAGCCGCCGCTTCAATACCGCCTTTGCCAAGTTTCAAGCCATTAATTTTACTTGCTTTATACCAATTTCGCGTAAAGTCATTGTAATAAGCGTTACTGACTAATTCAAAACGTTCAGATAATTGAATAAAGTGATTAAGCTGAATTTGCTTATGCTCTGTGGTGATATTATCAAGCTGTGAAGCTGAATAGCGCTTATAAGGGCTATTGTTAAAATCTTCTGTGGTTATGCCCATATAAGTTTCATTAGCATTTTCAGTTGAATATTTAAGTTTTAATTCAAGTTCTTGGTAATAAGTGCTGTCGCTGTCATTATTGATACGGAATTTTGCAAGGTAATCATTTTTAATAAAGCCAGCTTCTTTATCGGTGTAGTTAATTGTTTTAAAGCCATCAGCTTGATAGCGATAAAGCTCAACCACTGAAGCAAAATTGTCACCTGAGCCACCCGCATAAGCATGAACTTTTCCAAAACCGTCTTCACCTAGATTAACATTAACTTGCCCCGCAAGTGCTTCATCAGGTATTTGACGTGATAATAAGTTCACGACACCACCTGTTGTTCTGGGGCCATAAACAGCACTAGAAGTACCTTTTAATACTTCTATTTGTTGCATACGCCCAGCAGTAGGAAAATAATAAGCAGAAGGTGCAGCATAAGGTGCTGGCGCTGCTAAAATATTATCTTCCATAATGGTTACTTTTTCGCTACGGTTTTGACCTGTACCACGCATACCAATATTAGGGCGCAAACCATAACCGTCTTCTTCTAATACATAAACCCCAGGAACTGAAGTCAAGGTGCGCATAATATCGCTGTAATCAAATTTTTCTAATTGCTCTTGGTTCAGCATATGAGCACTACCCGGTACATCATTAACCGTTTGCTTAGAGCCAAAAATTGACAGTTGTTCAATATTATCATCAGGAGATTCAGGTGCAGCAAAAGCAAGCATAGGTTGATTAATAAATGCTAATACAGCTAAAGCAATAACAGTTTTTTTGTTCATGAGACTAATTCCACTTAAAGAGTTTTTATCGATTTTATTAAGATGCGAGCATTGTATAGAAAGCGAAACTTAAATGCAAATCATTCTCATTAAGATTTATTGATTAAGATCAACTTTTATCTAATCAATTTTGTATAAGTGAATAATTAATGGTTACAGAACTAAAACAAAAGCGTATTGAAATATTCTTTACTTGTGCAACCAATAATGATCACGAGATAAATTGGCATCAAGCAGAAATATCCGTATTTTATTGGTGTTTAATAACAAGAAATATTCAGAGGCATTGTTTTATACGCACTACCTAACCAGCGATATGCCTGTACAGAAGCACTAACACAACCACAACTACCTGCACAGTTACCTGAAACAACTTTTTCAACTAAACCGCGCTTAATCAATAACGTCATCATGGGGGTTAAGGCATCCACTGAGGTATTTAATTGCTTAACCAACTGTTTTTCTGTCATGATCTCATTAATGGCAAGTTGCTTTTGGATCTCCGCTAACATAGCGTTGCCCTCCTAATAACCAACTTTTTAAAAAGTGCGTTTGCATAACTTTAAAAACAATAAAGCATACTAATGCCATAATAATTAATGTCAGGGTTTGCGTAGAAACAAAAGTAGTCAGCGTTGCTATTTGATAAAAACTCGCCGCAACAATATAAGCTAAAACTGTAGCCCATAACGCAATAAATAAAGCCCAGCGCCCACTAAACTCTCGAGCAATAGCCCCTAAAGCAGACGCACAAGGCGCATAAAGTAGAATAAAAAGTAAGTAACTAAAGGCGCCTATTTTACCATGAAAATGTTGCGTAATTTGGCTCATTGTACTCATCGAAACGGCTTGGCTAGAAGCCGCTTCTTCAATGGAATTCACTTCAGCTGATGATAAATCTAATGGATCAAAAATTAATTGATGTAAATTAGCAAAATTATCACCAATAGAATCAACCGCAGCTTGCAGTTGTTCTGTTAGCACAAACTCATCTTCACTCGTGTCTTCTTGATAAAGTGTATTTAACGTGGCTACTAACACTTCTTTAGCAAACAAGCCGGTAAAAATACCTACCGTTGCTTGCCAATTATCTTCATCTATACCGATAGGTGAAAATACAGGCGTTATTATTTGCCCTGCTGAAGACAATAATGAGTTTTCCGTTCCCGCATTACCAAACGAGCCATCTTTACCCAATGAGTTCACCATTCCTAAAATTGTCACTACAATGACAATCGTTTTACCCGCCCCAAACATAAAGCCTTTTAAGCGTTGCCATGTACGATTAAATAAATCACCAATATGAGGTAATTGATACTGTGGCAGCTCAATAATAAACGGTGTTGCCTTACCAGCTAAAACGGTTTTTCTAAATACTAACCCCGTAAATAAAGCAGCCAAAATACCCAATAAATACAAGGCAAAAACAATTTGTAATGCTGAATCTAAAAAAAATGCCGCAGCAAATAACGCAAAAACGGGTAAACGCGCTCCACAAACCATAAAGTGACTCATCGCACTCGCCAAAATACGTTCGCGTTTTTGTTTTAACGTGCGTGTTGCCATTACCGCAGGAACCGTACAACCAAACCCCATAATCAAAGGTACAAATGCCGCTCCGGGCAACCCTAATTTTTGCATTAACCTATCAGTAACAACGGCTGCCCGAGCTAAATAACCCGACTGTTCTAATGCCGTTAAAAAAAGATATAAACAAAAAATAAGCGGAATAAATGTTGAAACAGTTTGAACACCTGTGCCAACACCATCAGTTAATAAAACAACCAGCCATTGTGGCCATTGCCAAGCATTTAACTGTTGGGCTAAACCATCAACGAGCAAAGCACCAACGGCAATATCAAAAAAATCAATAAACGCCCCACCTATATTGATAGCAAACATAAACATTAAATACATTGCCAATAAAAATGTAGGGATCGCCAACCAAGGTTTTAATAGCCACGCATCAAGTTTTTCAGTTAATTGATTTTCATTATCATCAACTTGTGGCATACATGACTGTACAATATGATGACAAAGCTGATAGCGTTTTCCCGCTACTTCAAGCTCAACATCATACGAATGAGGTTCAATAAATTGCTGTTCAATAAGCGTTAAAATAGCCTCAAAACGGCTTTTACCTTGCAACATAGGTGCTATTTTGCGTTCAACAGGCTCCGCAAAATCAACTATTAAAGGTGCTATTTCTGGTAAGGTTAACAAAACTTGCTCGAGTTTATGATTAATATCTTTCTCAGCTAAGCTAGCCGTAATAACAGGACAACCAAGTTGTTTACTTAATTTTTGAACATCAATATCAACACCTTGCTTTTGCGCAAGATCCCATTTATTCAACACCGTAATAATGGGTAAACCTAATTCTCTCAGTTGAATGGTTAAGTATAAATGACGCTCTAAACACGTTGCATCAACAACATTAATAACAACCGCCTTTTTAGCCGTTAAAAGATATGACAAAGTAACACGCTCATCTTGCGAAGTATGCTGCTGCGGAACAAGAGAATAAACACCGGGTAAGTCAACAACTTGATAAGAAGAAGTAGCCGTTTTGAATTGACCAAAGCTTTTATCAACAGTAATACCAGGAAAATTACCTATTTGCTGTTTAAGCCCTGTAAGTTGATTAAATAACGTTGATTTACCCGCATTAGGATTACCAACCAGTAATAATTCATCAACCATACTTAATAACTGCCTGAAACCAATTCAACGTTAATTTGTTTAGCCAAAGAATCGCGTAGGATCAGATTTGTTTGACGAACATTAATTTGAATTGCCTTACTCCAATTTAAAGCACGTTTAAACTTTAATTGCGTACCGGGCAATAAGCCTAAGTCTAATAACTTAGCGCGAGAAGCTTTATCGCTATTAACCGAATGAATAACCGCAACTTGACCTGCTTTAATGTCTACTAATGTCATAAAAAACTCGATAGAAAAACAACACACGATAATGAGAATGATTACTATTTAGTATTAGAGCAAATTTTAAGGTATATTTCTAGCATAAAGCGCGCTAAACATGATCTAGCTCATATTTTTAAAATAATTTAAAAAACTATTACATTAATCACCATACCCGTTACTAAAAGGTAACAAATATAATATTAATTTTATTAAAATAAATTATCTCATTATCTGTATATGCACATTCCCCAGCCAGTTTTGATCTGCAAAATTCAACTACGTCTTATACTTCTATCTACAACAGTAGAAATTAATGCTAAGGCTTAGACAACAGTTTTAGCATGTGAATATACAGATCTACAACAGTAGAAATTAATGCTAAGGCTTAGACTTTAAATAAATATTGGGTCAACCGCAGCCATCTACAACAGTAGAAATTAATGCTAAGGCTTAGACATTAAGTTTGTTACTGTGCCTAACACATAATCTACAACAGTAGAAATTAATGCTAAGGCTTAGACCCAAGCGGCAGGTGGCGCAGTGGTATATCTACAACAGTAGAAATTAATGCTAAGGCTTAGACACAATATATTACAAGGAAATAGCTTAATATCTACAACAGTAGAAATTAATGCTAAGGCTTAGACTAGCTAAGCCTGCCTAAACTTCCCCAGCTA
>WFQC01000050.1 GCA_015487235.1 Alteromonadaceae bacterium
ATACAAGGGTGGGACACTTACAAGGCGGGGGTCACTGGTTCAAGCCCAGTATCGTCCACCACTTTCTCTATTATATATATTTCAAGTCAGATAAAAATCGGACGATTAGCTCAGTTGGGAGAGCACCGCCCTTACAAGGCGGGGGTCACTGGTTCAAGCCCAGTATCGTCCACCAATCCATTGATTTTATTTAAAATTATTAATTCGAATTTTATTGAAAATTTTACCCTAAAGAGGTAAAGGTCAATTTTTACATTTCATTTTTTATAAAATCAACCCAACCAAATTTTATTTTTCACCTATTTTTGTTGTAAAAAATTAACGTATTCCTACAACAAAAAAATAATCTGTGCCAAATCTGTGACAGTTTCTAAAATCCCTATTTTGCTGAAAAGTTTTGTCGACCCGTACCCTCTTTTTGTCACACAAATATACTAGCTTTAAATTTTACTGGTTTTTTACTAATCATTATCAAAGCTCAACGGAGCAACAATCAACACCTTTCGAAAAGATCTCCAACCGAACAGTCAAACAATTCACATAATTTATCCATTGCATCTAAATCTATTCGTTGAGCAGTTTCTTTATATAACAAAGTAACAGTATTTCTATTTAATCCCGTTTCTCTAGCAACATCCATTATCTTCATTTTTCTTTCGCCCATAAGACGAGCCAAATGGCATTTGATCATTTTATTCCACCTTAAAAACAAAATGTCATTTAAAATAACAAAAAAAGACTTGTAAATAACATTATGGTTGCTTGAATTACTTTTAGTTATTTAGTTTGGCACTGATTTAGGAAGAAGACTATGAATACAGAGCAAACATTTTTAACCACAGCAGAGTTATCTATTTTGCCTAGCGTTACCACACAGATTTTATATCAAGAGTTGGTAGGAAAATTGGAAAAAGATAGTATTCTTTGTAGTGATGGTTATAAACCCTATATAGCACTATCGGAGAAAAACGATTTGATCCACAAGCGTTTAGATGTGGCAAGTGGTGTTAATGTAATAGATAAAGTCTTTCATATTCAGAATGTTAACGCTTATCATAGTCGGCTAAAAGCGTGGATAGGGAGATTTCATGGAGTAGCTACAAAATACCTAGAGTATTATCTTGGTTGGTTCAGGTATATGGATACTCCAGAAAATATTAATGAAAACAAGCTATTTCGCATTCAACAACAGTTAATGGGAACATAGCCTATTTAAATTATTTACCAGTTGTTCTAAAAACAGAAAATTCTGTCATTCATCGTATTTTTTCTTCCTATTAACGCAATAAAGCTATGAATACAATTTAATACTTCTCAATATAAGAATATAAGGTTATTTTTGTAATCTAGCTGACAGTGCCATTATAACCACTAGGTTATTGCAACATCGGCAATAAAATAAAATGGTAGTTTAGGAGAACAGCAATTATGAGCCAATCAATAGTTATCAATGGTAAAACCTACCCTATTGATGTTGATGAAGATATGCCACTACTGTGGTTTTTGCGAGATCATTTGGCCCTTACTGGCACTAAATATGGTTGCGGAAGTGGTTTGTGCGGTGCCTGTACAGTGCATGTAAATGGGCAAGCTGTTCGTTCTTGTGTTACGCCAATTAAAACATTAAGAAATCAAAAAATAACAACCATTGAAGGGCTTTCTAACAATGGAGATCACCCACTGCAAAAAGCTTGGCTAGAAAATAAAGTGCCTCAGTGTGGATATTGTCAAGCGGGGCAAATTATGAATGCTGCCAGTTTGTTAGCTGAAAACCCAATGCCTAGCGATGATGAAATTGAAACAGCCATGCAAGGTAATATTTGTCGTTGCGGCACCTATCAGCGTATAAAAAAAGCAATTAGCGATGCGGCAATCACCCTAAAAAAAGAGGCTTAAAATGAATACGAATAAAATAAGTCGTCGAAACTTTTTAAAAAACACAAGTATAGCCGCTGGAGGTTTATTTGTTAGTGTTGTAATACCTGCTAGCCCTCTTGTTGAAAAAGGCATTATTGAAGCAAAAGCAAGTGATACTAGCTTAAATGCTTTTATTCATATTGCAGATAATGGTGACACCACCATTTATTGTGGTCGTTGTGAAATGGGGCAAGGAATAAGCACGGCTTTACCTGCTGCGGTTGCCGATGAAATGGAAGCTGATTGGCAACGCGTAAAAGTAAAACAAGGCGATGCTGATGAAAAATATGGCCCTCAAGGAACGGGCGGCTCTGCAAGTATTCGTATTATGTATCAACCTATGCGAGAAGCTGGTGCTAAAGCTAAAGCCATGCTTATTGCCGCTGCCGCAAAAGTGTGGAAAACATCACCTGAAAATTGTATTGCTCAATCTCATTTTGTGATCAATCAACTTAACCAGCAGAAATTAGGTTATGGGGAATTAGCTTCAATTGCCGCAAATATGCCTATTCCAGAGCAAGTTACATTAAAAAATAAGAGCGAGTTTAATTACATAGGTAAGAATTTACCCAGACATGATCAAAGCGAAGTTGTGGTTGGTAAACGTATTTATGGCGTTGATGTAAAAATACCTAACCTAAAATACGCGGCTATTATTCATTGCCCTGTATTAGGGGGAAAGCTCAAAAGCTTAGATAAAAGTGAAGCCTTAAAAAGAAAAGGCGTATTAGCTGTTGTTGAAATTCCTCGTTTTGATGTACCTTTTGGTTCTATTGGTGGCGTTGCGGTTGTCGCAACAAACACTTGGATAGCCCAACAAGCCGCTAAGCAATTGAAAATAGCTTGGGATTTAGGCAAAAATGCTAATTATGATACACAAGAGTATAAAAAACAGCTTGTTAATAATGTTGAACATGCTGGGGTTGTTACGGCAGAACGCGGCAATATAAAACAAGCATTTAATGAAGCAAAACATATTGTAAAAGCAACTTATACTGGTGGTCATTTATCACATGCACCTATTGAACCTAACGCCAGTGTTGTTTGGGTGCAACCCCATCGCTGTGAAGTATGGGCGTCAACACAAAGCCCTGTAGATATTCAAAATGTATTAGGCCAATATTTAAAGCGTGATCCTAAAGAAATTATCGTGCATGTTGCCATGGCTGGGGGTGCTTTTGGCCGTAAATATAAATGTGATTATGTGCATGAAGCCGCAGTGATTTCAGAAAAAACAGGCTTTCCTATTCAATTAATTTGGAGCCGTGAAGAAGATATGCGCACGGGCTATTACCATTCTATTAATGCGCAACACATTGAAGCGTCAATGGATGAACAAGGAAATGTGACAGGTTGGCTGCATCGTGCCGCCTTCCCTTCAATTTCAACGTTATTTAATCCTTCATTAGTCAGACCAACAGCAAGAAATTTAGATGATATTAACAACCATTTATTTGGCATAGAAAATTTTCGTTGTGAGTCTGGTGAGGCAAAAGCTCATACCCGTATAGGGTGGTATCGTGCGGTTTATGCAATATTTTATGGCTTTGCTTTTGGTACTTTTGCTGATGAATTAGCGCATAAAGCTAATAAAGATACTTTCACCTTTCTTAATCAAATTTTTGATAATAATCATAATCTCCAGCAGCAAAGTGATGTTCAACGCGCCAAAAAAGTATTAGCCACCGTTGCTGAAAGCTCGGCTTGGTTTGATCGAGACAAACTTCCTCAAGGACAAGGCATAGGCTTGGCCGTACACTACAGTTTTCAGAGCTTTGTTGCTATGGCTGTTCATGTAGAAGTAAAAGGTGATGATATTCGGGTGTTAAATGTTGATTGTGCTATTGATTGTGGCCAAGTATTAAATACCGATGGCGCTACTGCTCAAATGGAAGGTGCCGTTGTAATGGGAATGTCGTTAGCACTCAGTACCGAAATCACTTTTAGAGAAGGCGCTGTAGTTAATTCTAATTTTCATAACTACCCTGTTTTACGTATTAACGCTATGCCAAATGTGAATGTACATATAGTGCATTCTGATTTTAGCCCAACAGGTTTAGGAGAACCTGGGGTTGCGCCTTTTGCGCCTGCATTAAGTAATGCTGTTTATGCCGCATCAAAAAAGCGTTATAGAGACTTACCTTTTAAACCGCTAGCGGTTTAATTTAGTGTATTTTATGTTGTTAATGGTTAATTAATGAGTCATCATTTATCAAGTTTATTGCGCCAGTGGTACCCTAATCGAGATCGTTTTGAGTGGGTGCTTGCCACAATTTATAATACCGAAGGCTCTTGTTATCGAAAATCAGGCGCGATGATGTTATTTAGCAGCACAGGTGAGCAACTAGGTTTATTGAGTGGCGGTTGCTTAGAATCGGATATTAGTTTAAACGCTCAAAAAGTAATGCTTAGCGGTAAACCTCAACTAATTTGCTACGATGGTTCTGACGAAGATGATGTTTCATTTCATTTAGGAATAGGCTGCGGTGGCACAATTTATATTATGTTGCAAAAAGTAGCTGCTGGAAATAACTACTTAGAGTTAACTAAATTACACACAGCTTTTCAAAACCGTACCTCAGGGATCTATTATCAAAAAATTATTGATACCGATAAGCATTGTACAGCCTATTTTGAACCACAAGCCATTGAGCATTTTTCAGCAACAGCAAAACTAGTAACACAAAATAAGCAAGAAAAATGGCTAGCAACGCCTATAATTCCTGCTCCTTATATATTAATAATTGGTGCAGGTGTTGATGCTAAACCGCTTGTGAACATGGCACAACAATTAGGTTGGCAAATAGCATTATGGGATCCTCGCCCCGCTAATGCTCGTAAAGAGCACTTTCCTCAAGTAGATTATATTCTAAAAGTTGAAGCACAAGATTTAGCCGTATTTGCACAAAAACAACACGTTACCGCAGCTATATTAATGAGTCATAATGTTGCAATTGATGCTCAAGCGTTACAGGCACTTGCTAAAATAAAACTGGGTTATGTTGGTTTGTTAGGGCCGAAGGCACGTAAACAACAAGTTTTAGTACAAGCCAACTTAACAGAAGAAGCATTACCTTTTGCACTTTCTGGACCTGCAGGGTTAGATATTGGCGCCCTGTTACCTGAAAGTATCGCCTTATCAATATTGGCTGAATGTCACAGCGTACTTTATAAAAGCAATACCAAATAATACAAAACCTGTTAAGTATTGAATGTACTAAAACTTTTTAGGTAATGTTCAAGGAATATATGATGACATCTCAACGCTATAAATTGAGTGTGCTATTACTGGCTGCAGGAAAAAGCCAGCGTTTTAATGGTATAAAAATGCTCACAGCCTTAGCTCCTCAAAAACTGGCGCCTCAACAAAAATCATTAACATTAATTGAGCATGTTTTAAATAATATTGAGCAGGCACTCCCCTTGTTTTCAATCAAGCATACAAATATTCATATCGCTACAGGGCAATATCACCAACAAATTGCTGCTTTATTAGCTGAAAAGTATTCCTTGTTATATTGCAATCAAGCAAACCTAGGCTTAGGACACACCATAGCGCAAGCAGTTGCATACATTGTAGAAAACCAAAAGAATACTAGCCATATTATGATTGCTTTAGCCGATCAAATAGCCTTAGAAAGTAACGATTATGCTCAATTAATTGCACAATCAATAACGTTTCCAAACGCAATTATTTGTGCAAAAGCTCAAAACCATTTGATGTCACCCGCTATTTTCCCTCAAGCTTATTTTAGTGAATTAGCACAATTAACTGGTGATAAAGGCGCCCGCTCACTCTTAATAAAAAATAAAGATCAACTTCAGAGTGTTTCTTTACCTACAGCACTTATCGATATCGATACTCCACAAGATCTTGCACATTGGCAAAAAATAACAAACAAATAACCAGTCACTATGACTGTTTCGGCAAAAGTAGTTGGTTAAACTCTGCAATAGGCAAAGGTTTGCTACCATAATAACCTTGAAAGTAATCACATTTAATTGCATGTAAAAAATCAACTTGATCACGTGTTTCTACACCTTCAGCAATAACTTTCAGCTGTAAAGTGTGCGCCATTGTGATAATGGTATTGATAAAAATAGCACCTTTTTCACTGTTATAATCATCAATAAAAAGCTTATCAATTTTTAATATATCAATAGGGAAATTTTTCAAATAAGACAATGATGAGTAGCCAGTACCAAAATCATCCAAAGATATTTGTACGCCTAATTGCTTAATTTCATGAAAAACCTTATATATATCATCATTATCATGTAAGAAAACATACTCAGTAATTTCAATTACTATTTGAGCTGGGGTGACTGAATATTGTGTTAATAAATTTTGTAATTGCGTCACAAAGTCATGTTGCTGTAATTGTTTTGCCGCTACATTAATAGAGATTTCAATATCAATACCTTGCTTTTCCCAAAGGCTTTTCTGTTTTATAGCTTCCTCTAACACCCAGTAACCCAGTTCAATAATAAAATTATTATTTTCTGCAATGGGAATAAAATCATTAGGTGAAATTATGCCTTTTTCAGGGCTTATCCAACGAATAAGTGCTTCTGCACCGATAATGTCACCACTATTAATATCTTGTTGAGGCTGGTAATAAAGATGATATTCATTGTCTTCTAATGCTTGCTTCATCGCGTTATTTAGCATGATATATTTTTGCGTTTTCTCATTTAACTCTTTGGTAAAAAAGTAATAACGCTGTCGACCTTTATCTTTTGCCTCATACATTGCAATATCAGCATTTTTCATTAAGGTTGTCGCATCGCAGCCATCTTTAGGGTAAATAGTGATACCAATACTACTGGTGATATTAATAGGATAAGTTTGAATTAACCAAGGTTTGCTCAACTTACGCTGAATACGCTCTATAATTTCGATCAATTCAACACTGTTATTATAGTGTGTTAATACAATAACAAATTCATCGCCACCAATACGAGCCACAACGTCATTAAGTCTTAATTCACTTTGAATGGCCATTGATATATTTTGCAATAGCTCATCACCCACATTATGACCCAGCAAATCATTCACTCGTTTAAAGTGATCGAGATCTAAAAACAACAAGGCAAACTCTTGCTTATTACGTTGGCTATCAGCAATGATATATTTTAGTCTTTCAAGTAAATAGGTTCGATTAGATAAGCCACTTAAAGGGTCTGTAATAGAAAGATTATATAATTTCTTTTTTTCTTGCTCTAATCGAGAAAAGGTTTGTGCCATAGAAGCACGTATATATTCGATTTCTTTTATCGTAAAAGGGGTTGGAATACTACTTTGATAATAAGCATATTGACGCAATAATTCTAACGGTGTTACCACTAATCGAGTCAGAAACACCCAAATACCAATAATAACCAGTATAGGAAACAAAGTAATAAGTACAATAAATTGTTGGTTAGTTTTGGCAAAGGAGCTTTTTATTGCTTGATGATCAATATAAAAAAGTATGGTTAAAAACTTAAGCTTTTTACCTTGATAATAATGAAAATTACCTTCAACCGCTCTTTTGTTAATAAGCTCAGTATAGATGCTTTGGGTATTTTTATTATAAAGCTCACCTGCCGAGACAATAGCTACCTCATTGCTATTTTCGGTACTCATTAAAAGCTTGTCATCATCAAAAATAGCGATAGATTTTATATAAGAGTTAGTGATAACTTTTCTATCAATTAATGATTTTGTTGTATAAAGCGGTTCTTTTCGAACATGCTTTGCTAAGCTATAGCCTAATTCAGACAAATCATCGAGTATATTTTCCATAATAACTTGGGCGTGGGCGTCTCTTTGTACAAAGTAATAGTTAAAAAACGCACCATATAAAATGACCAATGCGCCAAATAAATTAATAAAAAGATATTGTTTAATACTAAGCTTCATAATAAATCTTTTATGGGAAATGATGCTTGCCGCATTCTTAGTTTTAGGGCTTCATCTAATGGTTGGTTAAGCCAAATAATATCGTCTAGTGCCTGAATAAAATCTTGGTAACTCATATCATGCAGATAGGGTTTTATGGTTTGATAGTATGCTTGTGGATTTTGCTTTAATACAAGTAACGCATCATTTATTAATACCTTTAACTGTTTAAGTGTAGCCTCATTAGCTAAAAGTACCTCTTTTGTTGTGTATAAGGCATCAACAACCAATAAATCTGATAACGACTTTGTCGATAAAATTTCTTTAAAACCATTTTTTTCTAGGGCTTTATTAAAAGGGATATAAGTAACCACTAAAACAGGCTGCTGGGTTGGTGCTTTTAAGGTTGAAATTTCAACTTGATCGCGATTATTAAAGACAATACGCTGTTCATCTATGGCATATTTTTTTATAAAATCTTCAAGCAAAACTAGATTAACTGAATCCATTTCAAGATAAGCTTCAATTTTCCGAGTGCTGTTTTGCAACGCATTTATCGAGAAATTACTCATGATCAGATCGCCTCCATTAGAGCGATCAAATAATATTAGCGGTACAATATCAGGGTAAGTTGTCTTTAAAATAGAATATTCATATTGAGTACCACAAAAAGCATTAGTAACACCTGATTGATAAATATACATACTTTCACTTAAAGATACCGCATTTACCAATTCTACATTTAAGTTATCAAGCCACCCCTTTTCTTTGCTATATAATAAAGGGGTATAACCAAGCCAAGGTGTAATAGAAATTTTTAAAGGTGCTTCAGTCGTTTTAGAACACCCTAAAAGCAGCGTAACAAAGGTAATATAAGTAATAAAAACAAGTGTTTTTTTCATCCTAAATCCAACGGACTCTTTTTTAAAAAGTTATGTAACATCAACTAGCTTGTATTCAACTATGCCACATTATGAAGGTATGTTGAACTTGCAAAGACAATGTTATTGCCCGTTCTAACAAAAAAATATGTAAAACAAGTTCTGTTTTCTTGTAAAGCTGTGACCAACTCAAGGTATTGAAAAATACCATGCCGTTAAGCGCTCTATACCAGATTTGGATTTAATGCTTTTATGCTTTCAGTAACAAGGGTTAATTGTTGACCAAGCTGCTCGGTTAACGGTAAATATTGTTGTTCATCTTGTTGATTAATCGCTATATCAAGCGCTTTTGCTGCGTTAAAAAGTGCCATAGCACCAATAGAGCTAGCAACACCTTTTAACGTATGGGCAAGGTGCTTTGCTGTTTTAATATCTTGTTTGGCAAAAGCTGACTTTAATTTATGTTCATCTTGAGCATGATCTTCATAAAACATTGCTAGTACTTGCTCAAAAAGGGCTTCATCTCCAAGTACATTATTAATACCAATATTTTTATCTATTCCAGCATATTTACTTTTATCATCAGCTTGCTCATCACTTTGCTCTGCATTTTCAATGAGTTGCTGTTTTTTATGTTGCTCTACATTTTCAAGTATAACTACCCTATTTTTACCTTGGTGTTTAGCTTGATAAAGTGCATGATCTGCTTGGCTTAAAAGTTTATTAATGGTGTTATCTTCTTGGTTAAAAGCTGCAACACCTATACTCATAGTAATATTGATCGGTTTATTGGTTTTAGTTAAAGCAAATCGATGATATTCCACCGTTTTACGAAAGCGTTCACAAGCTACTTTAGCTTGCTCAAGTGAGGTTTGTGGTAAACAAGCAGCAAATTCTTCACCACCAATACGAGCAACAATGTCGCATTCACGAAAATTTTCAATCATTAATTGACTCACTTCTTTGAGTACTTGATCGCCAATATCATGACCATATTGATCATTAATATTTTTAAAGTCATCAAGATCATACATCGCAATAGCTAAATCATTATGATGGCGTTTACTAATTTCAATCAGTTGGTTAGCTAAGGTATAGAAGTTACGGCGATTATTTATGCCGGTTAAAAAATCTTTTTGTGCAAGCTTTTCAAGCTCGGCAGTTTTTTCAACCAAACGAAATGCGGTATTAATACGAGCAAGTAGCACTTTACTAATATAAGGCTTAGTGACATGGTCAACTGCACCCAGTGCTAATGAAGCAACAATTTCATCTTCATCATCAGAAGCTGACAACATAATAACGGGAATATTTTTGGTTTTTTCTGTCGTTTTTATCGACTTTAAAACCTCTAAACCTGACATTTCTGGCATATGAATATCAAGCAATACCATATCAATATTGCGTTCATTGAGTAGCTCTAAAGCTTGAGCACCATTTTCTGCACAGAGCACATTATAGCCTGCGTTATTGAGATCAAACTGCAGTAGCAGTATGGCATCTTTAGCATCATCAACAATTAATAGGGTATACATTAAATTTATTAACTCTTATGTTATTGAAAATCAGTGACTAAGCCCTAAATTACGATTGTAAAAATTGTGCTAACTCTTTAGAATTAAAAGGTTTTCGTAATACTGGATAATCCCATTTATAATCATCTTCAGCAATATAACCACTCATTGAGTATATTTTAATATCAGGGTATTTACTCTGTACTATGTTAACGGCTTCTTGCCCTGATAGATCTGGCATGATCATATCGGTTATAAAAACATCAAAATGTTCACCTTTTGCCAAGGTATTAAGTAAGTTTTCTTTGTTATGAACACAAACGGTTTTTGCGCCATGATTTTCAAGATACAAGGCAACAAATTCCCCAATACTGACTTCATCGTCTAATATTAAAATACTTTTACCTTCTATACCTTGTTGATCTTCTACACTATTTTTAATGTTGGCTACTTTCGCTAATGATTCACATTTGAAAATTAAGGTAAAATGAGCACCACCAAGTTCACAATGCCCTGCAACTTTTATTTCGCCATTATGCTTATACATAGTGTCGAATACATTGGCAAGACCAATGCCATTGCCTTTATTGATTGACTTACTACTATAGAAGGGATCAAAAATTTTAGTTAAGTTTTCTTCTTCAATGCCTATACCACTGTCTTTTACATGAATTTCGAGTTGCTTGTGTTCATTTATTTTGGTCGATATTTCAATGTTGCCTCTAAGCCCTTGCTCTTGAATAGCATCTTGTGCATTAAGCACTAAATTAAGTAAAATGTTGATGAACTCCCCTTGCGGAAAGCGAATAGTGCACTGCGAATTATCATGCTTAAAAGAAAGATTGATTGTATTAAGTAAAAGCTGTTGAAATAAATACTTATTTTTTTCAATATCTTCAATAGGATCAAAGCTCACCACGTTGATAATCGGTTTACGAGTAAAGGCTAATAAACGTTCAGTAACACTTTTACCCTTATCTATAGCGTTTTTAACGCGTTCAATATAGGTAGGAAAATTATCTTGCTCACCTTTTTCAAATTTGAGCTCAAGCATTTCTATCGCACCGAGCGCCACACCAAGCACATTATTAATATCATGAGATACGTTACCAAAAGTATTACCTAACAAGGCTAAACGATTACTAATCGCTTGCTGCTGATCTTTACGAAACTGTTCGGTAACATTTTCAACTATCCAAATATAAATGCCTTCTTCTGATTCATAAGTAACAGATAAATCATATACCGTATTAAAATTGTCAAAACTAACGTGTTTTTTCTTCACTTGCCCTTGGGCTTTGGCCTGTTTTTTATAGTCTAAATATTGAGTAATACTGAAATTAACATAATTGAAAAGCCCTGACGCTTTACCACCTTGATAAGGAGAAAGGTCTTGATAAACTACATTATCTTTTTCATCAATAAAGAAAATAGGTACATTAATGGTAAAGTTCACCATAGCTAATAATTTGATTTTTTCTAGCGTGGTTTCTGTTTTAGTAATATCACGACAGATCCCAAATAGTGCAATCACCTCTCCAGTAGAATCAACTTCAACCTCGGCGGTTATCTCAATACGAATTTTTTTACCTGATGGTCTGGTAACAACTCCTTTATGATAGAAACCTTGACCATTAAGTTTTGCTTGTTCGATTAACTTGCTAATTAATTGTGGTTCTTCAACTGCATGAAAAGACAATACTTTGTCTAAGGTTGGAAAGAAGTTCGCTTTATCTACGCCATAAATACGATAGGTTTCTGTTGACCAAAAAAAAGATTTATCTCTAAAATCATACCGCCAATGGCCTGAATTACTAATTTTTTCAGCCATCATTAAGTAATCATTTTGTTTTTTTAATTGCCCTATTAATTTTTTATATTCAGTAACATCTTTCATTGTGCCTAGCATACAACTGGGCTTACCGTCTCTATGTTCAACTAACTGCCCCACCAAATGAAACCATTTTTTTTCACCCTGCTTGGTGGTAAGTTGTGCTGTAATATCAAGAGGTGCGCCATTATGATATAAATACAATTCAGTTTGCTGATATATTTCTTTTAATGTGTTTGCTGACAAATGTTTATGCCAAAAATCACGATGACCAATAACACTTTCTTCTTTATAACCTAAATAAGCCATCATTTTGGCTGAATAAAAAAAGCTATCTTCAATAATATTCCATTCCCAGTAGGGTTCATTCATGCCTTTGAATATTTTAGCACTTTCAACAGAGCAAATAGGATCACAATGGCTAATAACATGCTCATGTTTATTTAGCACAATAAGGTAGTGGTTGTTAATGCGTGAAAATCTTAAATTTATCGCTATAAGTTTTTCAGATTTAGTTTCAATATCAACATATTGACACGCATTCATCGCTTGAGGGTTTTGTTGATAAGCTAATCGATAAGTAAGATGCGATTTTTGCAAATCTTCAGGCAAAAGAAACTCTATGGGCTGGTTGAGTATTTCACTCGCCTCATATTCAGTGATAGCTGTTAGTGCAGAGTTAACTTCAACAATATTTCCCTGCTCATTCATAATTAAAGCAGGTGAAGGTAAATTATCGATGGTTAACGACATGGCCGAGTTCAAAACAATTCATCCTCATCGTCAACGTCATCATGGCGCAATTGTCGTGTATCATTTAAATTTTTAAGTTTATCAACACTTTGCAGCGTTGAATCTAATAATGCACTCACTTCTAAAAAGTTAATATCATCTTGAGAATGCTTTTTAAGGGCATTGTGTACCAAATTAGTTAAATGCTCTTCTTGCTCTTCACTTAGATCTAAAACATGAAAACTTAAACCTATATTTTGCACAATTTCATTCATGATTTCTTGTTGGTGATGTTTTGAAATCTCAACCATTTTTTTTGTGGTAAGTACGGCATTTTGAATTTGTTCTTGTACTGCTATTAATGAATTTTTATAAAGAATAAACTCCATACGCGCACCAACACATTCAATAACTGATGCTAATGCATCGATAAAAATGTCAGTATCAACACTACCTTCTTCTAAATTAAGAATGAGTATAGAAACCAATGGATGATTAAAAATAGTACGTGTGCCAAATCTAAACAATCGAGGCTTACTTTTCAGTAATTCCATCACTTCTATTTCAACGGGTGAACAAACGCCTTTTTTAGAATGATAAAAAATAGGTTTTTCACCCATAGGGTAAAAAGCAATGCAGCCTTCTAAACCCATATTGGTAAAATAATTAAATACATCGTCTCTAATTTCTTCATAACTTAAGCAACTATTTAGCTTTGAAGTTAACTGCATACAGCTACCATATTTAGAGGCTTGCGCCATAGAAATATGAATAACACTGTCTTTTGATTTTAGCTCATCTTCATATTGATGCAGTGTATGTTGATACTCGATCAGCTTTTCAAGCTTAGTGTTTAGTGCTCGCAAAGAAATAGGCTTCGCTAAAAAGTCATCAGCACCACAAGCTAAGCCGCGCAAAATTGACTCTTCATTAGCTAAACCTGAATAAAGCACAAAAGATTTTACGGTGCTTTTGTCTGTTTGTGTTTTTTGTTTTTGGATCCAGGTTGAACCTTTTTCATCAGTAAGATTTTCATCAACTAAAGCAATATCAAAAGCAACATCGCTTTGCAGAAGTTTTTCTGCTTTTTGCAAGGTATCAACACAAGACACTGAAAAGTTATCTTCTAAACCTTCAGCGAGTAACTCTAAATAATTAGTGTCGTCATCAATAATAAGTACATTGGGTTTGGACATAATAATGCATCCTTTCATGCTAAAATAAATTAAAGTATTACCGTATTTTCTTCAAAAATTTCACAACAATTTCTACCACTTTGTTTAGCTTGGTATAAAGCAATATCTGCTTGGCTAACAAGTTCATGCACAGATTCAGCCGCTAACCTTGTTGAAGATACACCAATACTTACCGTAATGTATGGGGCAACGCTTGAATATTGATGTGGAATTTGCTTTTCTTTTAACGCTAATATAATTTCATTTGCTTTAAATATAGCGCCTTCAAGTGAAGTAAAAGGTAGTACCACAACAAATTCTTCACCACCATAACGCGCAAGGCGATCTGTTTCTCTATTTAGTTGTGATTTTATAGTTTGTGCAAAAGCAATAAGACACTTATCACCTTGTTGGTGCCCGTAGTGATCGTTATATGCTTTAAAAAAATCAATATCGATCATTAAGATAGACAGCTCAGATTTTTGTCGCTGACTTATTGCCCATTCATTAATCAAGGTTTCTTCAAGCGCTCTTCTATTCATAACATTGGTTAATGAATCTATATTGGTTAATTTTTCAAGCTTTCGATTAAGTATTTCTAATTGATCTTTCATGCTAGCAATACGTGCCATCGCCCGTATTTTTGCCGCTAAAATAACCTCTTTAACAGGTTTAGTTAAATAATCATCTCCACCAGCATCAATGCCTCTTGCTAAATAAGCTTCGCTGTCATTGGCACTTAAAAAAATAATAGGGATCCATGCTGAATGCATTTCTCTGATCATACGCGTCAAGACAAAACCATCAATATCAGGCATTTCAACATCCATTAAGATCAAATCAACTTTATGGTGATTTAATAATGACAATGCTTGCTCATAACCACTTGCCACTAAAGGTAAGTGTCCATTATCGATGATCATCGCGGCAAGCACATTTCTCATCAGCTTGTCATCATCAATAACGAGAATATTTAATTGATGTATTAATTCCATATATAAGTTGCCACCACTAACGTGCCGTTTTCTTGAAATTCTAAGGTTTCAGTTAATTGGTTCACTAACGCTAAGCCCCTACCACTGAGTGCCACATTATTTTCACTTTCTATACTATTGTTTTTAAACGCTTCTAATGGCTCAAAACCACTACCACTGTCTTTAATTTTTATTTGCATTTTTCCGCCATTTTCTAAGGGGTAATAACTTAAGTCTAGACTAACAAAGCCCTCTTTGAGTTCGCTAAGACGAAGTTCTCTCTCTTTAAAATAATGTACAAACCCTTGCGGTGAGTTTTTCAGTTTAGAACTAAGCTCTAACACACCATGATCTAAAGCATTAACAAAAAGCTCTGTTAAAATGGTATAAAGGCTGTGCCAGTGCTCGCCAGCCCCTTCAATTGATTGAATTTGATTCATTGCCATGGGAATAGGGTTTATTTTAGCTAAACGTGTACCTGAAAGAGAAAGGTACCAGTGCCATGCAGGAATATTTGAAGTGTAAGCCGCCACAGATTTTGCGCTAGCCTCAAGCATTAAGTCTGCCGCTTTCGTTCTTTCATTAAAGACGATGTCATGCCAACCTCCACAAGGAATATCAATAATCGATATATCATCTTCTTGCTGAGTATCTAAGCAAAACTCATTTACACTTTGCATAATCAATACGGCAATATTTTGTTCAAAATTGTTTGACATAACCGCTTGCTCAAAACGATCTATACCATACATTTCACCTTCGGTATTTCTGGCTTCGATAACACCATCGCTGATCAAAATAATACGGTCGCCTTCTTCAATAGCAACAATTTCTAAGTGTGTATCAGGTAATAGTTCACCAACAACCCCTAAAGGGATATGTTGTGATTTAATTTTATGTTTTATTTCTGCTTTTTCATTAAAAATATAGGTATCGGGTAAACCTGCATTAAAAATATAAGCCGATTTATCATGCGGCGACACCGTAATAAAGGTAGCCGCTAAAAAGAGATCGGTTGGTAATAAATCATAAAGTTGTTGATTAATTTGCTTAATTATTTCAAATAAAGAAAATCCTTTACGGGTCATTGCTCTAAAAGTTTCAGCTAGCGGTATCGCTCCAATAGATGAACGTAAACCATGCCCTGTAAAGTCGCCTAACAAAACATTAATATCACCGTTAGGGCATAAAACAGACAGTTGAATATCGCCGCTGAAAATAGCCGCAGCTTTTTTTACAATACCTATGCGATCAGGCGCGTAATTTCTTGCTCCTATTACCCCCGAAAGTAATTGCTCTGCTAGCTCTTCGTCTTTTTGTTGTGCTTGTTGTAGATTTTTAACTTGTGAATATAAGTCACTAATACGTTGAATAGCCTTAATTTTTGCCTTAAAAACTTCTGGCGTAAAAGGCCTGACTAAAATGCTATCGCCACCAGCGTCTACACTTTCAATAAAAGCGCTATCAGTATCCATGCTGGTGATAAAAATCAGCGGTGCTAATGTGCCATGAGAAAGTTTTTTGATTTGCCTTGCCGCTTCATAACCATTCATCACCGGCATATTAATGTCCATTAACACTAAATCAGGCTGATGTTCAATATACTGTGCAACACCACAGGCACCATCATTAGCCGTAATAACACGATAACCTTCTTCTTGTAACAACACAGATAACATCATGCATTGCATTTTTGAATCATCAACCACTAAGGCAAGTTTGCTTTCATTAACTAGCATAAATTAACGCTCAATAGTCACTAAACGATGAAACTGTGCTATCTCTAATATTTTATAAACTGCCTCACTAGGCTGGCGAATAATCACCTTACCTGATAAAGCATCTGCATGATCTTTAAGTAATAAAATCATGCCCAGAGCAGAGCTATCCATATAGTCAGTTTTGCTTAAATCTAGAATAAAAGTTGTATTATTATTGCTGCAACCTGCATAAGCATCTCGAAAATGTTGATGTAATGAAAAATCAAATTTGCTTTCTATTTCAATGATAACTTGGTTGTTCTCTTCCGAAAATTGTCGCTTTATTGACAT
>WFQC01000051.1 GCA_015487235.1 Alteromonadaceae bacterium
CAAATTTATTTAGATCTAGTCATTCTAAATCAAATAAATTTAACGCAGTTAGTGGGCATCGAGCAAGCTCCCGAAGGGCGAGTTTAAAAGGCTTATATGCTGCGTTATTGATTTTGACAAGGGAACAACCATTCTCTTCAATCAATGCCTTGCCTCTAAGCCTTTTAATTCTCGCTGAGTGGGAAAGAACTTAATCAACTTGGTATAACAGCATATTCCCAAGTTAAATTAACTATCATTAAAGCCACAATATGCGCTAAAACATTGTGGCTTTTTATTTATTTGATAGAATTGTGCACATCTTATTTTACAAATTAACCTTTAATGTCAAATCCCAGAATTTATCAAGATTCACCGTTAAATGTTGGTGAAACGGTGCAATTATCTGATGATGCTTTCGGTCATCTTATACGGGTATTACGCTTAACTGAGGGTGAACCTGTTGTTTTGTTTAATGGTCAAGACCTGTGTGACTATCAAGCAACACTAGTTAATGTGGCTAAAAAATCTGCGCAAGCATTATTAATAGCTCAACAAAAAATCAGTAATGAGTCGCCGTTGAAAATTCACTTAGGGCAAGGAATTTCTCGGGGTGATCGTATGGATTTTACCCTACAAAAATCGGTAGAGTTAGGAGTAAACAAAATAACCCCACTGTTTACCGAGCGTTGCGGCGTTAAATTGTCGGGGGAACGTTTAGCTAAAAAACGGGCACAATGGCAAAAAATAGTGATCAGTGCTTGTGAGCAAAGTGGTCGTAGCTTTGTTCCTGAGGTTATGCAACCTGTTATGTTAAGCGATTGGTTAAACGAACAAACCGCTGCGCTAAAATTAAACTTACATCCAAGAGCAAGCCATTCTATTATGACTTTGGCAACAACAGAAAAAAATATTGACAAAGTACGACTACTTATAGGCCCCGAAGGTGGGTTAACAGATGATGAAATCGCGCAAGCAAATCAAGCACAATTTCAAGAGGTATTGCTCGGGCCAAGAGTTTTACGTACTGAAACCGCAGCATTAACTGCAATTACGGCATTACAATGTCGGTTTGGCGACTTAAAATAGGAATAATAATGACAACTTCAGCTGCAATTAAGTTAGGCGTGGTGATGGATCCCATTGCCTCTGTTAAGGTAAAAAAAGACTCCACCATGGCAATGATGCTCGAAGCACAAAAGCGTGGTTATGAGCTTTATTATCTCGAAATGAAAGATTTATACCTAGATCAAGGGCACTGTCGAGCCAATACTCGCACTGTTGAAGTGTTTGACAACGAAGAGTTGTGGTATCAGCTAGGTAAACCTCAAAATATAGCATTGAGCGAGCTTGACGCAGTATTAATGCGCAAAGATCCGCCTTTTGATACTGAATATATTTATGCAACCTATATGCTTGAACGTGCAGAGCTTGAAGGTACACTCATTGTAAATAAGCCACAAAGCTTGCGTGACTGTAATGAAAAGTTATTTACCGCTTGGTTTGCTGATTTAACGCCTCGTACCTTAGTCACGCGTAACAGTGAGCAAATTCGTGCTTTTCATCAAGAACTAAAAGACATTATTATCAAACCGCTTGATGGTATGGGTGGGTCTTCTATTTTTCGTATTAAAGAAAATGATGCCAATATCGGGGTAATTATTGAAACACTTACGCAGCATGGCAATGTATATGCCATGGTGCAAGAATATATGCCTGCCATAAAAGAAGGTGATAAGCGCATCTTAATTGTTAATGGTGAAGTGATGCCTTATTGCTTAGCGCGTATTCCTGCCCAAGGTGAAACGCGCGGTAACTTGGCCGCAGGAGGACGTGGTGAAGCGCGTCCTCTTTCTCACAGCGATAAACTTATTGCTGAAACTATCGCTCCAGAATTGAAAAAGCGTGGCTTATTTTTTGTTGGTTTAGATGTTATTGGTGATAAAGTAACAGAAATAAATGTTACTAGCCCTACTTGTATTCGCGAAATAGAGGCCGCATATCCTATTAATATAAGCGGTAAGTTAATGGATGCCATCGAAGATAATATTCATCAAAAATAGCTTTTGGAAATGATATTGTGTAAACAAGCGAGGTAAGTTTTGGAAAGTTTAGAGAACCATTTATTGATTGCTATGCCAACCTTAGCCGATACTTTTTTTAATAAAACGGTAACTTATATTTGTGAGCATAATGATCAAGGTGCTATGGGGTTAATTATTAATTTGCCTATTCATATCACTCTCGCTGAATTACTGACACAAATAGACAGTAACAAAAAACCTACGCCAATGTTAAATCAGCCTGTTTTATCTGGCGGGCCTGTTTCGCCTGAGCGAGGCTTCGTATTGCACGCTCCTCAGCAGGGCTGGGCAAGTTCTTTAGCGTTAAGTGATGATATTATGATCACCACCTCAAAAGATATTTTAATGGCATTAGGCACAGAGCAAGCACCACCTGATTTTTTAGTAACTTTAGGTTATGCCGGTTGGGGGCCAGGGCAATTAGAACAAGAAATTATTGAAAATTCTTGGCTTACCGTGCCGGCCAGCAAAGATATTTTATTTAATACTCCTATTGAACAGCGCTGGCAAAAAGCTACCGAAAACTTAGGTATTGATCCTGCTCATTTATCGAGTGAAATAGGGCACGCTTAATGGTTAAAGCACGTAATAAGCAGGGGCAACGTACGTTAATCGCTTTTGATTTTGGCAAAAAATATATTGGTGTTGCCGTTGGGCAAGAGCTAACGGGTAGTGCATCGCCTTTAGGTGCTATAAAAGCAAAAGAGGGTATTCCAAACTGGCAGATATTAGAAGCCCATATAAAAGAGTGGCAACCTGATCTAATTGTGGTTGGTTTACCTTTAAATATGGACGGTAGTGAGCAACAACTTACCTTAGATGCTAAAAAATTTGGTAACAGAGTGGCTAGTCGTTGTGGTGTGCAAGTTGCTTTTCAAGATGAACGTTTAACCACAGCCGACGCTAAAGAGCAATTATTTGCACGTGGCGGCTACCGAAATTTAAAAAAAGAAGCTGTTGATGCTTATTCCGCGGTACTAATACTAGAGAGCTTTTTCGCTCAAGGGTAATCGCAATGATTACACTGAGGCAGATGAATATTTCGTCGTACCTTGTTTTTACGCAACCACTCGTATACCTATAATAAGCACATTGTCAGTGCTATAAGCATATACTTAATAAAAATTAATAATGACTCTCATTGTATAAACTTCATTCTTTTAGCATAGGCGTTAACTTTTTTGAGATATATTTTTAAATTTTACAATATTGAAAATTTTATTCGGAATTAACACTTAAGTCAGGTTTTTATTTGAAAATAACCGCTAATTTCATTGAATCATTGTATAGCCGTCGCTATAATTAGCCGCAATTTTATCCATCATCAGTCTTTATTTTTATTAAATAAAGCACTTACTAGGTGAGTACAACAATGAGTAATAAAACCGTATTACATGCTAAGCATTTAGAATCAGGTGCTAAAATGGTTGATTTTCATGGCTGGGAAATGCCAATCAACTATGGTTCTCAAATAGAAGAACATCATGCCGTACGTAAAGCTGCGGGCATGTTTGATGTATCACATATGACAATTGTTGATGTGCAAGGTAAAGACGCAAAAGCTTTTTTACGTCGCCTAGTAACGAATGATGTCGCCAAGTTAACGGTTGCAGGTAAAGCACTCTATACCGGTATGCTTAATGAAAATGCAGGTGTTATTGATGACTTAATTATCTACTTTTTTGATGATAACAATTATCGTTTAGTCGTTAACTCAGCAACGCGTGAAAAAGATCTCGCTTGGATGAATAAACAAGCTGAAAATTTTGAGGTAACGATCACTGAACGTCCAGAATTTGGCATGATTGCGATTCAAGGGCCACAAGCGAAAGAAAAAGTTGCTCAACTATTAACTACTGAACAACAAGCCGCTGTTGCAGGTATGAAACCTTTCTTTGGTGTGCAAGTAGGCGACTTATTTATCGCTACTACGGGTTACACGGGTGAAGAAGGTTATGAAGTTATTGTTCCTGAAACACTTGCAGCTGATTTTTGGCAAAAACTGCTTGATGTTGGGGTTAAACCTTGTGGTTTAGGCGCACGTGATACTTTACGTTTAGAAGCTGGTATGAACCTTTACGGTTTAGACATGGATGAAAGTGTATCTCCACTTGCGGCGAATATGGCATGGACGATTACGTGGGAGCCTGAAGATCGTCAATTTATTGGTCGCGAAGTATTAGCGCAGCAAAAAGCTGCAGGCGATCAACCTAAATTAGTTGGACTAGTTTTAACTGAAAAAGGTGTTTTACGCTCACATCAAAAAGTAGTAACACCTGAAGGAGATGGTGAAATTACCAGCGGTACTTTTTCACCTACTTTAGAACATAGTATTGCTTTAGCACGTGTGCCTCGCAGCGTTAAAGTTGGTGATACCGTTGAAGTTGAGATGCGTAAAAAATTAGTCAAAGTACAAGTAACTAAACCTTGTTTTGTACGTAATGGTAAAAAAGTTTTTTAAAACCTTAAAAGATGCTCTATATTGTCAAAGGCATCTTTTAAAAATAGCAGCTTATAATGAGTTGCAGTAAAAAATACATTTAAAAATAGGAAAATAAAAATGAGTAACATTCCTTCAGAATTAAAATATGCAACCTCGCACGAATGGGTACGTAATGAAGGCGACGGTATTGTAACTGTGGGTATTACAGAGCATGCGCAAGATTTATTAGGTGATATGGTTTTTGTTGAGTTGCCTGAAGTTGGTGAAACAGTGAGTGCTGGTGATGATGTTGCTGTTGCAGAATCAGTTAAGGCGGCTTCTGATATTTATGCGCCTGTTTCAGGTGAAATTATTGAAGTTAATGAAGAGTTAGAAGACGCACCTGAGCTTGTAAACTCAGATCCTTTTGGTGACGGCTGGATGTTTAAAATTAAACTTGAAGACGTAAGTGAATTAGACAGTTTACTTGACGCCGAAGGTTACGAAGCGTCTATTGATGAAGATTAATAGACAATAATGATAGTAAGCAAAGCCCTGAACCTTGTTCGGGGCTTATTATTTATATAAGTTTTAGTGTTGGTTATATTTAAAACTTTATTGATACAACCCTTATATTTTAAAGAGATGCCTTTTTATGACTACTCAATCGTTTGGTTCATTACCCTTAACGCAACTAGAGCAAACTGAAGATTTTATTCGTCGCCATATTGGTCCTGATGAAGCGCAAACACAAGCGATGTTAAAAGATATTGGTGTTGATTCTGTTGATGCCTTAATTGATGAAATTGTGCCTAAAGATATTCGTTTAAGCGATTTGCCAGCGATTGAAGAAAGTAAAACTGAAGTACAAGCCTTGGCTGATTTAAAAGAAATTGCTCGTAAAAACAAGGTTAATACCAGTTATATTGGCTTAGGCTATTACGGTACACATACACCAAATGTTATTTTACGCAATGTGTTAGAAAATCCGGGCTGGTACACGGCTTATACACCGTATCAACCTGAAATAGCACAAGGGCGTTTACAGTCGCTATTAAATTATCAACAAATGTGTTTAGACTTAACAGGGTTAGACTTAGCTTCAGCCTCATTACTTGACGAAGCGACCGCAGCCGCTGAAGCAATGGCATTAGCCAAGCGTGTTTCTAAAAATAAAAAATCAAATCTCTTTTTTATTGCTGATAATGTTTTTCCACAAACGATTGATGTTGTGCAACAACGTGCTGAAATGTTTGGTTTTGACACTGTTATTGCGCCTGCGAATACGGTTGGTGAACATGATGTTTTTGGCGCATTATTACAGTATCCGAGTGCTAGTGGTGAAATTACCGACATAAGTACACTCATTGAGCAAGTACATGCTAATAAAGGTATTGTTGCTGTAGCCGCTGATATTATGAGCTTGGTATTATTGAAATCTCCAGGTGAGTTAGGCGCTGATGCGGTTATTGGTTCAACTCAACGCTTTGGTGTTCCTATGGGATACGGTGGACCACACGCTGCATTTTTTACCACTTCTAATAAATATAAACGCTCATTACCAGGGCGCATTATTGGTGTATCAAAAGACAGTCGTGGTAACCCCGCATTACGTATGGCAATGCAAACACGTGAGCAACATATTCGCCGTGAAAAAGCCAACTCAAATATTTGTACCGCGCAAGTTTTATTGGCAAATATGGCGGCATTTTATGCCGTTTATCATGGCCCGAAAGGCTTAAAAATTATTGCTAATCGTATTCATCGTTTTGCTGATATTTTAGCCTCTGGCATTAAAGAAAAAGGGTTAAACTTAGCGCATCACTATTATTTTGATACCTTAACGCTTACTGATCTTAGCGAAGATCATAAAGCCGAAATTATTGCTCGAGCTTTAGCTCATAACATTAACTTGCGTACCGATGTTGCGGGGCAAATTGGTATTTCAGTTGATGAAACAACGACTCGTGATGATATTGCGATATTATTCACAGTATTATTCGGTGAAAATCATGGTTTAGATATTACGGCGCTAGATAATGATATTACCCACAAGGGTAGTGATTCTATTCCTGCTCATTTAGTACGCCATGCTGACTTTTTAACTCATCCTGTTTTTAATGCTTATCACAGCGAAACAGAAATGCTTCGTTATATTAAAAAGTTAGAAAATAAAGATTTAGCTTTAAATCACTCAATGATTTCACTGGGCTCTTGTACCATGAAATTAAATGCCACTGCACAAATGATCCCCGTTAGTTGGCCTGAATTTGCTAATATGCATCCGTTTGCGCCGGTTGAACAAGCGCAAGGGTACAAGCAAATGATTGAGCAATTAAGTGACTGGTTGGTTGAATTAACCGGTTACGACAAAATATCCATGCAACCTAACTCTGGGGCTCAAGGTGAATATGCAGGTTTAATTGCTATTCATAAATACCATCAAAGTCGTGGTGAAGGGCACCGTAATATTTGTTTAATTCCTAGCTCTGCACATGGTACTAACCCTGCGTCAGCTCAAATGGTTGGTATGAAAGTTGTTGTGGTCGCTTGCGATAAAAACGGCAATGTTGATATGGACGACTTAAAAGCTAAAGCAGAAGAATTGGCTGACAACTTAGCTTGTATAATGATCACTTATCCTTCAACTCATGGTGTTTATGAAACCACCATTAAAGAAATTTGTGAGGTAATACACCAGTATGGTGGTCAAGTTTATCTTGATGGTGCCAATATGAATGCCCAAGTTGGCTTAACTTCTCCTGGCTCTATCGGTGCAGATGTATCGCACCTTAATTTACATAAAACTTTTGCTATTCCGCATGGTGGTGGTGGTCCTGGTGTTGGTCCTATTGGGGTTAAAGCACACCTTGCTCCCTTTTTACCTGATCACTCACTTATTAATGTAGAAGAAAATAACAAAGGTAACGGTGCTGTATCAGCCGCGCCATATGGTAGTGCGGGTATTTTATGTATTTCATATCTTTACATTGCGCTATTAGGCAAAAAAGGTGTGACTCAAGCAACAAAATACGCCATTACTAATGCTAACTATTTAGCAAAAAAATTGAGCCAGCATTATCCTATTTTATATACGGGTGCTAATGGTCGTGTAGCACACGAATGTATTATTGACTTACGTCCATTAAAAGCTGAATCAGGTATTACTGAAGTTGATTTAGCTAAACGCTTAATGGACTACGGTTTTCATGCGCCAACTATGTCGTTCCCTGTCGCGGGTACTTTCATGATTGAACCCACTGAATCAGAATCGAAAGTAGAATTAGATCGCTTTATTGAAGCGATGGTTTGTATTCGTGATGAAGTACGTAAAGTTGAAAGTGGCGAGTGGAGCCTTAACAATAATCCACTACATAACGCACCTCATACTTTGGCGGATATTACTGATAACTGGGATCGTGCCTACTCAATTAAAG
>WFQC01000052.1 GCA_015487235.1 Alteromonadaceae bacterium
CATAAAGCGCTTCATCTAAAAACCCGCCTTTAATTTCACCTTTTGTACCTATTGTTAACGCGGTATCAACAATGTTACCACCAAATAGTGGCGTATAACCGCCTGGGAACATTTCGTTAAAGGCAAAACAATTTTGACCAACAGCTGTTGAATTATCAGCAATTAATGCGTAGTCACTTTGTTCTAATACATTGCCTGTAGTGATATTTACCGTTGGACATTCAATACCTTGACCAACGCCATCTAAATCACCCACTAATAATGTTTGACCACCATCAACGGAGAAAACATTACCACGGTTATGTGGATTACGATAATAGAAACCACCGGTTACATCACGCTCAGAATAGTTACCAAACATGTAAAATTCTTTGTCGTTACCTAAATCAAGACCAACATTACCAAATAAGGTAATATCATCTCTAATTTCTGGGTTACCCCAAATTTGCGCAGGATCGGCAACGGCTGTATTACCTGCGTCGATAAGTCCTTGAGCATCAGGACGTTGTACTGAACGACTCGTCGCATCAGCATTTTTATATTGAAAACTTAAATTAACAAAGCCATCATCTGTAAAGGGTAAGCCAATATTACCATCAATTACGGTAGTCGCACCGTCACCTTCATAATATTCCCCTTGTTTTACTGATAATGAACCACCGTCTGCATCATCTTTTAAAACGAAGTTCATTACACCTGCAATAGCATCAGAGCCATATTGTGCTGCGGCACCATCACGTAAAACTTCAACTTGTTTCAAAGCTACGCTAGGAATAACGGAAATATCAGGACCTTGTGCACCATCATTTACACCACCCCCTTGGAAAGCGATAACAGACGCACGATGACGACGTTTACCATTAACAAGTACTAAGGTACTATCAGAAGATAAACCACGTAAGTTAACTGGACGTATTAACGTAGCAGCATCACTTATAGGTTGAGCACGAACGTTAAAAGAGGGTACTGAACTTACTAAAGCATCAAGCATATCACTTGAACCTGCTTTGCTAAGTTCATCACTGCTGATCAAATCAACTGGTACTGGTGAATCAGCAACAGAGCGTGGTGCAGCACGAGAACCTACCACGACAATTTTTTCAACATCTGCTTCTTTTACCCCATCTTCTGCGGCATATGAATTTGTTGTACCTAGGGCAGCTGCAACCGCAAAAGCTAGCGTACCTGTACGAAATTTAATAGACATGAATTTTCCTTCCCGAACTGAACAAGTTTTTTATAGTTTTATTGCTCTATATCAAAAAATAATTTTATTAATCACTTTACAGCATGACATAGAGTTACCTTATTTATAAAACAGCTATGGGATCTTTACAAGGGGAAAAAAATTGAGAAATCCTTGAAAAATAACAAAATGAGGCATATTTCACAGCTTGAGTAAATGAATAAAATTTGACTAAAGTGGCGAATAACTCGACAAGAACTGAATAGACATGGGGGCTGTAGCGAATTTTATTCGGCAAATGATGCGAAAGATTTCGTAGTTCAACTTCAAAAAAAGCGCAAAAAAAAAGTTACATTTTTTACAAAAAAAAATGAACTTTTTTTACTCTATACATTGTAATGCAATTAATTAGTATTATTTTAACGACAAATTAACAAGAAAATACGATGAATTACGACATGACTAAACCTTGTTAAACGTTTTAAATACAATTTCACGCACTTAGTGGGCATTGAACGAGCCCACCAAGAACAAATGGGAAAGAATTTAATCAACTTGATAATACTTAGTTAAAGTTAACTATTAGCCCTAACCAAATAAATCTTAGTTTGATTCAAGTTCAATAGGGTTCTCATCACGATCGAATACTACATAACGACCAACACCATTACCCGACTCAACATCATGCGTCATTTTGTTCAAAAAAGGTTCAGCATCATCAGACGTTGGCGTCATACCCTGCTCACCACTTAAGCTGGCAATAAAAACAAAATTCCAATTTTTTTCAATAGAATCAGCTTCTTTTACCAAATCAGCAAAGGTTGTTAACTCTTCAGGAAGCTTATCAACACACATAACCGGTGTGATCGTTCCTCGCTGATGTTTCTTACTTTTTTTGGGGTTTTGCGCATCTGCTTTAGCGAATAAAAACAGCAAGCGTTGTGGTTGCTCTTGCTCTAGCGACATTTTTAATAAGTCTTTAAATAATTTAATCATAATACTTAATTCTTTTAGAGGTTGTAGGCGTTTAAAAACAGATAAAATAGCAAGACCTGTTTCATATTAATAGCAATATGTATAATTACTGACATTAGCAAAAATACAAGCCTGCAGTTTAGTGTTATAACAACAGGCTTGTATTGATCAAGATCTTAAAATGCAAGTCATTAAGGTAGCATTTGTTCTTGGTCAGCACCCTCTTTTTCAATCACTTCTGGGATCAAGTCTTCTCTTGATATACCTAAAGCTAACGCCACAGCACTAGCAACATAAATTGAAGAGTAAGTACCTACAAAAACACCAAATAATAATGCGGTTGCGAACCCATGTATTAAAGCACCCCCTTTAAAAAATAGTGCCGCTAATACTAATAATGTGGTTATTGAAGTAATAAACGTACGACTTAAGGTTTGCGTTAGTGATATATCAATAATATCTGACGGACTGGTATTACGAATTTTTCTAAAATTTTCGCGAATACGATCCGAAACAACAATAGTATCATTCAGCGAGTAACCGATAACCGCCAAAATAGCGGCAAGCACAGTTAAATCAAACTCTAAGCCTAAAAAAGAAAATAACCCAAGGGTTAACAATACGTCATGAAAGAGTGCAAACACCGAGCCTAAAGCAAAGCGCCATTCAAAGCGAAAAGCAACATAAACCAAAATACAGATAAGGGCTGTTAGCATGGCTAAACCTCCCTGCTCTGTTAGTTCATCACCAACGCTTGCACCAACAAACTCAATGCGGCGCATATCCACATTTTCACCTGTACCTTCTTGTAACACTTTCAATACTTGGTTACCAAGCATTTCCGCTTTAACATCTTCTCGCTGACCCAGACGAATAACAACATCGCGACTACTGCCATAAAATTGCACAACAGCATCATCAAAGCCGTTTTTATCCATCACTTCACGAATTTTATTTAAATCGGCTGCTTGCTCAAACCCTACTTCAATTAGGGTTCCACCGGTAAAATCTAAACCAAAATTAAGCTTATTAATGGCTAACGATGTAAGAGATGCTAACATCAAAATAATACTAAATGCCAAAGCCACCTTACGATAACTCATAAAGGCAATGGTTTCTTTTCCTTTAAAAATTTGCATAACTATTACCTGCCTATATTGAGATTTTTTCAAGGCGTTTACCGCCCCAAACAAGGTTAACTATGGTTCTACTAACAACAACAGAAGTAAACATTGAGGTTAAAATACCAATCGAAAGTGTTACCGCAAAACCTTTAATAGGACCAGCGCCAATAGCGAACAAAATAAGTGCAGCAATTAAGGTGGTAATGTTCGCATCTAAAATACTCGAAAACGCTGCGTCATAGCCTTGGTGAATAGCTTGCTGAATTGATTTACCTTCGCGAATTTCTTCTCTAATACGTTCAAAAATCAATACATTAGCATCAACAGCCATACCCACAGTTAAAACAATACCAGCCATACCAGGTAAGGTTAATGTCGCGCCAGGTATCATTGACATAATACCAACAATGAGTACAAGGTTAGCTAAGAGCGCTACATTAGCGACTACTCCAAAGGCTTTGTAGTAAATCAGCATAAAAATAAAGACTAAACCAAAGCCAAGCAAAATGGCTTGAAAACCTAACTGTACATTTTCGGCACCGAGTGTTGGCCCTACGGTACGTTCTTCAACGATTGAAATAGGAGCAATCAATGCGCCAGCTCGCAAGAGTAAGGCTAAGTTGTGAGCTTCTTGAACAGAGTCAGAGCCCGTTATTCTGAATTTTTTACCTAAACGAGCTTGAATGGTAGCAACTGAAATAATTTCTTCGTGTTTTTCAAAAATTAGATTACCTTGCGGATCTTTTTTATCAGTAGCTTTGTATTCGATAAATACGGTAGCCATAGGCTTACCAATATTATTTTTAGTGGCATTAGAAAATTTGCTGCCACCGACTGAATCTAAGGTAATATTAACCTGCGGACGAGAATATTCATCAAAACCTGAATTAGCATCAACAATATGATCGCCCGTTAGCATGACTCGTTTTTTAACCAGTGTAGGTTTGCCGTTACGATCATACAGTAGTTGAGAACTTGCAGGCACACGACCATTTAATGCACTAGCTAAATCACCTTCTTGATCAACCATTTTAAATTCAATGGTAGCAGTAGCATTTAAGATTTCTTTTGCTTTTGCTGTATCTTGTACACCTGGTAATTCAATAACGATATGCTTTTTACCTTGGCGCTGAACTAAAGGCTCTGCAACACCTAATTCATTAACACGGTTACGAATAATGGTAATATTCTGTTGTAATGCATATTCACGCGTTTCTTTAAGTTTTTGTTCGGTCATTTTCGCCGTTAAGCTTAAATCGTCATCTTTGGCGGTAAACACAAAATCACGATAGCGTTTTTTGAGTAAACTTTCAGCTTTAGCTAAGTCTTCTGGTTTGCGAAAAATAATTTTAACCGCACCTTGTCCATCTGATGTAGTTACTTCTTTAACGCTGCGATAACGAATTTTTTCATTACGTAATTCATTACGAAAATCACCCACCATGCCTTGGTGTGCTTTCGCTATCGCCTCTTTCATATTAACCTCCATTAAGAAGCTAACACCACCACTTAAATCTAAGCCAAGTTTCATTGGCGTACCACCAATGGCAGCCAACCACTCAGGTGTTGCCGGTGTAAGGTTTAGTGCAATTGAATATTTTTTCTTATATTTGGCATGTAATAAATCACGTGCATGAATTTGATTTTCGGTATCAAAAAACTTGATCAAGATTTGACCATTTTCTAATTCAATTTTTGAATACTTAATATTTTCTTTTGTTAAGTCAGCCTTAACCGCTTCAAACATTTGGTTGTCAGCTTCAACGCCACGCAAGCCAGAGACTTGCACAGCTGGATCTTCGCCATACAAGTTAGGTAAGGCGTACAAAGCACCAATGGCAACAATAAAAAATACCATTAGTGTTTTCCATAAGGGGTATTTATTTAACACCTGTTTATCCTTATTTTTATTAGGTTTTGTTGAATTTTAACTTTTTATTGAATCTAAAACTCAACAAACCCCAAGGTTATATAGAACAATAAGCAAAATGAGTTACTCAAAGAAGTAACCCATTTAATGCATTAACTTTACAATGATTTCATTGTACCTTTAGGTAACACTGTAGATACCGCAGCTTTTTGAATGGTAATTTCTGTATTATCACTGATGCTAATCACCATAAAATCTTTTTCATCAGAAATTTTTACAATTTTACCGACAATACCGCCTTGCGTTAAGACTTCATCGCCTTTTGATAAGGCCGCCATTAAATTTTTATGTTCTTTAACGCGTTTGGCTTGTGGGCGATAAATCATAAAATAAAAAATAGCACCAAAGGCCAATAACATAAAAATAATATCTAAACCACCACCGGCAGGTTGTGCTGGTGCAGCAGCGTGTGCAGTACTAATAAATAAGCTCATATTTTCCTCATTTTTGTTTTCTTTATTAACTTGTTTTTGTTGAACTTTTACATTTAAATTGGTTCAACAATTCTTAATTTATTGTTTATTCAACAATTATTCTTTATTTTCCAATGGTGGTACAGGTAAACCACGTAAAGCATAAAACTCTGTAACAAAGTCATCTAATTTACCTTGCTCAATAGCATCACGCAAACCTTGCATTACTCGCTGATAAAAACGCAAGTTATGTAAGGTGTTCAACTGTGCTCCTAATATCTCATTACACTTATCTAAATGGTGTAAATAAGCACGAGAATAGTTTTTACATGTGTAACAGTCACAAGCTTCGTCAAGCGGTGAATTATCTGTTTTATGGCGAGCGTTTCTAATTTTTATCACACCATTGGTCACAAATAAATGTCCATTACGTGCATTGCGGGTTGGCATCACGCAATCAAACATATCAATACCGCGACGAACCCCTTCAACTAAATCTTCAGGTTTACCAACTCCCATTAGATATCGGGGCTTATCTTCGGGTATCAAGGGGGTGGTATGATCTAAAATTTTAATCATTTCTTCTTTCGGTTCTCCCACTGATAACCCACCAATGGCATAACCGTCAAAGTCTATTGCCGTTAACCCTGCCACCGATACTTCGCGTAAGTCTTCGTACATGCCTCCCTGCACAATACCAAATAATGCTGAAGGATTATCACCATGCCCGTCTTTTGAGCGTTGCGCCCAACGTAATGACAGCTCCATTGAAGCTTTGGCTTCTTGGTGCGTTGCTGGGTACGGTGTGCATTCGTCAAATATCATCACAATATCAGAACCTAAGCTACGTTGTACTTCCATTGAACGCTCTGGTGTTAGCATAATTTTTTCGCCGTTTACAGGTGAGCGAAATTCAACCCCTTTTTCAGTAATTTTACGCATTTTACCTAAACTAAAAACTTGAAAACCACCTGAATCGGTTAAAATAGGTTTGTCCCAATTCATAAAGCCATGCAAACTACCATGCTGCTCTATAATTTCAGTACCTGGGCGTAGCATTAAATGAAAAGTGTTTCCTAGAATAATTTCAGCACCAATGGCTTTAATTTCTTCTGTTTTCATGCCTTTTACTGTGCCGTATGTACCAACAGGCATAAAGGCGGGAGTTTCTACCGTACCACGAGCAAAGGTCAAACGACCACGACGGGCTTTGCCGTCTTTTTTAATTAATTCATACTTCATATCTTCTCCAATCAGCGAAACAGGCCGACGGTTGGTTAAGTTAAACTACACTTCATTTAGTTTAACTGTTGCACTTTTTTGTTGTGTTAAAAACATCGCATCTCCATAACTAAAAAAGCGATACTCTTCTTTAACTGCATGTTTATATGCTTTCATTATATTATCGTAACCCGCAAAAGCACTGACTAACATTAATAGTGTTGATTCAGATAAATGAAAATTGGTTAACAAAGCATCAATTAACTGAAATTGATAACCTGGGGTAATAAAAATACTGGTATCACCATAAAAAGGCTTTAGATTTTCAACACTAAATACTTCATCTGATGTAATAGCATTTTGTGCAGCACTTTCTAAAGAGCGCACCGATGTTGTTCCTACGGCAATAATCCGTTTACCCTGAGCTTTAGTGTGCTTGATTTGCTCAACAACCTCTGGAGGCACTTCAACATATTCAGCATGCATAATATGATCGGCAATGTTTTCAACCCGCACTGGCTGAAAAGTACCAGCACCAACATGTAAGGTAACAAAGGCTAAATTTACGCCTTTTGCTTTTATTTTCTCAAGCAAAGCTTCATCAAAGTGTAAGCCCGCTGTTGGCGCAGCAACAGCGCCAGGCTTTTCATTATAAACCGTTTGATAACGTTCCTTATCACTTTCTTCATCAGGACGATCGATATAAGGAGGAAGCGGCATATGGCCAATATCTTCTAAAACTTCAAGCACTGAGCTTTCATTAAGCAATTTTAATTCAAATAAAGCCTCATGACGCGCAACCATAATAACTTTGACTTTATTTTCTAATAATAACTCAGCCCCAACTTTAGGTGATTTACTCGCGCGAATATGAGCAAGAAAATGCGTTTGATCTAAAATACGTTCAACTAATACTTCTACTTTTCCACCGCTGGCTTTTTGCCCAAACATACGGGCAGGAATAACACGCGTGTTATTAAATACCAGCAAATCGCCAACCGCTAATTTATCAAGAATATCAACAAAATTAAGATCTTGTATTTCCCCTGAATTTCCATCAAGCGACATTAAGCGGCTAGCACTACGATCGGCTTTTGGATATCGCGCAATAAGGTGTTCTGGTAAGTCAAAAGAAAAGTCGGCTACACGCATGGTTACTATTATAAATAATACTGATTAAAAACCGCGCTAGTCTAGTGTTCTCGGGCAATAATAGCAAGTAAAAGTGTGTAATCAGCGAGACTGATCTAGGGCTAGCGTTTTTGGTTAAAAATTAGCCGAGTATGATTTTACCTTGGCCGTGGCGGACGTTTACCCTTAAAAGAATATATTGGCATGTTGTTAATTATTGCCAGCGTTCTTATTTTGTTACTGTTTTTGTAAAAAATCTTGAAAAATTTATTCTTCAAAATCTTTAAGCATTTCTGTTATTGATTTCTTTTTAGACTGTAAAAAAGGAATAATTAATGCCGTCACGGTAATAAATAATGAAAATAAAAAGCTTAACAGTAATACTTTCTTTTGTATGGTTATTATTTGCAATATTTCCACTAGCCATGTGGCGAGTAATTGCAATAAACCTAACCATAAAGTAGCAGCTAAGATAAAGGTAATGAGAATAGAAGATAAAATTTTAATATATAATAAATTCCATGGCATTCCTGTTGCTAACCAAACACCATATTTTATACGATTTGCATAAAAGTCGGTTTGTATTAAAGCATAAATAGCCAAACCTACCATAGAACAAATAAATACCGTAAATATAAAGATCCCATTTAGCAGTAAATTATGTTTATGATTGAGTTGATTAAATCGAGTTTCTAGTTTGCCTAAATGTTCAATTTTTAAGTTATGTCCTATTTTATCTTGCAACATAGCAAGGAATGTTTTCATCTGTCCTTTTATACTAGGTGAATAGAGTAGAGTAATTGAACTATTTAATATTTGCGGACTATATTGGTAATCTATATAAGCCATATTAGGAGAACGTTTGCCAAAGCCTAAATGCGGTATATCATCAATAAAACCAGAAATAATCATAGGTTTATCTTTTATTATGTTTTCTAAAAAGTTATCTTTTATATACAAAAATTCATTTTTATTATTCTGAAGTTTCAAAGATTTTTTTGCGGTGTTATTTAAATAAATAAAACCATTGTTTTTATTTATGTTAACAGATGGTATTGCCAGTAAATCAAAAAAGGACGGGGTTACAAATAAGCTCATCAGGTAATGACGTTCAATGGCTTTAACCGATGTTTTACTGGCATTTAAGGTTGGGTTATTCGGTTCTAATATAGGGCTGGAAAGTAAAGCAATTTGATCCTTATTTTTATCAAAATACTGATTGATTTTTGCTTGTAAACTTTTCCACGACAATGAACTATTGTTATTGATTAAACGAACTTCATATAAATTGAAGTTTAAATTAAATGAATGCTTTTTTTGCCAGTAGTCATACATCATCAGAATTGAAATGGTGATAAAGATCAGTGCCGTAATAATTTGTGCGGCATTATTTACTCTTAATAACAATTGTTGTTTTTGACTTAATGTTTTTGATTTTGAGCGAGTGAAAAATTGTTTTTTATTAATCAGTATAAAAGGGGTGATAATACCAATAGCTACCACTAATAATAAAAAACCTAAAGCAATACTCAAGCTGATTAATTGAATATTGGGGTATTGAGCAAAATACTGTGAGTAATAGTTTAGTAACTCAGCATGAATAAAAAATAATAATAAAGAAACGGCGAAAACGAGTAGTAAGGTTAATGGCAATTGTTCTTTAAATAGTTGGTGAACTATTGTTTTTTTAGTAGCACCAATACTAATCCTTAAAGAAAATTCATCTTGTCGTCGAATGATTGATGAAAAGTTATAACTGAAAAAATTTAATAGTACTGCACAGCCGAGTAAAAGAGTTAACAATAATCCTAACTTTGCCAGTTGTTGTAATTTTTGCGTTTGCTCTGGATAAAAATCAACCCCCTTTGTCACAGTAAGCGATTGTTTATTATCAATAATCGATACTTTAAAATCATCATTTGCAGTCGCTTCGGTACTTTTATCTAACGCTTTTTTTATTGTAAAAATATTTGTGTTCTGGTTTGTTGTTGCGATGCTAAAAAAAACAGATGTTTTATCTGCAAGGGTCTTTTTTATCATTGCCAGTTGTTCTTCAGGTATAGGAATATTAAAGTTAACTTTTAAAATATCTTTAAGCGCGCTCATTGGTAGCCAAATGGCTGGTTGAGAGCTGTTACCTAACACTTCCATTTGTGCAGGTAAATAATGAGTAAACAAATGATACGATTTTGATGTTTTTTTTGTACTGATATAAGCTGGGAGTTGCTTTGTGTTTTTTACGTACTTTTGAATAAATGCATTGTTTAAAATTGCGGTATTTTCAGGAATAGCTATGTTTTTAAAGCCGTTAACCCCTAAAAAATTAAAAAAATTAGGGCTATATAAGTAAACAGCAACTTTAATATTTTTTTCATTATATACAAACTCTGTATCGGAAAACTTCCCTACATATTCATGAGAACTTATACCTTTAATGGTGGTTAATTGGGTTAATTGTTCAAAGTTTGCCGGCTTAAGGCTGCCATTATTTCCTTGGTTAGCAATGGTTATAAAGTTATTGTTACTATGCACCCAATCAGGTTTATCATTAAAAGCAACAAAGGTGCTGAGCAGTGTTATATATAAGATGCTAATAAAACTAACAAACCCCACGATTAAAATGGTGATTGCAAGTTTGTTTTTTTTCCAGAGCTTTAAACCATAATAAATGTCATACATTAATGATTAACCCCGTTACTATTTTGCTTTATAGCGTTGTTATTTAGGCTGTCACTCATAATATAACCATCTTTAATATTAATAATACGATCACAATATCTGGCTAACTCATTGGCATGCGTAACTAATATTATTGTAGAGCCTTGTTTGTTTAGCTCAATTAATAATTGAAAAATACTATCTTGGTTTTCACTATCAAGATTTCCCGTAGGCTCATCGGCTAAAATAATTTCAGGTTTATTGACAATGGCTCTGGCTATCGCAACTCTTTGTTGTTGACCACCTGATAATTGAGCAGGTTTTGAATTTTCATATTCAGCTAAACCAACCGCTTTTAATGACTTCTTAGCGGCTTTTTTCTGTTGAGTTACCGATAATTCTTTATAGTATCGTAATGGTAAAATAACATTTTCTAATACTGTCATATCATCAATTAAATTAAAGTTTTGAAATATCCACCCTAAATTTTTATTACGTAGTAAACTAAGTTGTAATTCATCAAATTTTGTGACTTCATGGTTTAATAATTGATAGCTACCTTGATCAAAATTTTCTAATAAGCCAATAATAGACAAAAGGGTTGATTTACCACTACCAGAAGCGCCAGTGAGCGCTATTAATTCGCCTTGGGATATATTTAAACTAATGTCTTTTAAAACATGTTGCTTGTTAAAGAATTTATTCACTTTATTTAGCGTTATAAAAGGTTTCATTGATATTCAGCTTTTGTTTTAATTGTTGGTGTATGTATTATTGAAAATGACTTAAATATATAAGGTTAGCAGCCTCAAGAGTTATTTATCATCAGCAGCAATGATAATTTCATCTCCTGCTTGTAAGCCTGATAAAATTTCTATGCGATTATTTTTAATTTGCCCTATTTGCACTTCTCTTTTTTCAAAATCTTGTTTCGCAGAGCTTCTCGCATAAAGCTCAATAACATGCTTATCTACATAAGATATTTTTTCAGGCTTAGTGACGAGTAATTTGGCTTTTGAGTTGTTAATATTAATTTCGGCACTCACTTCAACATTAGGCAATGCTGTTTCTGGTAAAGTAGACTTTATGGCAACCTTTAATTTTATTTGATTGTTTTCAACAGACGGCGCAATACTTTTTATAATGCCTTGTGCGGCTTTTCCTTTAACATTTAAATTTACTGTCATACCTTCAGAGATCAGGGCTACATCACTTGCATTTATATACAGCTCTGCATATAAATCATTGTCATCTGCAATTATCGCAATTTTATCTCCTGATTGTAGCCAATCCCCTAAACGGAACTCTTTAGCCATGCCCTGTAATCTTCCAGAAATATTAGCTTTAATGGCTAAGTTATTTACATGACTCTGAGCATTAATCAGCAGGTTTTGTTTTTCAGCTACTTTTAGTTTACTGACATTCAGTTTGGTTGCTTTTATGGTGTTAAAAAGTTGTTTTGTATTGGCTAATAATGATAATTTTAAGGCAAGTTGTTGTACATTTAATTCACTGCGTTTTAGTTCTAACGAAGATACTATATTTTTTTTTGCTAATTCTTTTTTAGCTTCCAGTTCAATTTTTGCAATGGATAACTCGCCTTGTTTTAATTTTTTTTCGTTTTCTAACTTAAGTTCTTGTTCTTGTATTTCAGCTTGTAGCAGTGCTTGCTCGCCTTGAGATAGCTCTAACTCATGTTTTGCTTGTTCTAGATTTCTAGCGAGTTGTTGGTTACTTAATTGCATGATAATTGAATCAGGGGTTACTTGTGTACCTGTAGTTAAATTCAACTCAATAATAGTACCACTTTCTTTGCTCACTATATTTTGTTGATGACTGCTTTTAAGTGCACCAAAAGCATTCACCTTTTGTGATGAGCTATCATATTTAACTATTGCTGTTTTTTTAGCGTTATGATGAATAGCATTTGATGAAAAAAAACTATTGCCAAGCAGTAATAAGGTTAACAATACAATAAAAGGAACTATGTAAACTAAGGGTAATTTTTTTATCGCAGGGCTTTTTGATGGCAATTCCATTAAAGGCATCTCCTTGTTATATTATTACATTGCCAGTCTTAATTTTAATACCGTGATATCTTTATTATTCAGCGTCATTAATTTATCGGTTTGAGCTTTACAAGGAGGGCAAAAATTATCTGTTTTTTTAGCATCACTTAATGGATCTTGTTTAACTAAACTTTTATCAATGGAAATATCTAGCACTACATAGTTAGCACCTTTTTGAAAAGCTAATTTTATGGCAGGCTTTAACTGCGGTTGTACTTTAATTAATTGTTGGTAAGTTACTTTTGGGGTGTTTTTCAATTTATCAGGTGCATGAGAAAGTGCCTGTATAATATCCTCGTTAACCGCATCATCGTGAATAAATTGGATTTTATTTTCCTTATTTATCAACCATACTTGTGGGAATGAATTGCCTAATTTATTCACATACCAAACAGGCGTGCTTATTTTAATTGCTGTAGATAAATCAATGTTATCACTTGCTTTACTTGTTGTTGTGAAGAACAATATGATTAAAATAGATAAAAATTTCATATAAAAAATACCTTATAAAAACACAAAAGATAAGGATGTTTATGTAAACATCCTTAAGTTGTTAGTAAAAAATGATTAAAATCTATATACAATCTTACATTCCCATGAACCATCACTCTTGTATGAGCATATTACTTCTCCACCTTGCGTAGTAATAGGGTCAGCTGTTACTTAAGCTTGTGCCATAGGTACAGAGAAAAGATTAGTCATCCCAAGAAGTAAGGCCATTGAAAACATTTTTTTCATAAATTTGTCCTTACATTATAATTTACTTAACTACAATTCTTAGCTAAGCACCTAATTACATTAGGTTTTATAATTTTATAATTTTATAATTTTATAATCAACATTTTTTTAACAAAATAATAGCAACACCTCACGGCAAGATCATTATAAATTGAACTTTTAGCACAAGTAGTGTTCAGGTCAAGGCATAATAATAACCTTGGTAGCTAAATATGAGCACTAGTTTCTTGAAATACTTTAACGAAATAACCGATCCACAAATAGAGCGCTGTAAAAAGCACAATTTACTCGATATTCTCCTACTCGCCATTAGTGCTGTTCTCTCTGGCGCAGAGGGTTGGGAAGATATTGAAGACTTTGGTCATCTAAAATTAGATTGGTTAAAAAAATACGGAACATTTAAAGCGGGTATTCCAAAACATGACACCATTGCTCGTGTTATTTGCCGATTAAAGGCAGATGAAATTGAGCATGCCTTTCAATCATGGATATCTTCACTGGTTAAAACCACAGGTTGTGATGTCATAGCTATTGATGGAAAAACCGCCCGCCGTTCATTTACCACTAAAGAACGCAAAAGTGCCTTACATACGGTAAGTGCATGGAGTTGCCAGCATCAATTAGTGTTAGGACAAACCGCTGTTGACGCAAAAACCAATGAAATTACCGCCATTCCAGAGCTATTAACAATGTTAGATATTGAAAATAGCATTATTCCCCTCGATGCCATGGGTTGCCAACAAGAAATAGCTAAGCAAATAATCCAACAAAAAGCGGATTATATCCTTGCGTTAAAAGGCAATCATTCCGGTATGCAAAAAGAGCTAGAAGCGTGGTGGCATAAAAGTGAGCGCGAAGGATTAACCAAAGAAACTTACGCCGAGTACACCGA